>CAZMCA010000001.1:0-37788 GCA_964564595.1 uncultured Caulobacteraceae bacterium
GAAGAGGCGATCAAACGCCTCTTCACGCCGGAGTTCCGCAACCGCCTCGACGCCGTGATCCACTTCAACGGCCTTGCGCCGGAAGTTGTCCGCTCGGTCGTGCAGAAGTTCATTCTGCAGCTCGAAGCGCAGCTCTCGGAGCGCAACGTGCAGATCGAGATCACGGATGCGGCCGCCGATTGGCTCGCGTCGCGCGGTCACGATGAAGCCTTCGGCGCACGCCCGCTCAACCGGATCATCCAGGAGCAGGTGAAAAAGCCCATGGCGGACGAACTCTTGTTCGGCGCGCTCAAGAACGGCGGCCTGGTGAAGATCGACATCGATCCAGCCGACGATGAGAAACTGAAGTTCGCCTACTTCCCGGAGCAGCCCAAAGCCGCTCCCCCGGCCAGCAAAAAGCCGGAACGGGCGTAGGCGCCTTATAGCTTGAAGTGGAACGGGGCGGTCGCAAGATCGCCCCGTTTTGCTTTTGCGGCACGGTGAACGAACGCACATCAACGTGCGCTGGATGCATGGTATCGCTCGCTGAGAACACTTGAGGATTTCCGGGCATGCGATGGATTTGTCTTGCGTTGCTTGTGATGCTGCCTTCCGCTGCGTTAGCGCAGCAGGCGCCCAGCTTCGAAGATGCGGCGCGTGGGCACGTTGCTTTCTATGACCAGCTGTTGATTCCGGATTGTGTCGGAAACGACCGTGCTTTGAGGCGCGTAGGCGGCAGCGAAAGCAACTACGCGGTGCGAGGTGACCGCGACACGAGGGCCCAAGGCATTCGCATCTATCGCGAGCGGTACGAGGCCACGGGGTGTCGTGCTCCGCCGCGCGCTCACAACGTACAAGTCTTCTCGGGGCCCTCTGCACCGAACGGTGTGGTGTCGTTGCTGCCGCCTGGCGATACCGCAATCACCTCCGGTGTGATGCGCGATGTCATGATTCAGATATTCCCAATGCTCATGGGCGCACGTCATCCAGGTTGCACAGCGAGCACCGGCAACGGCCGTCCGATCATAGTTGTGACGGGTACGCGGATTGTCGAGGGAACACCCTACACGGCAAATGCCAGTTGGACCGAGCAATGGGATTGGGAGGCCTGCGGCGTGCGGGATTCAACGCCCATCACGTTCACATTTGATGGCGAAGGCGTTCGAATGGTCGCCTCAACCACAATGGCTGGGGCCGCCTCCAACCCGTAGGACAAAGCGGCGGTCGCAAGATCGCCCCGTTTTGCTGTTGGGAGAGGGCCATGAGACTTCCAACACTTGCCCTAGCTTTGGCGCTGCTGAGTTCCGGTCCCGCGGCGCTCGCACAAACGAGCGACGCGCCCGTCGCGCGCCGTCCCGCGCCAGCGACGGCGGCGCCAGCGACGTCTGCAGCTACGCCGCGGACCAGCACGACGCCACGACCGAGCACGTCGGGCGCTACGACGGCGCCGCGGGCAGGCGCTGCTGGCGCAACGAGCGCCTCGCGGCCGGCCAGTGTTGGCTCTACGGGCGCTCGCGCCGCGGCCGCCAGCACGCCGCCCACGGCACAGGCCGTGCGGCTGCCGATCGCTGCGCTAGAGACATCCGTGTTTGGCGCGTGCGCGCAGAACGATCTCGCGATCACGCGTGTGAGCGGCGGGCCTGTCGAGCCGCGCATGCGCGTCGAGCGGCAGATGCGCGACGGCGGCGTTCGCATGCAGCGTTATGTCTACCGCGCGACGGGCTGCGGCCGCGCCCCGCGCCGCCACAATGTCGAGGTCCTTCAACACGAAGGCCTGCCCGACGCCGCGTTCGCGCTGCCGATGGGAACGACCGCCGCCACGCGCCTCATTCTCCAGAGCGTGTACGGCCAGATATTCACGCCGATGATGCGCGAGCGTTTCCCCGGCTGCGCCCCAACGCAGCTCAAAATCCTCGACACCTCCATCGCGCGCGGCGCGCCCTTCACCGCCGGCGGCGCGTGGACGGAGAATTGGCGCTTCGATGCATGCGGCGCGCGCGGCGTAGCGGAGCTGACATTCGCCTATGATGGCGATGGCGTGCGTCTCACCGCAAACGTGCCCGCGATTACGCCTGCGCCAGCCGGCGCAACACCGGCGCCGAGGCCCTAGCGGATCGCGGCGGCGATCTGATCGGCCAACGCGCGCAGTTCAGTCACGTCAGCTTGTTTGCCCGCCGCGTGCGGGCGCTCGGCCGCGCCTTGCCAGATCGGATAGATGTGGAAGTGCAGGTGATAGATCGTCTGCCCAGAGGCCGCCCCGTTGAACGTCATCACGCGCACGCCATCGGGCTTGAGCCCCTCGGCGACGGCGCGCGTAACCTTCTGCACGCGCTGCATGTAGGCGCCCATGCGCTCGGGAGGCAGCTCGATGAAGTTGCGCGCCTGCACCGCCTTGGGGATCACCAGCGTGTGGCCGCGCACTTGCGGGAAAATGTCCATGAACGAGAGCGCTTCGTCGTCCTCATAGACCTTCACGGCCGGCGCTTCCCCGCGCAGAATCTTGGCGAAGATGTTGGCGTCGTCGTAGGTTCCGTAGAGGCTCATCGGTCGCTCCTCGTCTGAGCGCGACCCTAACGGCGGCTCGGAGCGCCGAGAAGGGCTAGCGTTTCAAGAACGCGGCGCCGCGCGGCGAGAGGCGGTAGCCAACTTCGAGGCTTTCGGTCAGCCCAAGTTCTTTCAGTTTCCTCACATCGCGCTTGAAGGCGAGCGTCTCCCGCCCGAACGCTTCGGCGAGATCCGGCGCGCGCTTGCCAGGGTGCTTTGCGATCGCAGCCAGCGTCGCGCGTGTCCAAGGCCCGGTTCGGCTCGTTTCATCCATCCGGTCGAGTTTGGCGGTGAGCGCGGCGCGTTCTTCAGCGCTGAGCGCGGCCTTCGCGCGCAGCGCGATCCGCGGATCGGCGCCGCCGGGCTTGATCGCGATGCGGTAGAGGTCGCCCTCGGCGCGCGAATCGAGTTCCGCAAGCAAGGCGGAGACGCTCTCATAGCCCGCCTTGCGCGCGTCGGAGGCGGTGATGGCGCTGCGCGCGATGCGCTCGACCCTTTCGATCTTGAGGACCCCGATCTGGGTGCGCAGCTCGCCGCCAGCTTTCACGGTCGGGCGTGTCCACCGCCGGAACTGCAGCGTGATCTCGCCCGTCTTCACGCGCGCGAGCACCGCGCCTTTGATGAGCATCAGCCGCCCTTCTTAAAGGGCGTGTGCTCATCGAGCGCCTCGATCTCCTCGATCATCGCGGGTGTTTCGCTCTTGAGATAATGCGCGACGGCGTCCCGAAGGCCCTCATGCGCGATCCAGTGCGCCGAGTGCGTGGCCGTCGGTGCGTAGCCCCGCGCCAGCTTGTGCTGGCCTTGTGCGCCGGCCTCGACGCGCTTCAGCCCAAGCTCGATCGCGAGTTCGATGGCTTGGTAATAGCAGAGCTCGAAGTGCAGAAACTCGACGTGCCGCACGCAGCCCCAATAGCGCCCAAACAAGGTATCGCCGCCGAGGAAGTTGAGCGCGGAGGCGATCGGCGTTCCATTCTGATCGGCAATGAAGAGCACGATGTTGTCCGCCATCCGATCGCCGATGAGGTGGAAGAAATCGCGATTGAGATAGGGGCTGCCCCATTTGCGCGAGCCGGTGTCCATGTAGCAGCGGAAGAAGAAGTCCCAATCCGCTGGCTTGATATCGTCGCCACGCAGGCGCCGGACGGTGAGCCCGTCGAGTGCGCGGGCGCGCTCCTTGCGGATGTTCTTGCGCTTCTGCGACGAGAGCGCCGCGAGGAAGTCCGCGAACGTCGCGTAGCCATCGTTGTACCAGTGATATTGCACGCCGGTTCGCAGCAAGAGGCCAAGCGCGCCCAGGCGCTCGGCTTGTTGCGGCTCGACGAACGTAAGGTGGAGCGATGACGCACGCGCACGGCGGGTGAGCGTCACGGCGGCGTTGATGAGCGCCGCCTCAATGCGCGCATCATCCGTCAGCACGCGGCGGCCGGTCGCCGGGGTGAACGGAACGGCGCATTGCAGCTTCGGATAGTAGCGCCCGCCGGCGCGGTGCAACGCATCCGCCCAGGAATGGTCGAACACGTATTCGCCTTGCGAGTGGTGCTTCACATAGAGCGGCATCACGCCAGCGAGCGCGCCGCCATCGCTGCGCGCGATCAGGTGCGCCGGCGTCCAGCCCTCTTCGGCGCTGGCGCATTCAGTCGCCTCCAGCGCTTCGAGAAAATCCCAACACAGGAAGGGGTCGAACGGACGGTCAGGCGGATTGGCGAGCGCGTCCCAGGCTTCGCGCGGAACGTCCGACAGCTTGTCGGCAATATCGACGCGGACAGTTGCGCCGCCGTCGTCAGCCATCAGGCGATCTCGAACACGCCATCGGCCTCGACCGCAAAGCCGAGCGGCAGATTGGCCACGCCCACAGCAGAGCGCGCGTGGCGGCCCGCATCACCGAACACTTGCACCATGAGATCGGAACAGCCGTTCATCACTGCAGGGATAGGATCGAAATCGGGCGCCACGTTGACGAACCCGTTGATCTTCACAACGCGCACGACGCGGTCGAGATCGCCGCCGCATGCGCTGCGCACCTGCGCGAGCAGATTGAGCCCACAGAGCGCGGCCGCTTCCTTGCCGTCCTCAAGATCGAGATCGCCGCCGAGTTTGCCCTTGATGCCGCCCTTGGCGTCAACGCTAACTTGCCCGGAAATGTGCACGAGATTTCCCGCCGCGATCACGAACGGCACGTAGGACGCGACGGGCGCCGGCGGCGTCGGCAAGGTGATCCCAAGTTCGCTCAAGCGCGCGTCGATCCGGCCCATAGGAAGCCCCCCTCAGCGGCCTTTTTGTGCGCCCCTCCTGGCAGCGGATCAAGCGATCCCGCGCCCCGCCACCAGGAAGTCGGCGCGCTCTTGGGGCTTGGTGGCCATGTAGAGCGCATCGCTGGGCAGGTAGAGGTTGGTCCAGTCGCCGGTGCGCACGTCGCCGTCGCGCGCCATCCGGGCCTGCATGAGCGTGGTTTCATCGCTTTCGACGAAGAATTTAAGGTCGAAGCATTCGACGAGTTCTGGATCGAGCGCGCCCGCGCCTTCGATGATGATCGGCTTGTCGCGCACCACGTAGCGCGGCTCGGGGCTCACGAAGCCGATCTCCCAATCGTAGGGGTAGTAGAAGCACTGGCCCTCGTTGCGGAGCGCGCGCACGGCCGCGCGGAACTCTTCCCACCGCGAAAACGGAAACGGATAGGCGGGCTTGATGTCGTTCGGCCACGCATCGTGTGGCGCGACGAAATCATCGACTGCGATGAGACCGAAGCCAAACGTCTCGACGAGTTGCGCCGAGAGCGTCGACTTGCCCGCGAGCGGCAACCCGTCGATCGCGATCATGTCGGCGGAAAGGGGCAGCGTCTCCAAGAGCGCGCTGACTTGATCGAAGGTGAGCCGGTCTGACATGGCTTGGTTCAATCGTCCTCGTGTTCGATTTTCAAGCCGCGCCCAGTCTTTACCGCATCGCGCCCGAAGCGGGCCCGGGCTTTGGCCATCGCGGCTTCGGCCGCGGCGCGCTTGGGCGTGCGCTCGTCCATGAGATCGCCGCGATCGGCGTCGGCGGCGGGCGAAAAATCGGCGAGACCGACGCCGATCAACCGGTAAGCGGCGCGCCCGTCGGCATCGGCCGCAAGGAGGGCCCGTGCTGTCTCGAAGATGCGTGAGGCGAGCAAGGTCGGCTCGCCAATCTGGCGGCGGCGCGTGATGGTCTTGAAGCTCGCCTCGCGCAGCTTCAGCGTCAGCGTGCGACCCGCAATATCGTCGGCGCGGCAGCGCATCGCCACCTTTTCGCACAGCGGCCAGAGCTGATCTTCGAGCGCCGCGACGTCTCGAATGTCTTCGAAAAACGTCGTTTCCGCCGACACGCTCTTGCGCTCGCCGAGCGGATCGACGCGGCGGTGGTCCTCGGCGATCGAGAGCGCGTAGAGCCGTTCGCCCCATTCGCCGAAGGCGCGCATCATGCGCTCGCGCCCGGCGTTACGAATGTCGCCCACGCTGCGCCAGCTGTGTTTGGCGAGCGCGGCGACGCCGGCGGGCCCAACGCCGGGCAACGTGCCGACGGGGCGCGGCGCCAGAAAATCCAACGCCTCAGCGCGCCCGATCACGGCAAAGCCGCGCGGTTTATCGAGATCGGAGGCGGTTTTCGCCAGAAACTTGTTGAACGAAAGTCCAATCGAGACGGTGACGCGCCGCTCGGTCTCGATGGCGTTTTGCAGCTTCACGAGACTCTGCACCGGCGGACCGCCGTGCAGCGCCTCGCAGCCCGTGAGGTCCATGAAAGCTTCGTCGATCGAAAGCGGCTCAACGGCGGGCGTTAGCTCCTGCATCATGCGCCGGATGATGCGCCCTTCCTCGACATAGGTGCTCATCCGCCCGCGTACGACGACGGCCTGCGGGCAGAGTTTCAGCGCCTTGAACATCGGCATCGCAGAGCGGACGCCGAAGGCGCGCGCGATGTAGCAGCATGTGGAAACGACGCCGCGCTTGCCGCCGCCGACGATCACGGGTTTGCCCGCAAGGCTCGGATCGTCACGTTTTTCGATGGTGGCGTAGAACGCGTCGCAATCGAGGTGCGCGATCATCAGCCGCGTAAGCTCATCATGCGCGAGCGGCTGCTCTTCGCCACACGCGCATGCGCCGTCCGTGCGCAGCTCCGCGCAGGCGCGGCAGATGATCATCGCACGGCGCTCACGTTTCGCCCTCGGCCCACAACCACGCAGCGCCCCGCACGCCGGAGCTATCGCCGTGCACATTCTTCACGAGGCGAGTCTTGATCACGTCGGAAAACACGTAGGGCGGCAGCTTCGTGAATGTCGCTTCGTAGATTGCGGCGACATTGCTTAGTCCGCCGCCGAGCACGATCACGTCAGGATCAAGGATGTCCATCACGACGGCGAGCGCGCGTGCAAGGCGATCGGCGTGCAGATCCATGCATTGAAGCGCCTTGGCGTCGCCCGCCGCAGCGGCGGCGACGATCTCTTCGCCGCGCATTTTGCGCCCCATCACGTCCGAGCCCCAGCGCGCGAGGCCTGAGCCAGAGAGCCAGGTCTCCAAGCAGAGCGGGCGCCCGCACCAGCACGTCACGGACTTGCTTTCGTCTGCGCTCGGCCAGGGCAGGGGAATGTGCCCCCACTCGCCGCCGATGCCGTTGACGCCCTCGATCAACCGCCCGTCCACCACCACGCCGCCGCCGCAGCCTGTGCCGAGGATGACGCCGAACACGACTTTCGCGCCCGCGCCCGCGCCGTCCGTCGCTTCCGAGAGCGCAAAGCAATTGGCGTCGTTCGCAACGCGCACGGGGCGGCCGAGCGCGGCCTTAAGGTCCTCGAAGAAGGGCTGATCGTTGAGCCAGACGGAGTTGGAGTTCCGCACCCGCCCCGTGGCGGGCGAGAGCGAGCCCGGCATGCCGACGCCGACCGGGCGGCCCTGCGCGCCAGCGTCGTCTTCGACCTTTGAGACCAATGCGGAGACCGCCTCCAGTGCGCCCCGGTAGTTCCCGGGGTTCGCCACGCGCGCCCGCGTCATGACTTCGCCACGGGAATCGAGGACCACCGCTTCGATCTTGGTGCCGCCGAAATCCACGCCGATTCGCATGTTTTGCCTCAGTCAGCCGGATTCAGCGGAAATCGTTGACGTCCGGCAAGGTATGTGGAGCCCTCACAAAAGACTTGTTAAGGCCTCAGGCGGTATGAAGCGGCAGGGGTTCCCGCGGCTCAAGGCCGTTCGCCATGCTGTGGGGCAGGATCGGGCGTGATGGCCAAGACGGTTCTCATCGTTGAAGACAACGAGCTGAACATGCGGCTGTTCAACGACCTGTTGGAAGCCTTCGGCTACCGTACGGTCAAGACGCGCGATGGCCGCCAGGCGCTGCCGCTGGCCCGCGAGCACAAGCCCGATCTGATCATCATGGACATCCAGCTGCCGGAAATTTCCGGGCTCGATGTCACCAAGCTGTTGAAAGAAGACGCGCAGCTGAAGTCGATCCCCGTGGTTGCGGTCACGGCGTTCGCGATGCGCGGCGATGAGCAGAAGATCCGCGCCGGCGGCTGCGACGCTTATCTCTCCAAGCCCATTTCCGTGACGACCTTCCTCGACACTGTTCGCAGGTTTATCGGCTGATGACTGCACGCGTCCTCGTCGTTGACGACATAGAAGCCAATGTTCGCCTGCTGCAAGCCAAGCTGCAGCACGAATATTATGACGTCATCACCGCCACGCGCGGCGAGGAAGCGGTCCAGAAGGCGCGCCGCGAACAGCCGGACATCGTGCTGCTCGATGTGATGATGCCGGGCATGGACGGGTTTGAAACCTGCCGGCGCCTGAAGTCCGATCCCGAGACGCGCCACATTCCCGTTGTGATGGTCACCGCGCTCGATGGGCGCGACGATCGCGTGCGCGGCCTGCAGGCTGGCGCCGAAGACTTTCTGACCAAGCCCATCGACGACATGCAGCTGATGGCGCGCGTCAAAAGCCTCGTGCGGCTGAAGATCGTGACCGATGAACTGCGCGCGCGCGAAGCCAATGGCATGCGCCTTGGCGTGATCGGCGAAGATTTGCGCCCCGATCCGCTCGAGCAGCATCGTGTGATTTCCGGCCAAGTGCTGGTGGTCGATGACAACGCCCGCCAGGCTGCGCGCATCAAGGCGGCGCTCGGAGTCGAGCACCGTGTGACGCTCCTCGGTGAAGACGACAACGGCGGTTCGCCCGAACTAGTGGTGGTGGCGCTTTCCGCTGGCGGCTTCGACGGCTGCAAGGTGATCGCGAAGATGCGCTCGTCTGAAACGACGCGGCACCTGCCGATCCTCGCCATCATGGACGCTGAGCAGCCGGAGCGCGCGCTGCGCGCGTTGGAACTCGGCGCACACGACATCATTCCGCGCCCGCTGGATGAAGATGAACTGGTTGCCCGCGCGCGAACGCTGATGCGCCGCAAGCGCTATGTCGATGCGCTGCGCGCGCGGCTGGATCAGAGCCTTGAACTTGCGGTCACGGATCAGCTGACCGGCCTCTACAACCGGCGCTTCCTCTATGCGCAGCTGCAGCCGCTCGTGCAGCGTGCGACCTGCGGCGGCGAAGCGGTGTCGGTGATGCTGATCGATCTCGATCACTTCAAGCAGATCAACGACAGCTACGGCCACGACATTGGCGATGGCGTGCTGAAAGAATTTTCCGCGCGCCTCGCCTCGAACACGCGCCCGATCGATTTTGCATGCCGGATGGGCGGCGAGGAGTTCGTCGTGATCATGCCGAACACGCCGGGCGATACGGCGTGCTTGGCCGCTGAGCGGCTGCGCCGTCATGTGGCTGCGGCGCCGTTCATCGTCGGCGGGCAGGCGGGGCACCTCGACGTGACTGTGAGCCTCGGCGTCGTGCAGACCGAAGGCATGGACGAGACGGCTGAGACGCTGCTCAAGCGCGCCGATGAGGCGCTCTACGAAGCCAAGCGCGCCGGCCGCAACCGCGTCGTCGGCCGCGCGTCGAGCCAGGCCGCCTAAGCGCCGTTCGTCGCAATTGCCTTGAGTGCAAAACCTGATGGCGCGACCGCTTGTGGCGGAGGGTCGTCATGCGTCAAATGCTTCTCGCTCTCGCCGCGCTCGTGCTAGCGGCGCCTGCGCTCGCGCAAACGCCGACGCCAACGTGCGAAGCGCCCGAACATCGCGCGTTCGATTTCTGGCTCGGCCAATGGGACGTGTACGTCACCGGTGGAGATCAACTAGCTGGCCGCTCAACGATTGCGAGCGAAGACCGGGGTTGCGTCATCACCGAGCGCTGGGAAAGCGCGCGTGCGCCGTTCAGCGGCCGCAGCCTCAACATCTATGACCGCGCCGAGCGCCAGTGGGTGCAGGTATGGATGGACTCGCAAGGCGACATCACGCGCTTTGCGGGCGGGGCGACGCCGGGCGGCATGATCCTGACAGCGCCGAACGACGTCTCGCCGGGCATGCCCGCGCCGCACTTCACGCGCATGACGTTCACGCGAAATGGCGATGGCACGGTGCGCCAACATGGCGAAGCCTCGCCGGATGGCGAGGCTTGGACGACGACCTACGATTTCACGTATCGGCCGCGGCGCTAGGGCCGCGCGCGAAGGCTACTTAATCTTGCCTTCGGTGAACTCGACGTGCTTGCGCGCGATCGGGTCGTACTTCTTGAACTTGAGCTTCTCGGTCTTGGTGCGCGGGTTCTTCTTGGTGACGTAGAAGAAGCCGGTGTCCGCGGACGAGTTCAGGCGGATCTTGATGGTGGTCGGTTTCGCCATGACGGGCCCCGGAAATGGAAGGCGCGGAAAATAGCGGGGCGGCCCCCTAAGTCAAGGCGGGCGCCCCGCCATATTGACGCTACGGAAGGCTAACGCAGCTCCGGCCGGAGCTTCGCCCCCCGCTGCCAGCGCAGAAATTGCGGTTCTGGCGTCTGGCCGTCGAGCCGCTTCTTGACCTCGCCGATCACGAAACGGGTCACGCTCGGCAGGTCGAGCGCCTGCGCCTCCTCGAACTCGAACCACTTGATGTGCAGGAGTTCGTCGTTCTCCAGGCGCGGTTTATCGTCGAGCAGGATCTCCTCGGCCTCCGCAAAGAAGAAGCGCGCATCAAAGCGGCGTGCCCGGTGTGGCGGCGTGATGGCGCGGCAGATGAACGCGAACTTCGCCAACTCCGGCGCGGCGTGGTGCTTGCCGTAATCGCCCCACTCAGCGGGGAAGGGCCCATGCGCGCCGCCTTCACGGCCGACGACGAGACCCGTTTCCTCAAACGTCTCGCGCACCGCGGCGAGCGCGAAGGCGCGCGGTTTGCGCCGTACGTTCCCATCCGCGAGCCGTGTCTCAGCATCTTCGGTAAGTTCGCTTGCGGCCGGCGCCAACGCATCGGCGCGCTCGACGCGCCCGCCGGGAAACACCCACTTGTTCGGCATGAACACATGGCCGCGCGCACGCTGGCCCATGAGCACGCGCGGCTTTGCGCCATCGCGGCGCACCATCACAAGCGTCGCCGCATCCTTTGGGCGCGGCGCGCGTTCGAGTTGCTCCGCCGGCGGCGGATCGAAATTCTCGTTGGCCATTTGGGTTACGCCACCAGCGCGCTGACAGCGGCCGCTTCTTCGGCCGTGAGCTTCCAGGCAGCGGCGTTCGCGTTTGCTTGCACCTGCTCTGGCCGCGTTGCGCCTGCAATCACGGACGAAACCGTGCTCCGGGACAGCAGCCATGCGAACGCAAGCTCAAGCAGCGTGTGCCCACGTTCTTCCGCGAACGCGCTGAGCTTTTCAACGCGATCCATGTTCTTGTCGTTCAGCGCCTGCGCGCCGCGCTGGCCCCAGGCCGCAAGGCGTGAATCGTTCGGCGGCGGCTCGCCCCGCTTGTACTTGCCGGTGAGAAGCCCCGACGCGAGCGGGAAAAACGGCAAGAACCCAAGACCGAAGCGATCGCACGCGGGCAACACTTCCGCTTCGACGCCGCGCTCCAGGAGCGAATACAAATTCTGCGCCGAGACGAAGCGGTTGAGGTTCTCGCTTTTCGCGGTCCAATCCGCGTCCGCGATTTGCCAGCCTGTGAAATTTGAATTGCCGAGATAGCGAACCTTTCCGCTGCGCACGAGATCGTCGAGCGCGCGCACGGTCTCTTCCAGCGGCGTGTCATTGTCGTAGCGGTGGATCTGATAGAGGTCGATGTAATCGGTATCGAGCCGCTTCAGGCTCGCTTCGACGGCGTTCATGATGTAGCGGCGCGAACCGCCCTTCATGTCGGTCCGGTTGCCGACCTGCATGCCGAACTTCGTCGCGAGCACGATGTCTTGGCGTTTGCCCTTGAGCGCCTTGCCCAACATCACTTCTGATTGCGTGCCGCCGTAGATGTCGGCCGTGTCGAAGAGGGTGATGCCCGCGTCGATCGCCGCGTGAACGACCGCCGTCGTCGCGTCTTGATCGATGCGCATGCCGAAATTGTTGCAGCCAAGGCCCACTTCACTGACCTTGAGGCCGCTCGCCCCGAGCCGCCGATGCTCCATCCCATCTCTCCGTCTCTTGTTCGGGCGATTGTCCCAAGCCCGCGCGGGGGGCGCAAGCGCGTCAGCGGCGCTTGAACTTTCCGCCGGGCTTGCCGCCCTTACGCGGCGGCGGGCCATTGCGCCCGCGCGGGCGATGGTGCGGAGCCGTGCGCCGCCAGCCTTGCACGGCCGCCAGCGGTTCGGTTTCGACCGAGAACAAGAGCCCGCCGGAGACCGGCGTTGCTTCCTCAAGCTTCACCGTCACGCTCATGCCGAGCTGATAGCGCCGCCCGCTCTGTTCGCCGACGAGCGCGTGCGCGCTTTCGTCGTGGATCCAGCGCTCCGGCCCGAGTGTTGAGATGGGTGCAAGGCCATCGGCCTGCGTCTCCTCAAGCCGGATAAAGAGCCCGAACCGCGTGACGCCGCTAACGCGCCCTTCGAATTTCGAGCCGACGCGGTCCGCGAGAAAGCTTGCGATGTAGCGCGCCGTCGCGTCGCGCTCTGCCGCCATCGAGCGGCGCTCGCACATCGTTATGTGTTCGGCCGTTTCGTCGAGCTCCGCGATGTCGGATCCGGTCAACCCATCGTCGCCAAACTTCAGCGCCTTCACGAGCGCGCGGTGCACCACCAGATCGGCGTAGCGGCGGATCGGCGATGTGAAGTGCGCGTAGCGCGCGAGGTTAAGGCCAAAGTGGCCGACATTGTCCGCATCGTAGATCGCTTGGCTCTGCGTGCGCAGGATCACTTCGTTGACGATCTCGGCATGCGGCGTCTCGTTTGCGAGTTCGAGAATGCGATTGAACCGCCCCGGCGTGACGACCTGACCCTTTGACCAGCTCATGCCGACGGTCGGCAGAAAGTCGATCAGCGCGGCGATCTTCGTGTCGCTCGGCGGTTCGTGCACGCGGTAGAGCAGAGGCGTGCGCTTTTCTTCCAGCGTCTCGGCCGCGCACACGTTCGCCTGGATCATGAACTCTTCGATGAGCTTGTGCGCATCGAACCGCTCGCGGCGCTTCACGCCGGCAACACGCCCGTCCTTGAAGATGATCTTGTGCTCGGGCGCGTCGATTTCGAGCGGGCTGCGCGCGTCGCGCCCGCGCTTCACACATGCATAGGCCGCCCAAAGCGGCTTCAATACGCTATCGAGCAGAGGCGCGGTTTTCGGGTCCGCTTTGCCGTCGATCGCCGCTTGTGCCTGCTCATAGGACAGCTTGGCGGCCGACTTCATAAGCCCGCGCGCGAACTTGTGGCTGCGTTTGCGGCCGTTGGCGTCGAACACCATCTCAACGGCAAGGCACGCGCGATCCTCGGCTTCCCGCAAGGAGCAGAGATCGGCCGACAGCGTCTCCGGCAGCATCGGCGCAACGCGATCTGGAAAATACGTCGAGTTGCCGCGCTTGAGCGCGCCGCGATCGAGGGGCGAGCCCGGCGTCACATAATGCGCGACATCCGCAATCGCGACCCACACGCGAAAGCCGCCGGGGTTCTTTGGATCGTCATCGGACGCTGCAAACACAGCGTCATCGTGATCGCGCGCGTCTTCCGGGTCGATGGTGAGCAGCGGGAGGTGGCGAAGATCGGTGCGCCCCGCGAGCGGCGCCGGTTTGGCTGCGCGCGCTTGGCGCTCTTCGTCCTCCGTGAATCCCATCGGCACGCCGTGCGTGTGGATCGCGAGGATCGATGCGGCGCGCGGATCGTCTTCCCGTCCAACGATCTCGCGGATCACGCCGCGCTTAGGACCATGCGGATTGCGCCCCGTCTGCAGTTCTGCAAGCACGAGATCGCCGTCCTTCGCGTCGCCGCGAAATTCGGGAAAAACGATGAGGTCGTGGCGCACTTTCCGATCAGCTGGCTCGATGCGTCCCGCGCCGTTCTGCGTGCTGTGAAAGACGCCCAGGATACGATGCGCGCTCTGCCCAAGCCGCTCCATCACGCGCGCGACCGGCGCGCCGTCTTCGTCTTTTCCAATCCGCGCGAGGATCCGGTCGCCAACGCCAATTGCCGCTTCGCCGGCGCGCGCGCGCCCATCGCCCGGCGCAACGCGGATGGCGGGGCCGAACAGCCCGTCTTCGCTTCTGAGGCGCGCGATCAATTCCCCGTCCGCGTCGCGGTCAACCACGTCGAGAACGCCGGTCGCGGGCAGGGCCGCCGCGCTCGCATAGTTGCGCCGGCCGGTTCGCCCGAGCGCGCCTTCGCCTTCAAGTTCGCGCAAAATGCGCCGCAGCGCTTTCTTTTCGTCCGGCGGCACGTTCAGCATGCGCGCCAGATCGCGCTTGGCGGAGGCCCCGCCCGCGCGCTCGAGCGCCGCTAGGACGCGCTCCTTTGTCAGCGGTTCGGGCGCGGCGCTTGCTCGTTCCGGGCGCGATTTCTTCGGCATTGTCGCTAGTGTCGCCTGTTCCGCGCGCTCACGCCAGCGCGTTGAAGCTCAGCAGCATCGCACGCACAGGCTCGGGCGCGTTCGCGGGCAGGGCGGCTTCCAGCGTGGCGTGGCGCTGTGTGAGCACGTCCACATCGCCCATCGCACTCCGCACCAGGCTGACGCGCATCGACCAATCGGGAAACGCACGCGTTTCGATGGCGGCGTGCATGATCTGGATGAGCCCGTGATGGCGCGTGTCGTCATGCAGGCGCGCATAGGTTTCGAGCACGTCGCGCGGGGCGCCTTCCAGCACCTGCATGAAGTTGCGCCCGTTGAACAGCAGGATGCCCGTCACGTTCCGCTTGCGATTTTCGCGGACGGCCGTGGTTTCAATCGCGTGGATGTCGGCGGGGGTAATGTCGTCACTGGCGATGCTGACATAGGTCAGTCGGATCATGCGAAGCGTCTCTCAACCAGGCGCCGCCAGCGCGCCAATGTGCGTCCCGGCCAGTCTCAAGAAGACTTCGGCTTTTTGGCGGCTGCCTTCTTTGCCGCGGCTTTTTTCGGCGCGGCCTTCTTTGCAGGCGCTTCCTTCTTCGCCGCCGGCTCCTTCTTAGCGGCGGTGACCTTCTTCGGTGCGGCCCGGCCCTTCTTCTTCTTGCCGCCGCCAGCGGCCGCGCGCGCAGCCAGCAGTGCGAGCGCCTCGTCGAACGTCAGCGTTTCAGGCTTGGCGTCTTTCGGCAGCGTCGCGTTGGTCTCGCCGTCGGCGACGTAATTGCCGTACCGGCCGCTCATCACCCGCACCGGTTTTCCGGTAACGGGACTTTCGCCGAATTCCTTCAGCGGCGGCGTCGCGGCGCCGCGCTGGAAGCGCGCTTTCGGATTGTTCTTGCGCTCTTCGAACAGCGCGACCGCGCGGTTCATCTGAATTTCCAGCGCGTCTTCCACGCTTGGGAGGTTCACATAGGTCTTGCCCATCTGAATGTAGGGGCCATAGCGCCCGAGATTGGCGATGACGGTTTCGTTCTCAGTCGGGTGCGTGCCAACTTCGCGCGGCAGCGACAGGAGCTTCAGCGCACGCTCAAGATCGATGCTTTCGGCGCTCCAGCCCTTCGGCAGACCGGAACGGCGCGGCTTTTCGCCTTCGCCGAGTTGCACGTACGGCCCAAAGCGGCCGCTGCGCAGCGTCACCATCTCGGCCGTCGCGGGATCGACGCCGAGCACCTTGCCACTCGCCGGGATCGGATTGTCGTCCGCTTCCGCTGGCGCCAGCGGGCGCGTGAACTTGCACTCGGGATAATTCGAGCAGCCGATGAAGGCGCCGTATTTGCCGAGACGGATCGAAAGATTGCCCGTGCCGCACACTTGGCACGTGCGCGGATCGCCGCCGTCGTCGCGCGCCGGGAAGATGTGCGGGCCCAGCACTTCGTTGAGCGTGTCGATCACCTGGCCGATCCGGAGATCGCCGATGTCATCGACAGCGCCGCGGAAGTCCTTCCAGAATTCCTGCATCAGCTGTTTCCACGGCAGATCGCCGGCGGAGACGAGATCCAGCTTCTCTTCGAGATCGGCCGTGAAATCGTACTCGACGTATTTTCGGAAGAAGTTTTCCAGGAACGCGGTGACAATGCGGCCGCGATCATCCGGCGTGAACCGGTTGCGCTCGAGCTTCACATAATTGCGTTCGGACAGCTTATCGAGGATCGCCGCGTAGGTCGAAGGCCGGCCGATGCCCAGCTCTTCGAGCTTCTTCACCAGGCTCGCTTCCGAGTAGCGCGGTGGCGGTTCGGTGAAGTGCTGATCCGCCTTGGAATCCTTCACCTGCATCGCTTCGCCTTGGCGCATTTGCGGCAGGCGGCGGTTTTCTTCGTCTTCCTCGTCGTCCTTGCCTTCCTGATAGAGCTTCAGGAAGCCTTCGAACAAAATGACCTGACCGGTCGCGCGCATCTCGGCTTTGCCGTTCGCGTCCGCGAAATTCACGGTCGTGCGCTCGATGCTCGCAGAGGCCATTTGCGAGGCCATCGCGCGCTTCCAGATCAAATCGTAGAGCTTGGCCTGATCGCCATCGAGGCGCACTTGGCCAGGCCGGCGCGAAGGATCGGTCGGGCGCACAGCTTCGTGCGCTTCCTGTGCGTTCTTGGCCTTGGAGGAATAGCGACGCGGGCCGCCTTCCGCCGCATAATTGTCGCCGAAATCCTTGCCGATGACGGCGCGCAGTTCCTGGTAGGCGCCCTCATCCATCTGGACGCCGTCGGTCCGCATATAGGTGATGAGGCCGACCGTCTCGCCGCCGATGTCGACGCCTTCATAAAGCCGCTGCGCCACTTGCATCGTGCGCGATGCGGAGAAGCCCAGCTTGCGCGCGGCTTCCTGTTGCAGCGTTGAGGTCGTGAACGGCGGCGGCGGATTGCGCTTTGTCGGGTTGGCTTCGACGGCGCTCACCGAGAACTTGCCAGCGCGAACAGCGGCGAGCGCCGCGTCCGCCATCGCTTTGTCCGTGATGTCGAGTCGCTTCAGCTTTTGGCCATTGAAAGCGGTGAGACGCGCCGGCACGTTATCGCCGCGCGGCGTCGTCATGTTCGCTTCGACGGTCCAATATTCCTGCGGCTTGAACCGCTCGATCTCCATTTCGCGATCGACGATGAGCCGCAGCGCGACGGACTGGACGCGCCCGGCCGAGCGAGAACCCGGAAGCTTCCGCCACAGCACGGGCGAGAGCGTGAAGCCGACGAGATAATCGAGCGCGCGGCGCGCCAGATATGCGTCGACCAGGTCCATGTAGATCTGGCGCGGATTGGCCATCGCGGCCTGCACGGCCGACTTGGTGATCGCGTTGAACGTAACGCGGCTGACCTTTTTGTCCTTGAGCGCCTTGCGGGCTTTGAGGGCCTCCAGCACGTGCCAGGAGATCGCCTCGCCTTCGCGATCGGGGTCAGTCGCTAAGATCAGATTGTCGGCGCCCTTCATGGCGTCCGCGATGTCCTTGAGGCGCTGATTGCTCTTGGAATCCATCTCCCAATCGAGCGCAAAATCTTCGTCCGGCCGCACCGAGCCGTCCTTGGAGGGGAGGTCCCGAATGTGCCCGTAGCTCGCCAGCACCTTATAATCGGCGCCGAGATACTTATTGATCGTCTTGGCCTTGGCGGGCGACTCGACGACGACGACGTTGGTGGCCAATGCGGCTCTCCTGAGCGGCTCATCTGGCCGCCCTCATGGGGCAAGGCGGCGGAAACTGGGGCGGGCTGGCGGCCCCTGTCAATCAAGGAACGCCAGCCGTTGAGGATAGCGCGCGAGTGCCAAGAGCCGGTGAACGGCTCTCGCCAGCGATCCAACCTGCTGAAAAATGGCGCGAATTTCAGAGGGGCAGCGGTATCGCGCTATGTCTGCCGGCGATTTGGGTGAGCGTGGACCTCATTTCAAGTCTCGCGCATTAAGGGAAACAATGTAATGACTAATCCATAGGTTGCAGGACATTCGATAGAGGCGAGAGACGCATGCCGCAACGTGAAGACCGGGGTGACGCGCCAGAACCGTTCGACCGTGTCGCCTACGCCTACCAGATGTTGCGCGAACTTCGGGGCCTCATTGGGCCGGTGCGCCGGGCCTCGCTCGATCGCGCGTTGGCGCTTGCGGAGAATGAAGCGGCCGACGCGATGGCCGCGCTCGCTCAGTCCCGGTCCGCGAAGCCGGCGCCTGGAGACGCGGCGTAACCGCCCGGGAGAGAGGCGGCGCGCCCCTCCAGTTCAAGTTCCGTCAGCGCCGCGGCCACGGCGCCCGCGCTCGCGCCCGCCAGCCGGGCAAGGTCGTTGATGTGCACCGGCGTCGGCGAAAGGTAGCGCGTGAGCTTCGCGGCGAGCCCCGCGCGCGGCGCTTCGTCAAAGCTAAGCGTCAGCGGTTGTAGCGGCCGCAGCGGCGGCGCCGCGTCGAGCGCGGCGAGCACGTCTTCGGCGTCCTCAACGAGCGCTGCGCCCGATTTGATGAGCGCGTTCGCGCCGCGCGCCCGCGCGTCGAGCGGCGAGCCGGGCGCTGCCATCACGTCGCGCCCTTGTTCGGCCGCCGCGCGCGCCGTGATCAGCGATCCCGAACGCAACGCAGCTTCAATAACGACAACGCCCCGTGAAAGCCCGGAGACCACGTGGTTGCGCCGCGGGAAATCCCGCGCGCGCGCAACCGCGCCGAGCGGGGCCTCGGCGATCACCAAGCCTTTCTCCGCGATCTCGTCATGCAGCGCGCGGTTCTGCGGCGGGTAAGGCTTGTCGAGCCCGCCGGCGAGCACGGCAATGGTGCCTGTCTTCAAGCTGGCGCGATGCGCCGCGCCATCGATGCCGCGCGCGAGCCCAGAAACCACGACAAAACCTGCTTCACCCAGATCCTGCGCAAAGCGCTCCGCCAACAAAAGTCCCGCAGCCGACGCCTCGCGCGCGCCGACGATTGCAACCGTCGGCCGGTGCGCCAGCCGCGCATTGCCGCGCGCGGCGATTGCAGGCGGCGGCGCATCGAGCGCGGCGAGAAGCGGGGGATAGTCCGGCTCGCACGAACACAAGAGTTCTGCGCCCATCTCGGCGAGCGCATCGATCTCATCTTCGATTCGCGCGGCTTCCGGCGGCGCGACATCGCGGTTGAGCGTTGGCAGCCGTTCGAGGGCGGCGGCGGCCCCGCCAAAGCGTGCGATCAAGCGGTGAAAGCTGAGCGGGCCAATCCGCGGCGTGCGGGCAAGACGCGCCCACGCGACGCGTTCGGAACGCGCCAGCGGCCGGCTCACGCGGCGCTCACGGCGGCGTTTGCGCGGGTTCGTCCGCCGCGGGGGCGGCTTCCGCCGCTGCCGCCTTGCTCGCGCCAATCTTCGGCTCCGTGCCCGCGATCAGCCGCGCGATATTCTGGTGGTGGCGAGAAAAGATCAGCACGGCGAGAAAGCCGCAGAAGATCACGGCAGCGAGATCGTCTCCGCCGATAAACGCCGCCAGCGGCGCGGCCGCCGCCGCCGCGAGCGCGGCGAGCGAAGAGAAGCGGAAGATCGCCGCCATCGCGAGCCAGATGGCGCCCGCGAGCAGGCCGAGCGGCCAGAACCCCGCAAACAGCACCCCAAAGAACGTCGCGACGCCTTTGCCGCCTTTGAAGCCCAGCCAAACCGGGAAGCAGTGCCCAACGAATGCCGCGGCCCCAGCGATCAGGCCGTACTCAAAGCCAAACACGGTGCGCGCGATCAAAAGCGCGGCGGCTGCCTTGCCAGCGTCGAGCAGCAGCGTGCCGAGCGCGATGTCCCGACGCCCGGTGCGCAGCACGTTGGTCGCGCCAATATTGCCGGAGCCGACATTGCGGATGTCCCCCAGGCCCGCCCAGCGCGTCAGCAACAGGCCGAACGGGATCGATCCCAGGAGATACCCGCCCGCGGCGGAAACGATAATCGAGAGCACGTCCATCGCCTCCCGCTTAGCAGGATGGGGCGAGCTTGAGGAGGAGGCGCAGAAATTTCGCGCCAACGGTCGAAATCGGCCGGCCTCGCGCGTCTAAGCTGCGTTCAAGGGAGGCGAGCTGATGACCGACTATATGATCCTGATCCACAGCAGCGATGACGCTTGGGCGGCGCTGTCGCCGGCCGAACTCCAGCGGGAGATGGGCGCGTATTTCGCGTACACCCAAGCGCTGCGTGATGCCGGCAAGTACGTTCGCGGCGATCAACTCATGCCGGCTGTCACCGCCAAGTCCGTACGCGTCCGCGACGGCAAGACGGGCGTTGTTGACGGCCCATATGCGGACACGAAAGAGCAATTCGGCGGCTACTACCTCATCAGCGCTGCGAGTGAGGCTGAAGCCATCGATTGGGCCGCCAAATGCCCGGGCGCCAAGTACGGAACGGTGGAGGTTCGCGCGTGCATCGACAATAATTGATGGATGCATGACGCCGCCGAACGGATTGCGCGAGAGAGCTATGGCCGCCTCCTCGCGATCCTCGCGGCGCGCACGCGCGACGTCGCGGCCGCGGAAGACGCGCTCGCCGATGCGTTCGCCGCGGCGCTGAAGGCCTGGCCCGCGCAAGGCGCGCCGGACAATCCCGAAGCGTGGCTCATCGCTGCCGCTAAGCGCAAGCTGATCGACGCGGCGCGCCGCGCCGCCGTCGCGGAGGCGGGTGCGCCGCAGCTCTTGCGTGCGATCGAGGAGGCCGAGAGCGTGGCCGAACCGCTTCCCGATCGGCGCCTCGCGCTTATGTTTGCGTGCGCGCATCCAGCAATCGACGCTGGCGCACACACGCCGCTGATGCTGCAAGCCGTGCTCGGGCTCAGCGCCGAGCGCATTGCGGCGGCGTATCTCGTAACGCCACAAGCCATGAGCCAGCGCCTCGTGCGCGCCAAGCGCGCCATCAGGGAGGCGGAGGCGGCGTTCGAATTGCCGCCGCAAGAGGCCTGGCATGAACGCGCGGGCGCTGTGCGCGCCGCAATCTACGCCGCCTTCAACGAAGGCTGGGAAGACGCCTCCGACGAAGAAACCGAGCGCCGCGCCCTGACCGGCGAGGCGATCTGGCTCGCGCGCGTGCTGAGCGCGCAAACGCCGGACGACGCCGAAACGCTCGGGCTGCTTTCGCTGATGCTGCACATCGAAGCGCGCCGGCCCGCGCGCTGCGACGCGGAGGGCCGTTTTGCGCCGCTGAGTGAACAGGACGTGCGCCGCTGGGACGAAAAGCTGATCGCGGATGCGGAGGCGCACCTGTCACGCGCCTCGCGGCTCCGCAGACCAGGCCGCTACCAGCTCGAAGCGGCGATCCAATCGGTGCACGCTGCGCGGCGCGTGAGCGGGCTCACCGATTGGCCCTCCGTTGCGATGCTCTACGAGGCGCTGGCGGCGCTAACGGGTTCGGACGTTGCGCGGCTGAACCATGCGGCGGCGTTGGAGCACGTTGCGGGTCCGCACGCGGCGCTCGCGGCGCTCGATGCGTTGGAGGCGCCACTGCGGGACTATCAGCCGTTCTGGGCGCTGCGGGCGCACTTGGCGGCGCGGCTTGGGCGCGCCGAAGCTGCGCGCGTCGCCTATGGCGAGGCGATCGCGCGCGCCCGCGATCCGGCCGTGCGCGCCTTCCTGGAAGCGCGCCGGGACGACCTCTGAGCCGCTTGCGCTCCGTTCGTCCGGCGCTAGGCTATACCCAAAGTTCGAAAAACGATGGGAGGACGAGATGGCCGAGAACCTGGAAGCGTTTCGCGAGGAAATCCGCGGCTGGCTTGAGGCCAACTTCCCGAAATCGCTCGCCAAGTCCGACGAGTGGCAACAGGGCTTCATGGTCGGCAAGCCGCTGACCGGCGACGCAGCCAAGTGGCGCGACGCGATGGGCAAGTCCGGCTACGGCGCGCCGATGTGGCCTAAGCAATATGGCGCGGCCGGTCTTTCGCCCGCGCAAGCGCGCATCCTTTGGCAAGAGATGGCCAAGATCGGCGCGCGCAATCCGATCATTGGCATGGGCACGTCGATGTTCGGGCCAACGCTCCTTGAGTACGGTAGCGAAGAGCAAAAGCAGAAGCACATCCCGCCGATCGTGCGTGGCGAAACCCGCTGGTGCCAGGGCTATTCCGAGCCGGGCGCAGGCAGCGATCTCGCGAGCCTGCAAACCAAGTGCGAGGATAAGGGCGATCACTATCTGATCAACGGCCAGAAGATTTGGACCTCCGGCGCGCAATACGCGGACTGGTGCTTTTGCCTCGTGCGCACGGACACGACCAAGAAGCACGAAGGCATCTCCTTCATTCTGATCGATATGCGCACGCCCGGCGTTGAAACGCGCCCGATCAAGCTGATCGCGGGCTCTTCGCCGTTCTGCGAGACGTTCTTCACCGACGTGAAAGTGCCGAAGGAAAACCTCGTCGGCCCGCTCAATGGCGGGTGGACGATCGGCAAGCGCCTTCTGCAACACGAACGCTCGGGCCAAGGCGGCCAAGCGGGCGGCGGCGGGCGCATGCCCGGCGATAACCGCCCCCTCGATGCGATCGCCAAGACCTATGTGGGCGCCGACAAGTCCGGCAAGATCACGGACAGCGATCTGCGCACCCGCATCGCGGCCAACCAGATCGATGCGAAAGCGATGGCGCTCACCGTGCAGCGCGTATCGGCTGAAGCGCGCGGCGCCAACAACCCGAGCGCCGCGACATCCGTCATGAAGAACGCGACCATGAAGATCGCGCAGGACCGCGCTGAACTCGGCCTCGAGATCATGGGCAATCGCGCGCTTGGCTGGGAAGGCGCCGGCTTCGACGAGGCCGAAATCCAGTGGACGCGGGCGTGGCTCTCGGGGAAGGCCGGCTCGATCTATGGCGGATCGAACGAGGTGCAGAGCAACATCATCGCCAAGCGCATCTTGGGCCTGCCAGACCATCTGGGCCAAGCGAACCACTAGCAAAACTGTGATCCTGCGGCGCTTCCCAGCGCCGCAGGGCGATCCCTTGCAGATACAAGAAACCGGGCTATACCCGGTTTTCGAATGAGTGCGCCCGCCGTGATCGAGGGGCGCCAGCGAGGGAGCCCCCGATGGCCGAAGATTTGGAAGCCTTCCGCGCCGAGGCGCGCGCGTGGATCGAGGCGAATTTTCCGAAGTCGTTGAAGAACAACGAAGCGGCCGCGATGGCCGCGATGATGGGCGAAAAGCTCACGGGCGACGCTGAAAAGTGGCGCGTTGCGATGGGCGAAAAAGGCTGGGGCACGCCCACGTGGCCGAAGGAGTACGGCGGCGGCGGGCTCTCGTCTGCGCAAGCGCGCGTGCTGCAGCAAGAACTCGGCCGCGCCGGCGCGCGCAGCCCGATCGGCGGCATGGGCGTGATGATGTTCGGCCCGACGCTCATCGAGTACGGCAACGAAGAGCAAAAGCGCAAACACCTGCCGGGCATCATCAAGGGCGAAGAGCGCTGGTGCCAAGGCTATTCGGAGCCGGGCGCGGGCTCGGACCTCGCCTCGCTTCAAACCAAGTGCGAAGACAAGGGCGATCACTGGCTCGTCAATGGCTCGAAGATTTGGACCTCCGGCGCGCAATACGCGACGTGGTGCTTCTGCCTCGTGCGCACGGACAACACGAAGAAGCACGAAGGCATCTCCTTCCTGCTGATCGACATGAAAACGCCGGGCATCGAAGTGCGCCCGATCAAGCTGATCAGCGGCAACTCGCCGTTCTGCGAAACCTTCTTCACCGATGTGAAGGTGCCGAAGGAAAACCTGATGGGCCCGCTCAATGGCGGCTGGACCATCGGCAAGCGCCTTCTTCAGTTCGAACGCCAGGGCCTTTCGGGCGGCGGCGGTGGCGGCGGCGCGATGTCGCAAAAGCCGATCGAGAAGCTCGCGGCGGAATATGTCGGTGTCGATGGCGCCGGCAAGCTCGAGGATACTGATCTGCGCGCGCGCTTGGCGACGCACACGATGGAGCAGAAGGCGATGATGCTCACGCTTGGGCGCGTCGCCGCCGAAGCGCGCGGCAACAACAGCCCGTCCACCGTGACGTCAATCCTGAAGAACGCCGGCTCCAAGATCGCGCAGGAGCGTCACGAACTCTCGCTCGAGATCATGGGCAACCGCGCGTTCGGCTGGGAAGGCGAAGGCTTCAACAAGGAAGAGATCGAAAGCGTCCGCGCCTGGCTCTCCGGCAAAGCCTTCACGATTTACGGCGGCTCGCAGGAGATTCAGAACAACATCATCTCCAAGCGCATCCTGGGCCTGCCGGACAATCTCCAGCACGCCAGCTGATTACAGCGGAAGCACGAAAACGAACCGCCGGCCTCAGAGGCCGGCGGTTTTGTTTTGCGCGCTATTCGGCGGCGGCGACGGGCGTTGCGTTGAGGCGGCGGAGGTTTTCTTCGTGCGTCTGCTTGTCGATGCGGAAGAAGAAGATGCATCCGATCGCCGTGCCGTAGAGCACTGCGACGACCGGCAGGTAGATCAGCGCGAGGTTGGTGAGGATGTCGATATCGACCTCGCCGCGGCGCGCGCCTGTGGGGAACGAGACGATCGTGAGGATGGTGCCTGCCGCGAACACGCCCACACCCGAGACAGCCTTCTTGAAGAAATTGTCCGCCGAGAACAGCAGCCCTTCGGAACGGCGGCCTGTCTTCACTGCCGCATCCTCCACCACATCCGCCATCATCGACACCAGCATCACCCCTGTGGCGGCTGCAAACGCGCCGTTGATGAAGGTTTCGACCGCGACGAAGATGTAAAGCTCAGCCGTGTGGTTCGCCGGCGCGATGCCGAGCAGGCGGAAAAGGATCGGCGTGACGCCAATCGCGAGCGCCAGCGAATAAAGCCAAATCGCCGCGCGCTTCTTGCCAAGCCAGCGCCCGAAGAACGGCGCGCTGATTACGCCCGTCACGGCCGCGGCGACGCCGATCGTTGCAAGGCCTGCGATCTGCGCCTGCGTGAACTCGAAGAAGTAGAGCCCCCAATAGATATCGAGTCCGTTCTTCACGCCGGACGCGACGGCGGTGAAGACGCCTGAAAGCACGGCGACGATGTAGGAGCGGTTTGAGATCGTGGCCCCGACTTCGCGGATCATCGCGCCGATCGTCACACGCCGCGCGGGCGCTTGGTGAAGGTATGGGATCTGCCGGTGCGTTCCGAGCGTGCAGATCATGATCGCCGCGAAGATGATGATGGCGCCGACGAGCGCGTAGTCGAAATAGCCCTCACGCGAGAGCACGCCGCCCGTGCCATCGGGGTTTTCGGCCATGAAATATTGGTACGCGGCGACAGTCATGCCCAGACCGCCGACGGCGGCGAAGAACATGCGGATCGTGTAGAGATCGGTGCGCTTGTCGTAGTCGCCGACGAGTTCCGGCAGGAGCGCGCTCGCGGGCAATTCAAAGAACGTATCGAAGAACCGGATGCCGATCAGCACCACGAAGAGGTAGATCGCGATCTCGCCCGGTGACCATGTCGCGGGCGGATTCCAAAGCAAGAAAAAAAGGACCGCGACTGGGAGCGCGGCCGCATACATGAACGGATGGCGCCGGCCCCAGGGCGAGCGGAAATTGTCCGATATTTGCCCAATCGTCGGGTCGATCACCGCGTCAAAAAACAAGGTGATCATGATGATCGTGGCGACGACGCTGGCGTCGAGACCGATCACTTGATTGTAAAAGATGAGCAGAAACGTTGCGATCGCGCGCATCTTCACGGCGTTCGCGATCGCCCCCACCGAATAGACGAGCTTGACGCCCATCCCAACGGGCGGCCGCGCGGCGGGGGCTGTGATCATCGTCTCACTCCGCTGGCGTTTGGATGGCGCGCAGTTTCTTCAGGTTTTCCTCGTGCGTGGTTCTGTCGATCCGGAACAGGAACATGCACACGATCGCGAGGAAGAAGAGCGTGGCCGCAGTGGGCAGGTAAATCAGCGCAAGATTGGTGAGGATCTGCGGATCGACTTGGCCGCGTTCGGCGCCTTCCGGAAAGCCGACGAACGCGAGCAGCATGCTCGACACGAAGACGCCAACGCCAGAAACAGCCTTCTTGAAGAGATTGTCGGCCGAGAGCAGCAGCCCTTCAGAGCGTCGCCCCGTGCGCAGTTCAGCTTCCTCGACAACATCGGCGATCATCGCCGAGATCATAATGAGCGTCGCCGTCGAAAACGCCGCTGAGATCAGGATCTCGACGAAGAAGAACCAGAACAGCTCTGGCGTGCCGTTCTCAGGCAAGATGCCCATGAGCCGGAAGAGCAGCGGCGTCACGCCGACGCCGAGGGCGATCGAAAAGGAGCTGATCGCGCCGAACTTCTTGCCGAACCACTTCACCCATTGCGGCGCGATCACGGTGCCGGCGACCGCGGCGCCCACACCCACGATCGTGATCGTCGCAATCTGCGCTTGCGTGAACTCGAAGAAGTAAATGAGCCAGTAGAGGTCGAGGCCCTGCTTGGCGCCGCCCGCGACCGAGATGAAAACGCCCGTCAGAACCACCGCCAGGAACGAGCGGCTCTTCATCGTGAGCCCCGCTTCCTTCAGCATATCCTTAAGGCCCGGCGTCTTCGCCGGCGGGCGCGCGAGATATGGGATCTGCCGGTGGGTGCCGAGCGAACTCACGATGATCGCCGCGAAAATCAACAAAGCGCCGGTGATCGAGTAGGGCAAATACCCTGCGCGATCGAGCACGCCGCCGGTGCCGTCCGGGTTCTCCACCAGGAACACTTGGTAGGCGAGCACGGTCATCCCGAGGCCGCCGACGACGTTGAAGAACATGCGCAGCGAATAAAGCTGCGTGCGCTTGTCGTAGTCGGACACGAGTTCCGGGGCGAGCGCGAGCGCGGGCAGTTCGAAGAACGTATCGAAGAGCCGGATCAGCAGTAGGCAGCCAAGCAGATAAACGGCCATCAGCTGGTCGCTGAGCGCCGGCGGGTTCCAGATCATAAAGAAGAGCAGCGCCACCGGCACGGCCGAGGCGTACATGAAAGGGTGACGCCGGCCCCAAGGCGAGCGGAAATTGTCCGAAACCTGCCCAACCGTCGGGTCGCACACCGCATCCCAGAACAGCGTGAGCATGATCACGAGCCCGACCGTCGCCGGCGGCAGGCCGATCACCTGATTGTAGAAAATCAGCAGGAACGTCGCCAAACCGCGCTGCTTGACGGAACTCGCAATGGCGCCGCTCGCATAGAGGAGCTTGGTCGGAAGGCCGATGCGCGGGCGCGCGGTTTCTTGCGTTGTCATGAATTCCTATTCCGCGGGCGTCGCGAGAGCGCGCAACTTCCGGAGGTTGTCGTCGTGGGCGGCCTTGTCGATCGAGTAGAGCGACAGCGTGAACATGGCCGCAACGAAGAGTCCGATGCTCATAGGCACATAGAGCAGCGCCATATTGTGCAAGATGTCGGGGTCGACAGCGCCCGGGCGCGCTTGGCGCGGGAACGCGATCATCGTCAGGATGAAGCCCGACATCATCACGCCGACGCCCGACACGAGCTTCTTGAAGAAGTTGTCGGCCGAAAACAGCAGCCCTTCGGAGCGGCGCCCGGTTTTCACTTCGTTGTCCTCCACGACGTCGGCGATCATCGAAGTGACGATGATCGACGTCATGATCCCGCATGAGGCGAACACGAACTGTTCTGTGAGCACGATCCAGAAGATCGCCGGGTGGCCGTTTTCGGGCAGCACATCCAGAAGGCGAAGAATGACCGGCGTGTTGTTCGCGATCACCGCGACGATGAACATCGCGAGCGCGGCCTGCTTCTTGCCGAACTTGGCCGAAAGCGGCGTGCAGAGCGAGACGCCGACCAAGCTCGAAAGCACGCTCGCGATGGTGAGCAGCGTCAGCTGGTTCTGATCGAATTCCCAGAAGTAGAGCGCAAAGTAGATCGAGAGCCCGCCCATCAGGCCAAGCGCGACGGCGGCCAGCATGCCAGTGATGGTCAGCACCACGAAGTTGCGGTTCTTCACCGTGGTGAAGATTTCCTTCGCCATGCCGACAAACGTGATTTTGCGCGACGGTGCGTTGCGCAATGTCGGGATCAGGTGATGCGTCGCCAGCGATGAGATCATAATCACGCTGAAGATGATCGCCGCGCCCGTCACGCCGAACGCGAAATATCCATCGCGCGCCAGAATGCCGCCGGACCCATCCGGGTTCTGCTTCATGAACACCTGGTACGCGAGCAGCGCGATCACGATCCCGCTCATCAGCCCGAAGAACCAGCGGATCGCGATCAGCCCCGTGCGGTCGTTATAGTCGGGCGCGAGTTCCGGCATCATCGCCGCGGACGGGAGTTCGTAGAAGCTGTCGAACAAGCGGATCGTCAGCAGCGCGCCCAGCATGAACGCGAAGAGATACGCGTCCGGCAAACCGGCCGGCGGATTCCAAAGGAAGAAGAAGCCGACCGCATACGGGATCGCGGCCGCATACATGAACGGATGGCGCCGCCCCCAGCGAGACCGGAAATTGTCCGACGCTTGCCCAACGCTCGGATCGAAAAACGCGTCGAACACCAGTGCGATCGTGATCGCGAACGCCACGGTCGCCGGCGGTAGGCCCATCACCTGATTGTAGAAGATCATCAGGAAGCCGCTGAGCGCGCGGTTCTTGACGCCATTGGCGGCGGCGCCGACGCCGTAAAGCAGCTTGGTGCCGAACGGGAGGCGCCGATGGGGCGTCTGATCTTCGCTCATCGCCGCTACTCGACGATGGAGGAGTAGATGATGCTTTTGAGCTGGCCGCGGAAGTTGAACGTTCCCGACGGCATCAGCTGCGTCATGAAGACGACGCTGAGATCCTCCGCCGGATCGACCCAAAAGATCGTGCTCGCCGCGCCGCCCCAATAATAATCGCCCGCGCCGAGCGAGCCGGTCGTGACCTGATCCATTGTCGAGGCAAAGCCGAGCCCGAAGCCGACGCCTTCATTGGCGGTCTCTGAGAACCCGCCGATCGCCATCTGCGTGAGGTCTTTGCCGTCCTTCAGATGGTTCATGTGCATCATCTCGATCGTGCGCGGCCCGAGGATGCGCGCGCCGTCGAGCTCCCCGCCGCGCCGGAGCATCTCGGCAAAGCGCAGATAGTCATGGATCGTGCCGGTGAGGCCGCCGCCGCCGGAGAAGAATGTCGGCTCCTTCAGATAATCGCTCGATTCCGGATCATCGATCAGCTGAAGCTTCTTGTCGGCGCCGCGCCGGTAGTTCGCCGTGAACCGCCCGACTTTGTCGGCCGCGACCGTGAAGGAGGTGTCTTTCATTTTGAGCGGATCGAAGATGCGCTCTTGAAGGTACTTATCGAACCGCTTGCCGGAGATGCGCTCCACCAGCGCGCCGCACACGTCGGTCGAGAGCGAATACATCCAGCGCTCGCCCGGCTCGTAGAACAACGGCACGCGGCCAAGCTTGGCCATAAACTGCTCGAGCGTCTCATCGCGCCCGCGGCGCACTTTCTCTCGCGCATAGGCGGCGTCGACCGGGTGTTTGGAATCCGGCGCGCCGAGTGCGGCGAGGGCGTTCCCGTAAGTCAGCCCGCCGGTGTGGCAGAGCATGTCGCGCATCGAGACGGGGCGCTTGGGCGCGCGCGTCTTCATGTCGTCGAGGCCGCCGCTCTCATAGACTTGTTGCGCCTTCCATTCGGGGAAGAAGCGCGAAACGGGATCGTTCAGCTGGAACGCGCCTTCCTCGTAGAGCGTCATCAGCGCGACCGATGTGATGGGCTTGGTCATCGAGTAGATGCGGAAGATCGCATCGTCGCGCATCGCCTTGTCGCGCTCGCGATCCATCTTCCCGAACGACTTGAGATAGGCGAGGTGGCCCTTGCGCGAGACCGCGACTTGGCAGCCCGCGATCTTCTCGGGCCCGATGTAATGGCGCTCCAAATGCGCGGCGATGCGGTCAAGGCGATCGGGCGCAAAGCCCGCCTTCTTTGGGGCCACTTCCATCATCAGCTCTCCCTAGCGACCCTCTTTCGGGGCTCTATGCATGTGAGAATGAGGGAGGAGCGCGCGCACGCGCAAGCGAATTTGAAAGCGCGGTATCCCGGCTGACGCAGCGCGGGCCGGAACAGCCCCCACCGCACGCGATTGTGAAAGCGGGTGACGTAAGGAGCATAAGGATGCCGCGCGGCGATAAGTCGAGCTACACCGACAAGCAGAAGCGCAAAGCCGAGCATATCGAAGACGGATACGAGGCGCGCGGCGTGCCCAAGAAAGAGGCCGCCGCGCGCGCCTGGGCCACCGTTAACAAAGAGAGCGGCGGCGGCAACAAAAGCGGCTCTGGACGCGGCGTGCCCGATACGCACGTCTCCGCCAAGCGTGGCGGCAAACTTGGCGGTCGGGCAGCAGCCAAGCGTCCGGCGAAAGCGCGTTCCGCATCTGCGAAGAAGGCGGCCGCGACGCGCAAGCGCAACGCCGCGAAGAAAGCCAAGCGCTGAGCGTGCAAACGGCGCCGCTGCGTCGTACCAAGCTGCGTTGACGAGACGGAGGCGCTGATGCGCGGATGGATTTTGGCGAGCGCGTTGTTGCTGGCGGCGTGCGGCACGAGCGGCGGCGGTGGCGGTCCCTTCGGCCCCGAGCCAGGTCCCGCGCCGCCCCTCCCGACGAGCGGGCCGATCCTTTATTCCTGCGCGGACGGCACGCAGCTCCAAGTGACGTATCGAGACGGCCAAGCGCTGGTCGCCGTCGTCGGCGGCGTGTCGATGTCGCTGCCGCTCGCGGGCAACGGCTATTATTCGAACGGCCGCTACGCGCTCCGCGGCGGCGGCGCGCAAACGCAATGGGAAGTCGGCCGCGCCGCGCCTGTCGCGTGCCGAGGAAGCTAGATCAGCGAAACGCCGCCATCGACGAGGAAGGATTGCCCCGTCACATAGGCGGCGAGCGGTGAGCAGAGGAAGAGAACAGGCCCCGCGATGTCTTCCGGCGTGCCATAGCGCCCGCCGGGCACACGCTGTGCAAACGCCGCCTCCGAGCCTTCGCGCACCTGGTTCATCGTGAGCTTCGTCGGCACCATGCCGGGGCCGATGCCATTCACGCGGATGCCGAGCTTTCCCCATTTCACCGCAAGCACCGTGTTGAGGTGCTTCAGGCCCGCTTTGCTGGCGGTGTAGGCCGGGTTGTTGCGCGCCCCGCGCACGCTCACCACCGAATCCAAGTTCACGATCGCGCCCTTGCGTGCCGAGAGCTTGTCGCGAAACGCCTGACAGACGTGCATCACGCCGGTGAGATTGATGTCGACGACGCGTGCGAAGCCTTCGCGTTCGAACTCCTTGCTCGAATAGAGCACAGTACCGACGCAGTTCACGAGCGCATCGAGTTCGCCGACCTCGCTGACCAGCGCATCGACGGAAGCCGGATCGCCTACGTCGAGCTGCTTGAACGTCATGCCGGAGAAGTCGCGCGGGTAGGCGTCCTGCGTGCGCGTGCCGGTCGTGATCGTCTCCGCGCCGCTATCGCGGAACGCGCAGGCGACGCCGTAGCCGATCCCGTCCGAGCCGCCGGTCACCAGAACGCGTTTGCCGGTGAAGTCGAGCGCGCCGCGCATGTCCATGTGCATCTCCCTTTTGACGGGGATGCTACACGGCTAAGCGCGCGAGCAAAGCGTCACGCGGGGGAAGCGGCGCTCTTCAAGCCGAACAGGAACCGCATCGGGCCGAACGGCCGGATCAGCGCCTCATAGATCGCAAACGAGCCGAGCGCGGTGATCGCGAGGATCGCCCCCGCTTCGATTGGCGCTGGCAGGTCGAGCGGGAACAGAAAGAACGCCGCGATCAGCAAAATCGGCTGATGCAGCACATAGACGGGTAAGATCGCCTCGTTGAGATGCGTCAGCTGCACGGAGGGCCGGTTGAGGTGTTCGTACGCAAAGCCTGAGAGGGCGCAGATCGCGAACCACGAATAGAGGCTCGTTGCGATGCTCCAGAGCACGCCGTCCCATAGCGTATCCATCCGGCCCGTCAGCCAATAGGCGCGGCACGCCGTCTGCGCCGTGAGCGCGACGAGCGCGATCGCCAACAGCGCCATGCGATGCCTGCGCACGAACTCCCAGAACCCATCCTGCCGCGCACACACGATGCCCGTGGCGAACATGGCGAGCCATTTCAGGTGCCCGCCCCAATCGTCGACCAGCGCATGCGTGATCGGCGCCACGTGCTCAATCGCAAGGTTCGCCACGATCAGCGCCAGCGGCGGCGCGATCATCAGCGTTGCGTGCGACACCGGCTTGGGCGGCGCCGTGGCACTCGCGCCGCGCAACCTCATCACGAGCGCGAGGCCTAGTGTGTAAACAAGTAGATAGACCACGAACCACAAATGGTCCCATGTCGGCATCGTCTTGCCGAGCGGCGCAACGAGCGTCTGATCTGCCGGCAGATATTCGCCCAGCCAAAAGTCGAGATACCCGAGTTGCGTCACGCCCTTGGAGATCAGCTCCACGTAGGTCTGCGGCGGGATCACGATGAACATGCCCACCAAGATCACCGGCACGAGCCGGCGCAGCCGATCGCGCGCAAATCCGCCAGCGCCGAGCTTTTCGATCAGAAACCGGCTCGCCACGCCGGAAATGAGGAACAGCAGCGCCATGCGCCACGGCGAAAACGTGAGCAGCGCCCAATCGACCGCGCCGGAAATGCGTGGGCTCTTCAGATTGTAGTCGAACGTCGCGTAGAGCGCGCCAACGTGGAAGAGGATCAGAAGTCCGAAAGCGATGACGCGCAGCCAATCGAGGAAGTGCTTGCGCGGCCCCATCGCTATCCGGCGAAAACTTCTTTGCCGCCGACAAACGTCCGCAGCACCGCGCCTTGCATCAGTTTTTCGTCGAACGGCGAGTTTTTGCACTTCGACAAGAACTGCTCGCTGTCGAGCCGGTAGGGCTTGCCCAGATCGACGAGGATCAGATCCGCGGGCGCGCCCTTCGTGAGCCGCCCATGCGGCAGCCCAAGGAGCGTCGCGGGATTGAGCGTCATCGCGCGCACCACATCGATGAGCTTCACCACACCGTTGTGATGGAGCGTCAGCGCGCCCGGCAGCAGAGTCTCAAGCGCCGAAGCGCCGGGGGCGGCTTCATCGAACGGCAAGCGTTTTTCTTCCGCCGGCCGCGGATCGTGCCCGGACACGATTACGTCGATCAGCCCATCGGCGACCGCAAGGCCAAGCGCGACGCGATCATCCTCGCGCCGCAGCGGCGGCGAGAGCTTCGCGAACGTCCGATACTCATCGACGTCCTGCTCATTCAGCGCAAGGTGATGCACGCTCACGCTCGCATGCGCCTTCACGCGCTTATGCTTGGCGCGCTTCAGCGCTTCGAGCGTCGTCGCCGCCGAGATCATGTCGAGCAGCAGCCGCCCGCCCGTGATCTCCGCGAGCGCCAGATCGCGCTCGGCCATGATCGTTTCCGCCGCCGCCGGGATGCCGGGCAGGCCAAGCCGCGCCGAGAGGGCGCCCTCGTTCATGCAGCCTTGGCCGAGATAGGGGTCTTCCGGCCGGTGCGCGACGAGCGCGCCGAAAGCGGTCGAGTACGACAGCGCCCGGCGCAGCACGCGGCTGTCGAGGATCGGCGCGTCGCCGTTCGCGAACATAACGGCGCCGGCTTGGCTGAGGAGGCCCATCTCCGTCATGGCCTTGCCTTCAAGACCATGCGTCAGCGCCGCAGCTGGCAGCACGCGCACATCGGCGCGCGCGCCGCCGCGCCGGAGCACGTAATCGACCAAGCTCTGGTCATCGATCACAGGGGTCGTGTTGGGCTGGACGACCATCGTCGTCACGCCGCCCTTGGCCGCCGCGCGCCCTGCGCTCCGGAACGTCTCGCGATGCTCCGCGCCCGGCTCGCCGAGCACGACGCGCATATCGATCAGCCCCGGCAACACGCAGTGGCCGCCCGCGTCGATCTCGATGGCCCGCGCCGGCGCCTCGACGCTTTTGCCGACGGCCATCACCGTCTCGTCGAACAGAATCTCGCCCGGCCCGTCATAGCCGGAGGCGGGGTCCACCAGGCGCGTGTTGCGGATGATCGTGGTGGTCACGCCGCGGGCCCTTCATTGCTGGCATTGTTGGCCAGCGCCTCAAGCACCGCCATGCGCATCGCCACGCCCATGCGCACCTGTTTCTCGATCAGCGAAACGCCGACTTTGTCGGCGATGGCGCTGTCGATCTCGATCCCCCGATTCATTGGGCCTGGGTGCATCACCAGCGCGCCCGGCTTGGCGCAGGCGAGCTTTTCTTCATCGAGCCCGTAGAACCAAAAGAACTCCCGGGGGCTCGGGATGAAGCCCCCCTGCATGCGCTCGTTCTGAAGGCGCAGCATCATCACCACGTCGCAGCCCTTGAGGCCCGCGCGCATGTCGGTAAACACCGCCGCGCCCCAACTTTCGGCGTCCGCCGGCATCAGCGTCGGCGGGCCGATGAGATGGACGCGCGCGCCCAGCATGTTCAGCAGCGCGACGTTCGAGCGGGCGACGCGTGAGTGCAGCACGTCCCCGCAGATCGCGACCGTGATCCCCGCGATCGCGCCAAGCTCGCGGCGGAGCGTCAGCGCATCGAGCAGCGCTTGCGTCGGATGCTCGTGGCCCCCATCGCCGGCGTTGATCACCGAGCAGCCGACTTTGCGGGAGAGCAGCGCCGCCGCGCCCGATGAGCCGTGACGCACGACGAGGAGGTCGGGACTCATCGCGTTCAGCGTGGCGGCCGTATCGATCAACGTTTCGCCCTTCGCAACGGAGGACGACTTCACGCTCATGTTCACGACGTCCGCGCCCATGCGCTTGCCGGCCAATTCGAAGGAGGACTGGGTCCGGGTCGAGTTCTCGAAAAAGAGGTTGATCAGGGTCCGCCCGCGGAGGGTCGTGAGCTTCTTTTCCCTTTGTTCCAGAAGGGGAATGAACCCCTCTGCCCGGTTCAGGAGCTGTTCAGCGTCCCCGGCGGAGAGGTCGGCGATCGACAATAAATGCTTATGGCGGAAGGGCTTGGCGTCCTCTGTGGACGAATCTGGAGCCGGCTTAGCCATCGCGCGTTGTTAAGACCTGAGGCGGCTTGGCCGCAAGTCGGGCCAAACATTGTTCACACCCTATCCACAGTGCCGCATTGCGGTCCCAGACTCTGTGTTGTACTGCGTTTGTTCCAAGTGTGAACGCGTCATTAACTATCGAATGTGTTTGGAGGCAGTGAGATGAAGCGCGCTGGTGAGGATGGAGCCCTGAAGCCGATTGGCCTCGCGCTCACCGCCGTCGTTGCCGGTCTTGGCGTTGCGGCGGCGCATGCGCCGGTCGCAGCGGACGCTGCGCGCGTGCGCGAGCACGCCCCGGACGCGTCGCTTGATCCCGCGCGTGACGAGGACCCGACGCTGGTCTTTGGCGCGAGCGAACCTGTCGAACCGTTTTCAGAGCGCGCCGCTCCTTTGTCGCAACCCGATCTATTCGAGCTCTGAGATGCCCCGTAGAGACCGCACCTATTATCACTGCGCCCGAGATCGCATCGGCCGCGAGCACGCCCGCCGCCCTGAGGGCTACGAGCCGCTCGTCGTTCTGCCCTTGATCGAGGCGCGCCGCCGCTGAGGCTTGCGCTTGCGCTTGCGCGCCGGCGCCGTCTTCGCGACGGGGCGGCGTGCAGGCGGCGCCCGTTTGGCGCGCTTGCGCAGCCGCGCCCGGAGGAACACCAGAACCGCCGCTTCTTCAGGTGAGAGCCCGCTCAGGTCCTCGCGCAGATTGCGCTCGACCGCCGCCGCGGCGCTGAGCGCGAGCGCGCCATCCATGTAGCTCTCCAAGAGCGCGGGATGGACGTAGCACTTCCGGCAAATCGTCGGCGTGTTCCCCAGCCGCTGTGCGACGCGCTCGATCGCGGCGCGCACGTTCCGTTTGGCGGCGGCCTGGCTATCCACCGTCTCGAACTCCGCGAGCGCCATTCCCGCAAGCACGGTGCCGGCCCAGGTGCGGAAGTCCTTCGCCGTAACGCCGGGCCCCGCGATCTCCGCGAGATAGGCGTTCAGATCGGATGAGGTGACCTCGCGCTGCGCGCCCTCGGCGTCGATATACTGAAAGAGGCGTTGGCCGGGCAGGTCCTGCGCGGCCTTGACGATCCGCGCGACGCGCTTGTCCTTCAGCGTCAAACGCCAGCTTTTCCCGGATTTTCCGGTGAAAACGAACCGCAGCTCATCACCCTTCACGGCGGCGTGCCGGTCCTGCAGTGTGGTCAGCCCGTAGGACTTGTTCTGCTTGGCGTAGTCGTCGTTGCCGACGCGGATGAGCGTCGTCTCCAGAAGATGCGTGATCGCGCCCAGCACCTTCTCGCGCGGCAGGCCCTTCTTACGCATGTCGCGCGCGACAGCGCGGCGGATGCGCGGCAGCGTGCGCGCAAAGTCGAGGATGTGCTCGAACTTCGCTGCCTCCTGGCTCTCGCGGAAGGCAGGGTGATAGCGATGCTGCTTGCGCCCGCGCGCATCACGGCCTGTCGCCTGGAGGTGGCCGTTCTCGTCCGCGCAAATCCACACGTCTTCCCATGCGGGCGGGATCACGATGCGATGGATGCGCTCCAGCGTGGCGCGGTCACGCACCCGGCGGCCAGAGGCGTCCTGGTAGGAGAAGCCTTTGCCGGCGCGCTTGCGGCGAAGGCCGGGATCGGAATCGGACACGTGGACAAGTGCGGCGCGCATGGCTCGCCAATGGCGCCGGCCGCGCGCTTGTTCCGCTATGCGCGGAGCGCGTCGAGCAATCCTTGCAGCATGTAGCTGGCCGCGAGCTTGTCGACGAGTTCGCCGCGCCGGGCCCGGCTCGCATCGGCCTCGATCAGCGTGCGCGTCACCGCCGCCGTCGTCAGCCGCTCGTCCCAGAGCAGGAGCGGGACGTCTCGTACGCCAAGCAAGTTCGCGGCGAACGCGCGCGCGCTCTGCGCCGCCGGTCCGCTCGATCCGTCCATATTGAGCGGCAGGCCGATCACGAGCCCGGCGCAGCGCCGCGAGTCATAGAGTGCAAACAGCTTCGCTGCGTCCGCCGCGAACTTGGCGCGTGTGATCTGTTCGGCGGGCGAGGCGATCAGCCGGGTCGCGTCACTGACGGCGAGGCCAATGCGCTTGGCGCCAGGATCGACGCCCACAAGCGCGCCGCCCGAGGGCAGCGCGGCGCGGAAGGCGGGGAGGTCGAGGAGGGGCAACGCCCCTTGCCTCGCGCGCGCCGCCTGCGCGGTCAACGGGCAGGGCTGGGCAAGCCCTCCCCCGGCGGCTCGACGCGCCGGGTCCAGAAGGGGTATGCTTTGCGGGTCCGAGGGGAGAGCCCAATGCGGTTTGTCGCGGCGAGTATGGCTTTGGCGGTTCTGGCGCTCGCGCCAGGCGCGGCCTCGCTGGTGTGCCGCGAAGAAGCGGCGGCCGCCCGCTGCGGCTGCGGCCAGCAGACCGTGGTGCTCTCCGAGCCCACGCCGCCCGTCAATTGCGGCCCAACGATACCGAGCGCGCCGGCCTGATGCGGTAGCTTGCGCCGGTTACGGCGCTGGCGCTTGCGGCCCAAGCGCCGATCCCGCCCAAGGACTTCGGCGATTTCTGCGTCGCGACAGCGTACGAATTGTGCAGCGGCAATGACTGCGTCGCGCCGGCCGAGAAACGCGATCTCACGATCACCCTCGATAAGGCCGGGCGAAACGCGCACGTCTGCGAGGGCCGCGGGTGCATGGAGGGCCGTCTGGTGGACGTGGCGCGGCCTCAGCCGGCCGCAGGATGGGAACGATCTCTCGAACGCTTCGAGTACCTCTCTCACGTCATGACGTTCGAGGGCGACCGATTCACGCTGATGCTGGACGAAGGCGGCGCAATCGCGCGCTGGCGCGGCCGCTGCACGCCAGCTTCGCCCTCCGCGACCCGGTAAACTTGCGTGACTCTGCCCCCCCTGGTAGCGCTCCGCCCCTGATTTGAGGCGGCCCATGTCGATCGACGAAAAGACCGTGCTGAAAGTGGCCAAGCTCGCGCGGCTCGACCTTGCGCCAGAGCGCGCGCCGGCGATGGCGCAAGAGCTCAACGCTATCCTCGCCTGGATCGAGCAATATGGCTGGGCCGTGATCGGCGTTGCTGAGGAC
>CAZMCA010000001.1:37798-41702 GCA_964564595.1 uncultured Caulobacteraceae bacterium
ATCCTCGCCTGGATCGAGCAACTCAACGAAGTCGATGTCGAAGGCGTCGAGCCGATGACGAGCGCGGTCGAGACCGCCCTGCCGATGCGGGATGACGTTGTCACCGATGGCGATGCGCCTGAGCGCGTGCTGAAGAACGCGCCCCGCAGCGAGGACGGCTTCTTCGTCGTGCCGAAGGTCGTCGAATGAGCGCGGTTCCTGTCGAGATTACATTCGACGGAATTGACGCCGGCTGGGCGAATGCCACGCTGGCTGCGGGCGATCACGCCTATCGCATGGAAGGTTTCTCCTACACCAGCCCAGCCTTTGCGGAACTCGCACGGTTCGGAACTGACATCGCGCTGGATGCGCTAGCCGCCGAGGTGCACTTCAGTGCGGAGCAAGGCGACGGCTGGAGCTGGGTACTCCAGGAGACTTTCTATCCGCCACCGTCCACGTCCAGCGTGACGCTGAGTGTGTTCAAAGTGAGCGAGCGGTTTGACGCTATCTCGAAGCGGTCTGAACTCGTCGAGCGCCTTGAAGTCTTCAGCCTTGATGTTGAACGTGATCAACTCGCCGGCGCAGTGCTCGCGGCATTCGTGAAGCTTGAGGCGGAGATGGGCATCGAGGCGTTCGAACAAGCGTGGTGCGATCCCTATCCAAGTCGCGGTGTGGAAGCATTGAGGGCGGCGATGAGCACTGCGCGGCGGACAATTTAGCTATGATAGACCTTACCTCCCTCACGCTCGTGACCGCGCTGGACGGCCTCGGGAAGAAGCAATTCAGCTCGCGCGAAATCACGGACGCCTTCCTCGCCGCGATAGAGAAAGCCAACCCCGCGCTCAACGCCTTCGTCGTGATCGCCCAGGATAAAGCGCGCGCGATGGCCGATGCGTCCGACGCGCGCCGCGCTGCTGGCCAAGCAGGCCCGCTCGAAGGCGCGCCGCTCGGCATCAAGGATCTCTTTTGCACCGAGGGCGTGCGCACCACCGCGTGCTCGAACATCCTTGGGGACTTCAAACCGACCTACGAGTCCACCGTCACGGCCAAGCTTTTCGGCGATGGCGCGGTGATGCTCGGCAAGCTCAACCTCGATGAGTTCGCTATGGGCTCTTCGAACGAGACGAGCGCGTTCGGTCCGGTCGTCTCCCCCTGGCGGCGCGGCAATTCCGACGCGAAGCTCACGCCGGGCGGTTCTTCCGGCGGTTCCGCTTCTGCGGTCGCCGCCGATCTCTGCTTGGGCGCGACCGCGACCGACACGGGCGGCTCGATCCGCCAGCCGGCGGCGTTCACCGGCACCGTCGGCATCAAGCCGACTTACGGGCGCTGTTCGCGCTGGGGCATCGTCGCGTTCGCGTCGTCGCTCGATCAGGCCGGGCCGATCGCCAAGACCGTCGAAGACAGCGCGGTTCTGCTGCAGAGCATGGCGGGCCACGATCCGAAGGACTCCACCTCGCTTCCGGTCGCAGTGCCGGATTTCCGCGCCGCGTGCGGCAGAAGCGTCAAAGGCATGCGCATCGGCGTGCCCGACGAATATGTCGTTGATGGCATGCCGGCGGAGATTCAAGCGCTCTGGGATCAGGGCGTCGCGTGGCTGAAGGATGCGGGCGCCGAGATCAAGCGCGTATCCCTGAAGCACACCAAGTATGCGCTGCCGTGCTACTACATCGTCGCGCCGGCCGAAGCGTCCTCGAACCTCGCGCGCTACGATGGAATGCGCTACGGCGCGCGCGTCGGCGGCAAAGACCTCAACGATACTTACGCTAAGACGCGCGCCTCCGGCTTCGGGCGTGAAGTGCAGCGCCGCATTCTGATCGGCACCTACGTTTTGAGCGCGGGCTATTACGACGCGTACTATCTGCGCGCGCAAAAGGTCCGCCAGCGCATCGCGCAGGACTTCCGCGACGCCTTCGGCGAAGTCGATGCGATCGTGACGCCGGCGACGCCTTCCGCTGCGTTCGCGCTCGGCGAGCGCGCGGGCGATCCCGTGCAGATGTATCTCAACGACATCTTCACTGTGACGGCGAACCTCGCCGGCCTGCCGGGCCTTGCGCTGCCGGCCGCGCTCGACGGGCAAGGGCTGCCACTTGGCTTACAAGTGATCGGCCGCGCGCTCGACGAAGAGAGCGTGTTTGCGGTAAGCGCTGCACTAGAGAAGGCCGCCGCGTTCCGCGCTAAGCCGAACAAGTGGTGGGTGTAGGCGCTTCGGCGCCGCAACGACATTGGGGGATCGTGCATGAAGAAGTTCGTCGCCGCCTTTGCGCTCGGTCTTGCCCTTGGCGCCGTGGCGCCCGCGCCGATTTCATTCGTTCCGCAAGCGGAGGCGCAGGCGCGCCGCACGCTTAGCGGCGATTGGCAGGGCGTCTACGTGCAGGGTCCGGACAATCAAGCGATCGCGTTCCGTGCCACGCTGACCGAGCGCGGCGACGGGCGACTCGTCGGCACGATGCTCGAAGACAACCGCTTCGGCGACAATTCCTCGTTCTGGTTGTTCTCCGATCTGCTCGGAAACGTATCGGGCGAGGCCGTGCGCTTCGCGAAAGTCTATGACGGCACCGCCGGCCAGTCGCACACGGTGCAATACGAGGGGCGCGTCACGAACGGCGGGCGGCGCATCGTCGGCAATTGGACTGTCGATGGGCTGCGCGGCTCATTCGAGATGGCGCGGTAGGGCGCGCGACTCGCGTTACAAGCGGGGCCATGTTCAAGCGCCACGCTAAAGGCACGCCGGAACGGCGGCCCCGTCACGAGATCGACCGGAATTATTTCGTCGGCGATATTCTGATCAAAACCGGCGTCGCGGCCGGCGTCGTTATCGGTCTCATCACGCTGCTCACGCCGTTCACGCTGCGCAGCGCGATCGATGATGGGATGTACGATTACCTCGCCGTGATGGGCGGTTTCGGCGCGATCGGGCTTGCGGCGTTTCTCTACGGCCGGTTCCTGCGCCGCCAAGCCACGCACTGGGACTTCGACTAGCGCGCCGCCGCGCCGCGGGGTTGACCTCGCGGGCACGACAGACGAGGGTCCGCGCTCTCTAGTATGGAGCCGGTCTTGAACGCAGCTGAATGCACGCGTGTGGGCGAATATCTGAGCGCCCTTTTGGGATCGCCGTCGATTGCCGTGAAATCCAAGGGCACGGACGAAGCCGACGTGCTTGTCGGAGGCAAGACAGTCGCGTCGCTGCTGCGCGATGAAGACGAAGGCGAACTCAGCTATTCGATCAGCCTCGCGGTGCCGCGCAAAGCGGGCGCGGCGAAGAACGCGCCGATCGATGAGAATGAGCGCGCGCGCCTGCAACTCGTGCTGCGCGATGTGCTGGGCGCTGGCCAGCTCAGTGTGCGCGCTCGGCCGCGCAAAGCCGATTCCGCGGAAGTGTATGTCGGCGAGGAATTCATCGGCACGATCTCGGCCGACGAAGACGAAGGCCAGGTGCTGACGATCTCCGTGCTCGATATCGATCTGGACGGCGAGTAGGGGCGCCACTCCCCCGCAATATGAAAACGGCCGCCCTCGCGAGCGGCCGTTTTTTGTTGCGAAGTAGGGGACCTTCTACAAGACGCCCAGCATGCTCGCGACGAGCGGGTGGCGCACGATGTCCGCATCGCCGAGCCGCACGACCGCGACGTTCTTCACCTGCTCCAGCTTTTCCGCGACGCTGCCGAGGCCCGAGAGCTCAGGCAGCAGATCCGTCTGCGCTGGATCGCCGGTGACGACCATCGTCGAGTGCCAACCGAGGCGCGTGAGCAGCATCTTGATCTGCCCGTACGTGCAGTTTTGCGCTTCGTCGATCACCACGAACGCGTTGTTGAGCGTGCGGCCGCGCATGAAGCCAACCGGTGCGATTTCGATCAGCCCTTCGGCCATCAGCGCTTTCAAGCGTTTTGCCGAAAGGCGATCCTGCAGCGCGTCGTAGAGCGGGCGC
>CAZMCA010000001.1:41712-70158 GCA_964564595.1 uncultured Caulobacteraceae bacterium
GCCGGGCAAGAAGCCGAGCGACTCGCCGGCCTCAACCGCGGGCCGTGAGAGCACGATGCGCCCGACTTTGCCGGCTTCGAGCGCCTCGACTGCTTTGGCGATCGCGAGATAGGTTTTGCCGGTGCCCGCAGGCCCGAGTGCGAGCACAAGAGAGTGCGCGTCGATCGCGCTCATCAGCGCCTTTTGCCCTTCGCTTTTGGCGCGCAGGTTTTTGACGAAACGCTGATCGCGGTCGTTGGCGGGAGTGTACCCGCCATACACCCCCTGGAGGGTGCGGTCGCGCTGGAAGTCCGGGACGGTCAGGACGCCATCACGAGTTGCGGCGCGGCGTTGGGTGCGTTTCGCCATAATGGTCTCCTTCTTGGAGTGCGGCGACAAAAAAGCCGCCGATTGGGAATCGGCGGCGGGCGGATCGAAGAACTGGGAATCGGAGGGAGAGGAAGGCCGGGCGGTGGAGTCGCTCTCGCGTCCGCTCCGCCCTGGAGATGCAGCTCTGAAGTTTGCGCTCCTGCGCTTTGCCTTCACGCGCTCTCCCCCGCTTGCGCCCTGTCGGGCTTGAGAGATGGAAACGACGCAGCGCCGTTCCTGATGTATGCAGTCTCAGCCGAGTGCGTTAACGCGACGTTTCGCGGGTGCGAAGTGTTTGTGACGGAGAAGCCGATGCCGATTTTTGCTCTCGCCGATGCCGACCTTGAAGTGGAGGAAGACGGCGCCTGGTGGGTGGCGCCAGGCGCGATCCTCATCGGGCGCATCGTGTTGAAGAAGAACGCTTCCGTGTGGTTCAACGCCGTTCTGCGCGGTGACAATGAGCCGATCACCATCGGCGAAAATTCAAACGTCCAGGATTGTTCGGTGCTCCACACCGACATGGGCGCGCCGCTTACGATCGGTAAGAATGTCACCATCGGGCACCACGCGATGCTGCACGGATGCACAGTCGGAGACGAATCGCTCATCGGCATCAAGGCGACGGTGCTCAATCACGCGGTGATTCCACGGCACTGCCTCGTCGGCGCGCACGCGTTGGTGACAGAGCGCAAGACGTTCGACGAAGGTCAGCTCGTCACCGGTTCACCGGCGAAGGCCGCGCGTCCGCTCGATGCGCCGCAAAAGCAGATGTTCGCGATGAGCGCGCACCACTACGTTGAGAACTGGAAGCGCTACGCGCGTGAGATGAAGCCGAGCCGCTACGAGCGCGGCTAGCGCTGCGGCGCCGTGGCCGGCGCGGGGCCGTTCCAAACATCCTTGATGCGCACGTCGATCTCGGGGCCCATGTTGAACCAGGCCAAACGATCGCGCGAGGCGTCGATCACGATGAAGCGGTCGCCCAATTGCAGCGTCTGCGAGATCGCGTTGCGCAGCGCGCCGGCGCTGTGACGCGTGCGCACGAGCCAGAGCCCGGGCGCGAGATCGACGACCACGCCCATCGATTCGAGCGCCGACATAAAGCGCGGATGCGCGCCGGAATTGATCTCGGCGTGAATGAAGAGGTTGCCGGCTTCGATCGCCGGCTTGGCGGCGGCGACCGGGCGCGCGGCGGGCGCATCCTCGATCAAGCCAGGGAACGTATGCGCTTCGGCCCAAGGGCCTTCGGCGGCCTGCGCAACCATCGAATTGGCGCGCACGCGCTTTTCGGCGACAAAGCCGATCATCTGCTTGTCGCTATAGGGGCCGTAGCCTTGGCCGCGAACCTGCACCCACCAGGCGCCGCGCGCGGAGGTTTGGGGTTGATCGCTCACCGTTCGTGCTCCCGGTCTTCGCCAATCAGCTGAAGACAGTTAACCGCCCGCTGCGCCGGATGACGCAGCACGCAGGCAGGAGTGTGCAAGCTCCGCGCCAATGCAGAACTTACGCGATTCACCTTACCGCACGGATCGGTTTGGGATGGGGCTCGAGCGTTGCTCGAAATCGATGGCGAAGCCGCCCTCGATGTAGCGGGAGACGCGCCCGTAAATGCCGCCGATGCGCACCCATGCGCCGAGCGCCGGCGGCGGCTGGCTGGTCTTGATCGCCATACCGACGAGCGAGAAGTCCAACACTTCGCCTTCGACGGTTGGGCCCGTTTCAGGGACGACCGAAGCAAGCGCACCTGCGCCAAGATGCTTGTGGGGCGTGCGTTCGATATCGCGGGCGATCTCTTTGCTCATGAGCCAGGTCAGTAGTTCGGCGATCTTCTCGCGCTTGTGAGCCGTCGCAGAGAGCACGACCGCGAACTCCCCTGCCGCGATGTTGCGCACCACATGGCCTTCGAGGCGGCCGAGATCTTCCAAATAAAACACCACCCGGTCGCCTACCTTTACGGAAGCGGCGGCGGCGACGCGCATGTCGCCAGGGGAGATGTCAGCGCTGCGGCAATCATGCTCGGCGCCGTCTGCGCCCATCATCCGGCCGGTGAGGCCGACGGGCACGCGGCGATAGCGCCGGCGCTCAGCCGGGTCGTTGCGGCGCGACGTGTTCAGTTTCGTATAGACGTCAGCGAGGCTGAGCGCGGCGGCAGTCATAGGGCGATTAATGAAGCCCTTACGGTAATGAACCCTTAACAGCGGCTCCGAAACGAGACGTGGGTTGAAAATCGTGACGGCGCCGTCAACATGCGCGCCAATCAAAGGGAGCGTGACGTGACGGCAGCGGACGGGCGGTACGATTATGTGATCGTGGGTGCGGGCAGCGCAGGCTGCACGCTGGCGAACCGGCTGACGGCCGACCCCAACATCAAAGTCGCGCTTCTGGAAGCGGGCGGCAACGACAAGAGCTTGCTCGTGCGCATGCCCGCGGGCGTTGGCTCCATCATGAAGGCGAAGGGCCCGTACAACTGGGGCTTCTGGACGACGCCGCAGAAACATCTGAACGATCGCAAGCTCTGGTGGCCGCGCGGCCGCGGCTGGGGCGGTTCTAGCTCGATCAACGGCATGATCTACATTCGCGGCCACGCGCGCGATTACGATCAGTGGCGCCAGATGGGCCTCACCGGGTGGGGCTATCGGGACGTGCTCCCCTATTTCAAGCGGAGCGAGAACAACGAAGACGGCGGCGATGCATGGCGCGGCGAGGGCGGCCCGCTCTGGGTGTCGCGACCCGAGCCTGGCTCGCCACTCTATAAGGCGTTCATCCAAGCGGGCGCAGCGGCTGGCTATAAAACGACGCGCGATTTCAACGGCTACCAGCAAGAAGGCATGGGGCCGTACCACCTGACGATCAAAGACGGCGAACGCTGGAGCGCGGCGGCCGCCTATCTGCGCCCAATCATCGGCAACCGGCCGAACCTCACGATCATCTCCAACGCGCGCGCGACGAAGGTGATCATCGAGCGTGGCATGGCCGTGGGCGTCGAATACGTCGTCGGCCGCAACGTGCAGAAAGTGTTCGCGAGCGCCGAGGTGCTGCTCACCAGCGGCGCCGTGCAATCGCCGCACCTGTTGCAGCTGTCAGGCGTTGGCCCTGCCGATCACTTGAAGGCGAACGGCATCAACGTCGCGCTCGACGCGCCGGAAGTCGGCGCAAACTTGCAAGATCACCTCGATGTCTCGGTGATCTACGAATGCACCAAACCGATCACCGTCTATTCGCTCACCAAGGGCGCAAAACAGGGCCTCGTCGGTCTGAACTACATGCTGCGCAAGCAAGGGCCGGGGCGCACCAATCACCTGCATTCCGGCGCGTTCCTGAAAACGCGCGGCGAACTCGACCGGCCGGATATCCAGCTGCACTTCGTCGGCGCTATCATGATCGACCACGCCAAGGTCGCGCCCGATCGCGATGGCTTCACCATCCACGCGTGCCAACTGCGCCCCGAGAGCAAGGGCACAGTGCGCCTCGCCTCGAGCGATCCGCTCGCCGATCCGGCGATCGATGCGAACTACCTCGAGAGCGAACTCGATCGCCGCACCATGCGCGACGCTGTGCGCATGGTGCGCGACATTGTCGGGCGCGAGCCGATGAAAGCGTATCGCGGGCCGGAGATGCGCCCGGGCGCCGGGATCGTCGGCGACGCCGATCTCGATGCGTGGATCCGCCAAACGGCGGAGACGATCTATCATCCTGTCGGCACCGTGCGCATGGGCGCCGATCCCAAAGCGCCGGTCGATGCCGAACTGCGCGTGCGCGGCATTGAGAACCTGCGCGTGATCGATGCGTCGGTGATGCCCACGCTGATCGGCGGCAACACCAACGCGCCGACGATCATGATCGCGGAGAAGGCGGCCGATATGCTGCTCGGCAAGCCGGTGCTCGCGCCGGAAGACGCGCCGATCGAAGAAGACGCCGCCGACCGCGCCGCCTAAGCGCGTTCAGAAGTCGTTATTGACGATGAGCCGGACGCCGCCGCCGGCGCCTTGGCGCGCGATCGGCGGGTGGAGCGAGCCCAGGCGCAGCTTCATGATCGGGCGGCCCTCGGTGAAAGCCTCCCCTCCCAGCGATTGAAAGAGCCCCAGGAAGCGATCGCCAAACCGCGGCTCGACGCGGAGAGGGGTTAACAGGATTTCAGCGCCCAACTGGCGCCCGCCCGCTGCGTCGCCGATCACGCGCGCGATAGCGGGTTCGTTGGCGAGGGCGGCCGCGTCCATCAGCGCGGAGAGAAGCTTCACATCTTGGTCGAGCCAGAGGGCGGCGAAATCTTGCTCCTTAAGGTCGCGGCCGAAGAGGGGGATTAGTTCGCCGCCGAAACTACGTAGCGGCCAGCGCCCGCTCGGCATGCGCTCGATCACGAACAGGCGCTCCAGCACCTGGTCGGCGCGGCCTTTCTTCGGCGCAGCCTCGGCTCCGGCCAAAGCGCGGCCGTAGGCGAGCAGCGCCCGCGTGTCGGGATGGAACGTCTCTTCACCAAGCATGTGCGCCGGCATTTCCCTGAAGCCGGGTGGTTCCACGCAAGCACCGAACCGGAACCTCAAAGGCGAAACGCGCCTCAGGCCGGGAGCCATTCCCGCCCAGGGCGAGAGCTGGCCGCGCTCTTGCACCTCGCCAAGCGAACTTAACGAGGTAAGGCGCATGACCGTTTCAGGTCGATACATTCTCATGGCCCTCGGGCTGCTCATGGCGGTGTTCGCCGCACCGGGCGCGGCGTTCGCCGATTGCGTCGGCTGCAACCGCCCGCCGGTGGGGTGCCGCCAGAACTGCAACCCCACGCCGCCGCCCCCGCCGCCGTGCCACAATTGTCGGCCCCCGCAAATCATCGTCCCGCCGCCTTACGTGCCGCCGCCGAGCATCGTGGTGGTTGGCGCCGGCGCGCACGCGCAAGCCAGCGCCACCTCGATCGCCATCGCCAACGTCCGTGCGGGTGATGTCGTTGTCCGCACTGGCGGCGGCTATATCGGCGGCTCGATCGACGCAGGCGTGAGCGGCATGGCGCTCGCGGTCGCTGAAGCGGCCGTCGAAACGCAATCCTTTGATCGCATGCTCGCGCTCCAGGCCATCTGCCTCGACGATACGGGCACGCCCCATCCGGCCTCGCAGGTGTTCGGCGAACGTGACGTGCGCGAAGGCTATGCCGGTGAAATCTACCGCTGCATGGCCGGCACGCGCATGCGCTACACGATGGACGGCCGCAGCTACGATTGCGCCCGTGGCGAAGCGCTCTGGCACGAGAACGGCGTTCTGACGTGCCGCCCGCAGATCGCGCGCCGCCCGTGCAACGAGCGCTCGCTGCTCCGCCGTTTCGGCCCGGGCGAGAAGATGGTCCGCGTGCGTGAGACGCGCCAAGTCGCCCGCGAAACCCAGTTCAACGCGCAGATGACGATGGACGGGGGCGTTGGCCAATCCGTCTGGTGAGACGCGGCGTAAGCAACACGTTACGGCCTCGATCCCTCGCGAGGCCGACCCCCGCCGTTCCCTCGCGGCGGGGGTTCTTCTTGCCTGCGGCGCCCGGTCTCTGAGCGGGCCGCTTGCTCATGGCGGCGCCATGATTTTTGCTGGTGCGTTGGAGCGGCGGCGCCAGAACCGCGCCGGCCCGGGTGGAACGATGAACTGGCTGCGCCTTGCCCCATTCTGCGCTGCAATGCTGGCGGCAGGCTGCGTCACGCCCGCGCGGATCGCGGGGCCCCCGCCAGCGCCCCGGGATGCGGCGCTCATCGGCTTTGCCTCCAGTGTGCGGGCCAATGGCAACGATCCGAACCTGCGCCGGGACATGACCGAAACGCTCGCGCGCCTGCGGGCCGCGTCGGACGGCTCGCTCGATATTCTGGCGCTCTCAGGCGGCGGCGCTGGCGGCGCGTTCGGCGCTGGCGCGCTGGTCGGGCTCACGCGCGCCAACGCGCGCCCGCAATTCGAAATCGTCACCGGCGTTTCGACGGGCGCGCTGATCGCGCCGTTCGCGTTCCTGGGTTCGCAGTGGGATCGGCAATTGGAAGAGGCCTACACCGGCCCGCTTGCGGAAAACGTGCTGCGCCGCCGTGGCCTCAGCGCGTTTTTGCGGCCAGGGCTCTTCTTCGGCGATCCGCTGCACCAACTCGTCGATCACTTCGTCACGCCCGAGCTGATCGACGCCGTGGGCCGGGAGTCGCGGCGCGGGCGCATGCTGCTGGTGCAGACCACAAATCTCGACAATCAGGACGCGATCATCTGGAACCTCGGCGAGATCGCAGAGCGCGGCGGTGAGCCTGCGCGGCGCCTGTTCCGCGACGTGCTGGTCGCGAGCGCGAGCGTGCCGGGCGTGTTTCCTCCGGTGATGCTCGATGTCGATGCCGATGGGCAGATGATGCAGGAAATGCACGTCGATGGCGGCGTGACCGCGTCATTCTTCGTGATGCCGCAGATCATCTCGCTGTGGGGCGAAGACCGCCTGCAGCAACTGAGCGGCGGCAACGTTTATGTCATCATCAATGGTCAGCTCGACAACCGCTTGCGCGCAACGCCGCTCAACACGATGCCGATCGTGTCGCGCAGCTTTGAAACCAACCAGATGTTTCAGGCGCGCTCGTCGCTGGCGCTGACCACCGAGTTCACCCGCCGCAATCGCCTGAACTTCCGCTTCACGCGCATTCCGCGGGACTACGATTACAAAGGGCCGTTGGACTTCGACGGGCAGGCCATGCGTGATTTGTTCGACTTCGCCGAACACCAGGCTGAAACCGGCCAGCTTTGGACGACGCCCGAGCAATTCGTCGAGCAACTCGGCGATCCCGCGCAGGGGCCGCGCCGCGAGGAATCTCAGGCCGTCCGCTAACGGAACCTCGGGGCAATGCGCGCCGTTTGCCCCGCATGTCCGAAGCATCCCTCCGCGAAACGCTGCAGAACAAGCTTGTCAGCAAGCTCACCAGCGAAACCTTCGCGCTGTTCCTGATCGGAGATGGCGTCGCCTCCGTTCTGCAGCCGCGTCGCCACGCGGCGCTATGGCGCGCCGGGCCGGGCAGCCCGCTGCGCGGCGTCACCACCTATTTCGAGCGCCGCCCGCGGCTTTCGATGGCCATAGGCGCGGCCGAGATTGGGATCGGCATTTGGCTAGCCAGCCGGCAACAGGCGCGAACGCCGCTAACGCCTGTGCCGCGCGGCTAGTCGCGGCGCCGGCCCGCAGCGCGCACGAGCCGGATGGACGCGACCGTATCGCTGAAACTCTCGGCTTCGAGACTTGCATCGGTCACAGGATTGCCGATCCCAAACCTGTTGACGTTGGCATGCGACGAGAAACGCCGGCATTCACCGCCATAGTTGGGCTCAGAACACAGCTCCCAAGTGCCGTAGTACACGCGGACGGCTGAGGCGACGTTGGCGAAATTTCGCTGAGCGAGATCGGGCGTATCGCGTGTGATGCCAACTTGTGGACCGCGCCGATTGGCGGCGTCGTACAGCACAATGCGCGCAACTTGCTGCTGCGTCACCCAGCGGCTTTCGTCTTCTTCTTCATCAACCAGGATGCGCGTGTCACGCTGGCCGGGCGTTTCCTGCGCGGACGGCGGCGGCGTCACGATTCGTTCGATGATGCCGGGGCGTGCGGGTGTCCGCGGCTGTGCGGGCGGTTGGATCGGCGTCGCGCCGGTGGTTTGCGCCGGTGGTGTCTGTGAAGGCTGCGCGACGGCTGCGCCGCCAAGACCAAAAGCCAGCGCAACGACGGCGCTGGCCATCATCCAATTCCGCATTTTTTGTTGCTCCCCCGTCCTCGCGGGGCCAGCTTTCGCTAGAATCCGCTGGCCGGGCAAGGCGCCATTGCGTGGGTGCGCGCCGCAGCCTAAATCGCGCTTATGACCGAGCTTGACGTCCGTTCCGCCCGCAAAGACCAGCTTGTCGCTGGCGGCAAGTATGATTGGGAAGTGATCATCGGCCTCGAAGTGCACGCACAGGTGCGTTCGAAGGCGAAACTTTTCTCTGGCGCCAGCGCGGCATATGGCGGCGAACCGAACGCCCATGTCTCGATTGTCGATGCGGCGATGCCGGGCATGCTGCCGGTGATCAACAGATTTTGTGTGGAGCAGGCGGTGCGCACCGGCCTAGGGCTCAATGCACAGATTCATCTGAAGAGCCGGTTTGACCGGAAGAATTATTTCTATCCCGATTTGCCCCAGGGTTATCAGATCTCGCAATTTCAGCACCCGATCGTGGGTGAGGGCGAAGTGCTAATCGAGCCGGATGGCGAAGAGCCGGTGACGATCCGCGTCGAGCGGCTGCACCTCGAGCAAGACGCCGGCAAGTCCATCCACGACCTCTCCCCTACCGAGACGTTCGTCGATCTCAATCGTTCAGGCGTGGCGCTGATGGAGATCGTCTCGCGTCCCGATATGCGCAGCGCGAAGGAGGCGGGCGCTTACTTCAACAAGCTGCGCTCGATCGTGCGCGCGCTCGGCACGTGCGACGGCAACATGGAAGAGGGCTCGATGCGGGCCGATGTGAACGTGTCCGTGCGCCGGCCCGGAACGCCCTTCGGCACGCGCTGCGAGATCAAGAACGTCAATTCCGTGCGGTTCATGGCGCAAGCGATCGAGTACGAATCGCGCCGCCAGATCGAGATTCTCGAAGACGGCGGCACGATCGATCAGGAAACGCGCGGTTTCGACCCAACAACAGGCGAGACGCGCACGCAGCGCTCCAAGGAAGACGCGCACGATTATCGCTACTTCCCCGACCCAGATCTGCTGCCGCTCGAACTCGATCAAGCTTGGGTCGATGAAATCAAGCGCACGCTGCCGGAACTACCGGACGCAAAGCGCGCGCGCTTCGAAAGCGCGTACGGCCTCTCCCCGTACGACGCGCGCGTGCTTGCGGGTGATGCAGAGAGCGCTGCGTTCTTCGAAACGGTCGCGAAGGGCCGCGACGCCAAGCAGGCTGCAAACTGGGTAACCCAAGAGCTCGCGGCCGCGCTCAACAAAGCGCAGCTTGATCTTGGCCAGTCGCCGGTGAAAGCCGATGCGCTCGGCGCGCTGATCGATCTCATCAAGGACGGCACCATCTACGGCAAGATCGCCAAAGACGTGTTCGCCAAGATGTTTGAGACCGGCGATGCGCCCGGCGCCATCGTCGAGCGTGAAGGGCTGCGCCAGGTCACCGATACCGGCGCGATCGAAAAAGCGATCGACGATCTGATGGCGGCCAACGCCGACAAGGTGGCGGACGTTCAAAAGAACCCGAAGGCGTTCGGTTGGTGGGTCGGTCAGGTGATGAAGGCGACGGGCGGCAAGGCGAACCCGGCCGCGGTGAACGAGCTTCTCAAAGCCAAGCTTGGCGTGAGCTGAGGGCGTAATGGCGTTCCTCGAGCGCGATCACATCCGCTCGGCGGTTCGCTTCTGGGAATTTGCGCGCATCCTCTACAATCTCGCGCTGCTGACGCTCGTGATGATCTTGCTGTTCGCCAATCTCGGCGCGTTCGAGTGGCAGGTCATCTTGAGCTGGATACCGGGCATGCTGATGCTTGCGGTGCTGGCGAACGTCGTGTTCTGCGTTGCCTATCCGCTTGACCTGATCGCGCAAGCGACGCCGCTCAACGCGTACATCACGCCGATCCGCTGGACGTTGCTTGTGCTGGGCACGCTGCAGGCCATCGCGCTCGCAGCCATTGTGCTCTTCGGGATGACCTTCGCAGGCGGCCTTGGCCCGGGCGACTAGCGCGCGAACGAAGAAGCCGCGCCAATCGCAAGGCCTGGGCGAGGCAATGTGGCGGGCGGAATGCGCGCAGCTGATGTGCGGGCGGCGGGCAGGTTGGCGCGCATCTGTGTTTGCACGAAGTCGGCATGGCGCTCAGCGAGTTGCGCTCCGCCCGGCAGCGCCGTCATCATCACGTAAGCCCACAGAAAGATGAGCATCGCGCGCTCCTTAGCAGATGCGGGAGCGTGCGCGCGAAGCGTTGAAAGGGCGTTAAGCATACGCAACCACCCCGGCGGTTTCCCACCGGGGCGGCGCGCACTTTCAGAGGTTCGATCGGCGGTCTTAGTTCGACAAGATCGCCGAAAGGATCACGCCCGTCGCGATGCCGACGAGCAGGTAGTCGCCGCGATCATCGCGCACCCAATGGTAGCCCCGCGGCGGCGCATTCAGGTGACGATAGCTGCGATAGTCGACGCGCTGCCAACGATCGCGGTAGTAGGCCGGAACGCGGTCGCCGCGGCGCCAAGCGTGATAGCCGGGGTTAAAACCCGGGCGGCCGTAATAGGCGGCCGGCGGCGGGCCGTAATACCAGCGGCCATTGTAGTTGTAGCCATTGTGGCGGCGGTTATCCCAGCGGGACTCCCGATAGCCGTCACGGCGCCCTTCGTTATAGGCGCGGCGCTCGTCGCGCCGGTCGTCACGCCAATCGCCACGGCGATGGTCGCGATCACGGTCGTAGCCACGTTCGTGGCGGGGCGGGTCAGCATACGCAGGCGCTGCGGCCAGCGGGGCAAACGCCGTCACTGCGGCGACCGCCATAAGTGCAAGACGTTTCATCACTCTCTCTCCTTCGTCCCTTGCCGCAGAAACGGCGTGGGTTTCGAAATTGATCCCTCTCACGTCAGAAGGTGTCAGAAGCGCCCTGAACCGTGACTGAATGCGTCTTGTGTAAAACAGTTAAGTTGTGACGAGTTGTGTCGCGCTCGCGGCGCGTATTGATCTCGTCGCGCGCATAGGTAAACGCAGCGTTTGTCTTCGTGTGCGCAAGGTAAAACGCAAAAAACCAAGTCGAGGCTGATAGCGTTTAACCCTATCTCAAATAAAGCACGTCAAATGTCTCCCCGACGGCGCGAAAAATGCACGTCAGTGGGGCGAGACGCGGATGACGCCAAAACGGCGCAGCGCTTCTCGCAGTGAGACAAGGGAGTGGCCAGAATGGCCTACACGGATATGGAAATCGCGCAGGCGCACCAAGCCGCCAGCGCCGGTCAATGCGAAGATCTCTACAAGCTCGGCCTCATCTACGCGACGGGCCAGGGCGGTGAGGTCGATCTCATTGAAGCGCACAAGTGGTTCAACCTCGCCGCCATGCGCGGGTCGATGGAAGCCCGTGACAGCCGCAAGGAACTGTCGGGTCTCATGAGCCCCACCGAAATCGCGAGCGCGCAGAAAGCCGCGCGCGAATGGCTGGATATGCGCCACTAATCCAAGCTCTTGCTTGGAAGTGGCGTAACCGCTCTAGCGGTTCCGATCGCCGTTCAGGTCGTAATAGAGGCTGAACTGGATCGGCAGCGCTTCGCGCACATATTGCTGCATGAAGAGGCCGACCTGGCCGATGCGCGAGCGCGGAACGAACACCACGTCATAACGCGCCAGCGGCGTCGCTTCGGGCACGCCCTCGCGAATGGCGCCCGTCGTGAGATCGACGCTGCGCACGCTGTTCTCCCCTCTCGCACGCGAGAGGATCAGCACGTCGTCACGCTTGGCGCTCGAAAGAAAGCCGCCGGCCATCGAAACGGCCTGCAGGGCGTCCACGTAGGCGGGCATTTCATAGACGCCGGGGCGGGCGACTTCGCCGCCCACGAACACCTGCCGCGACCCGTATGATTTCGGCACCACGTCGATTTCCGGCGCGCGCAGTTGTGTCGCGTACGCCATCTGCAGCGCTGCTTCGAGTTCGCCTTCGGTGCGTTCGGCTGCGCGAACCGGCTCGATCAAGGGCAGGGCGATGCGCCCGTCCGGCGCCACCGTCACCGTGCGTGAGAGTTCGGGCGCGGAAGCGATGATGATCTCGACCTCGTCGCCCGGATAGAAGCGATAGTCAGGGCTTTCATCGGTGTAGGGCGCAAACGCCGCGGCCGGCGTGTCGTCCGCACGCGCATGGCTCGTCGTCGCCGCACAGCCTGCAAAACCGGCCGCAACCGCCACCGCCAGCATGCCGATAAAGCTTCTCGACATCCGCTTCAACTCCGTTCGTTCGACTGGTTTTTGAGCGGTTTGCGAGCAAAGCGCGCGCCACGACTCAACACTTCATCAACCAGTCGAGCGTGCCGTATCGAGAGTGAACGAGTGTTTACCAAATCGCAGCGAAGCTCTGGTGAAAGTGGGCCGGCATGACCGACTCGACCGCCACCAGCGCAGCGCGCGCAAAATCCGCCTTGGGCTGGGCCAGCGCCGCAAAGCTCGGCCTTCCCGATATCGCCGCCATGCTGTGGGCGGAGCGTGCGATTGTGCTCATCGTCGGCGGCGTGCTGGCGTGTGCGGCGATCGGCATCGCGTTCCTCGCGCCCAAGACGTTCGAGGCGCGCTCGGAGCTGCTGGTGCGGCTGGGCCAGGAATACGTCTACCAACCGACCACCGGCGCGGCCGGCGCGGGGGCGACGCCGGACATGGAATCCGTCGTCAACGCCGAGCTTCAATTGCTGCGCAGCCCCGAAGTCGCGCGCCGCACCATCCGCGAAATTGGCGCAACCACGCTCTACCCCGATCTACGCGGCGCCCCGGAAGCGCGTCGTGAAGCACTGGCGCTCAAGGCGTTTTCCGAGGCGTTCAGCGCGGGCTCCGCGCCGCGCAGCCCCGGCGTCTCGCTCGCGTTCGAACACAAGAACGCGGAGATCTCTGCCCGCGCGCTCAACACGCTGGTCGATCGCTACCTCACTTATCGCCGCGAAGTGCTAACGGGCGGCGAGTCCGAGGCGTTGGCCCGCCAGGCTGGCGAGTTCGACACGCGCGTCGGAGAAGCGACGGGCGAGCTTTCGACCTTCCTCACCGCCAACGAGATCGGCGACTTCGACAGCGAACTTGAAGCCACCGCCGCGCGCGCCACCGACACCGAAACCCAACTGCTCGACGCCCAATCCAAGCGCCGCGAAGCCGAGGGACGGGTCAGCGCTCTACGCGCCCGCTACAATTCCGAGCCCGCCGAGATTACCCTCTATTCCGATAGCGACGCCCGCGCGACGCTAGTTCAGCTCCAGGTCGAACGCGAGCAATTGCTCGCGCGCTACCAGCCGGATGCGCCGCCCGTCCGCGCCGTCGATCGCCGCATCCAGCAGCTTCAGACGTTCTTGAGTGATGGTGATCCCGCCAGCCTCACGCGCCGCGGCCTCAATCCCGTCCGCCAGGACATCGCCAGCCAGCTGTTCGCCGTCGAAGCCGAAGCGCGCGCCCAGCGCTCGCGCGAGACCGAACTGACATCGCAACGCGAAGCGCTCCGCGCACGTCTGCGCCGCTTGCAGGAACTCGAGCCCCAATATCGCCAACTCGCGCGGTCCCGCACGATCCTGGAACAGAACGCGCAAAACTTCGCCGCCCGCGCCGAAGAAAGCCGCGCTTACGATCAACTGCTCGGCCGTTCGACGGACAATATCAGCATCGTCGAGCGCGCCGTGCCGCCAGCGCAAGGCAAGAGCCTGCGTGCGCCGATTGCGCTCGCGGGCTTGCTGCTTGCGGGCGTCATCGCGCTCGCCGCCGGTCTCGCGCGTGGGCTGATGCGCCGCAATTTCCCAACACCGCAGAGCGCGGCGCGCACATTGGGCGCACCGGTGCTCGCCGTCACGCCCGTCGCCAAAGCGCCGGCGAAAGCCAAGCCGCCAAAGCCTGCCAACGATCACGCAAAGCCTGCGTTCTCGCGGGCCGGAGCAACGAAATGACCGCGCCCCTCGCCGGCGTTCTCGCCGCAGCTTGCGCAGCCCCGGGCCCCCACACAGGCGCAGGGCGTACGGTCTTGTTCGTCTCCGCGCGTGCGGGTGAAGGCGTATCGACGACGGCGCGGGGCGCAGCCGAAGAGGCCGGCGCGCCGACGCTGCTCATCGATCTCGATCTCAAGCGCAACACGCACGCCGCGCACTATGAAGCGCGTGGCAAACTTGGGCCAGCGCTCGATGCGCGCGCTGGCGGCGCTTCGTTCTACCGCGTCGTGACAGCGGATAAGCAAGCCGTGCGCGAGCAGGCCCTGACCCGTCACCTCGTCACGCCGCATCTGCAAGTCACCGCGTTCAACGCAGGCGTCGTGCCGCCTGGCGGGCGCGTTCAGATTTCGGGAGATGGCGCCTATTGGGATGCATTGCGCGCGATGGGCGGTGTCGTCGCCGTCGATGCGCCGGCCCTGGAGCGCAATCCGGTCGCGCTCAAACTCGCGCGGCACATGGATGCGGTGGTGCTCGTCGTCTCGCCGGCTGCGCTGTCGGCGCCGGCTGCGATGGAAGCGCGCGCCGCCTTGACGCAGGCGGGCGCAAACGTTGTTGGCATCGTGTTCGCGCAAGCTAGCGCCGAAGCGATCGCGATCGACCGCTTCACACGCCGCGCAGCGGGCTGATCAGCCCGCGGCAGCGCCGTAGAATTTTTGCGGACGGAACCAGAGTACTTTTCCAAGTCCGCGCGCCGCGCGATCGGCGAGATCGAGCGCGTTGTCACGCCGAAGCGCCCATGCGCCGGCCGCTGCTGCGCCAAACAATGCGCCTTGCGCCGCGCCGACGCTCATATGACGCGCGAGCGCCGCGTAGTTACGCCTATCATAAGCCGTTTCACACGGCCCCTGGCCGTAAGCGAACGCGCGCTTGAGCGCGTGGAGCACATTGAGGCGCGCGGGATCGACGTGTTCGACAACGCCGCCTTCCGCGCTCCACGCAAACTTCCCACCGCGCGCGGCGAGCGCGGCGAAGAAGCGGTCATCCTCTCCCCCGGTCTCGTTCGCACGCGGATCGAACGGCGCTTCGCCAAGCGCGGCGCGGGTGACGAGCGAATTGCCCATGCCATAGGGCGCTTCGCACGGGCCGCTCGTGGCCGGGCCGCTGCGCGCGTAGAGCGCTTCAAAATAGTCGGCGTGCGCGCCAGTAGCACGCGCCGCGACAGGCCCGAACACAGCGTCCGCGCCGGTTTCGCGCTGTGTGCGCGTAAGCGCTGAAAGCCAGCCGCGCGGCGCTTCCTGATCGTCGTCGAGCCAGGCGATGAAATCGCCAGTGGCAAGCGCAAGCGCGGCGTTGCGCGCATGCGCGACGCCCGCGCGGCGCTCATGGGCCCAAACGAACGTGCACGGCGCTTCGCGGGCGAGCGTTTCGATGGCATGTCGCGCCGAGTGTTCCGGCGCGTTATCGACCACTACGACTTCCGTCTCGGGCGTTGCCTGCGCGAACACGCTGCGCACTGCACGCAACACGCCCTCCGGCCGCCGGAAAGTCGGGATCAGAACGCTCAGGCCGCGCATGGCGCATCCTCGAATGCACGCGCGGCGATATCCGCAACGGGTGCGATGTCAAATCCAAGCGCGCCCGCGGCCCGCACGAGCGCCGTAAGCGCCTTGGGCGTTGTGCCGAATTTTGAAGGCCAATGGCCAACATCATGCGTGAAGGCGATTAGCCAACCATTCGTGCGCGCCGCTTCCACGAGGAGTTCGCGCACACCATCGAACGCGTCGGGGCCGTAATACGTGCACGCCCGCAACTGCGCGCGGTCAACACGGCCGGCGTTGACGCCCTTCAGAACGCCGCGCGCAGCGATAAAACGCATCGGCAGCACCTGCTTCAGCCCATAGCGCGTTTCGCCATAAGGATAGGCCAGCGTGCGCAACGGCGCCGTGTGGCCCATCTCCGCGATCCCATCGGCGTTCTTTGCAAGGTCAAGCAGCGCGTCGCGCACGGGCAGGCGCGCTGCGTCAGCATGGGCAAAGCCGTGACAGCCGATTTCATGACCGGCTTCAGAAACTGCGAGGAGATCGCCGCCCGAGAAATTCACGCCGCACGGGCCGTCGCGCCCTGCAAGGCCAGCCGAAGCGTAGAACGTGCCGCGCACGCCAAGGTCAGCGAGCAAGGGCGCGCCAACGCGCGCGGCGCTCGCGGGAAAATCATCGAACGCAATGGAGAGAAGCGGGCGCGTGCTGATGAGGTCAGCAGGACGCGCCGCGCGCCATTGGGTGACGCGCCTGCCGATGCGCGCGCCGATGTGGCGCGGCGGCGCGTAGGCGTCGATCACGGCAGATGCGCGGCGTAAACAGCCGCGCGATAGAGCCGCAGCGCAGCGCAGCGCGCGCGCACCGGCGTCACGCCCAACGGATCGCGCGCGAGCCACGCCAGCGCGGGGCGCACCGAGGCGGGGGCATGCTTCAGCGCGCGGGCGGCGCGATAGCTGCGAAATCGGCGCACCGCGTGCGGGTGCTTCTGTGCAAGGCGCGCATAATTTGCGCCCGCCTCGCCGAACTTGCGGATCAGCGTATCGACGCTGTCGAGTCCGGTATGGATCGCCGGGATATCGACGTGCCGGATCGGCGCGCGTTCAGAAGCGCGCAACGCCCAATCGACGTCCTCCCAGCCCCAGCCTTTGAAGCCGTCGTCGAAAGGCACCGCCGCGAGCACGTCGCGGCGAACCAGAAGATTGCTCGTCGCGGTGAACTGCGCGGGGTCGCGTGCGCGCTCTTCGGCGCTCTGGCAATCGGCGGCATGTGCAAGCGCGCGGTGGACGCGCGTTTCCGCCGGCGCCTGTTTCGCGACATGAAAGCCGCCAAACGCCACGGCGGGATCTTCCGCGTCGATCAGATCGAGCCAGCGATCGAGAAAGTCGGGCGCGGCGGGCGTCATGTCCGCGTCGAGGAAGAGCACATGGCGTGCGCGCGCCGCCGAGATGAGCCGATTGCGCGCGGCCGAGCGGCCACGGTTCTGACCCCAAACGATCAATGTTGCCGTGATGTTTGAAGCTTCGAGCGCCTCAAGAAGGCGTGCGCATTGCGCCGCTGTGCCGCCGCCGTCGTTGACGAGCACAAGCTCGATGCGGCGCGCTGATTGGCTGGCGCCCAGCGCGCGCACGAGCGGGCGCGGATCGTCGCCGTGAAAGGGCGTCACAACGCTCAGTGCGGGCGTTTGAGGCGCCGCACGCACGGTCACGATCCGTTCATCATGTTGAGCGGCGAGCATCAAGCGTCCGTCACGATTGGAAAGCGGGCAGCCTAGCGCGAAGAGATTGCGGAAGCGCTGACACGAGCCGCCAGATCAAGCCCAAATGCATAAGCGCAAGCCCAATCGCGTACGCCACGGCGCCGGTGGCGATCTTCACGCTCAGTTCACCAAACGCGCTCGCTTGCGGCGGCGCCGACGTCACCGCGAGCCACATCAGCGCCGTCGCGACGCCGATGCGAAAGAGCGTTTGCATCGGCAGCGCAAGCGCAACCACGCGTCGGCCGGTAAGCGCAAGCAGCGCTGCGCCAACGCACGCGCCGAGCGCCGCGGCCATCGCCGCGCCGGCAGCGCCATGCAGCGGCGCGAGCCATGCCGTCGCCGCCAATTGCACGGCCGCAGCCATTGCGATCAGCGCTGCCCGCAAACCTGTGCGCCGCCCGAGTTGGAAGGACTCCGAAAAGAAATGCAGCGCAGCGCCCGTGGCCAGACCCGCAAGCGCGAGCCAAGGCAACGCGCGCCCCGCTTCGGCAGCGAGCCCTTCGCCAACAAGAAGCGAGGCAAGCGGTTCGGCGACGAGCGCAAGGCCGGCAGCGGCGGGCGCGGCAATGAGAGCAAGCGCGCTCGCAGTGCGCTGCGACAAAGCGCTGAACGTCGCCGGATCGCGTGCTTCATAGGCGCGCAGGAGAAGCGGCGCGGCGCTGGCGCCGAGCCACGCGCAGGCAAGATCGATGGGGCGTGCAAGGCCGAACGCAGCAGCAAACGCGCCGGCCGCCTCAGCGCCCTGCATGAGCGTGAGCATGAGCCGCGTCGCCGCTTGCAGTGCAAGGTCGAGCGCTAGGGCCGCCGCCAGCGGGCCGCCATAACGCAGGTACTTCGCCGCGCGCACGGCATCGGCCTGACCGCCTTGCGCGGCGCGCCACAGCTGTGGCGCATCGCGGCAAAACAACAGCGCACTCACGATCAGGAGGCCGGCGAACGGCGCAGCGATACCGAGACGCGTCGTTTGCAGCAGGAAAAGGCCGAGTCCAAAGCCGCCGAGCGTGTAGAGGATTTCCGCGCCGACATACGCGCCGATGCGCTGGTCGGCCCTCTCGCTTTCGCGTGCAAGGCGCGTCACGAAGCGGAAGAACGCGGCTGCGATCGCGGCGGCCAGCGCGGTTGCGGCAGGCCCAGCGAAGAGCGCGGCGCAAAGTGCGAGCGCGGCGGCTATGGCGGCAAAGCACGCAATGCGCAGCAGCGTCGCGAAGTGATCCGCGCGCGCGTGCGGTTCGAGAACGTTGGGCAGGAACCGGAATGCGGCCGCCTCCGCCCATGTCAGCGCAAGCGTGTGCGCCAGCATGCTCGCCGACAGCAGCAGCGCATAGAGCCCATAGTCTGCCGGCGCAAGCGCGCGCGTAAACGCCGAGATCGCCGCAAACCCGATGAGGGCTTGGACGATCTGCAGCGGCGCGTTGGCGAGAAGGCGGGCCGCGATCACCGGACGTTCTTACGATCGCCCATCAGCGCGGGCAGCGTGCGGGCCAGGATCCACATGTCGAGCCAAAACGAAGCTTTTGCGATGTAGTCGAGATCGAGCCGCACGCGCTTCTTCACGGCTTCCGGCGTTTCGACCGGGCCACGCGAGCCGCACACTTGCGCCCAGCCGGTGATCCCGGGCTTCACGCGGTGGCGGTGCGCGTAGTCGGAGACGATGATGTGCATTGCTTGTTCGCTCGCGCGCATGTCGATCGCATGCGGGCGCGGGCCAACGAGCGACATGTCGCCCTTCAGCACGTTGAACAATTGCGGCAGCTCGTCGAGGCTCGTGGCGCGCAGGAAGCGGCCAATGCGCGTGATGCGCTGGTCCCCGGCGCACACCTGGCGCATTTGCTCGCCGCAGGCAGTTTCCGTCATGGTGCGGAACTTCCAGATCGTGATGATCCGGTTGTTGAGGCCGTGGCGGCGCTGCTTGAAGAGCGCGGGGCCTTGGCTGTCGAGCTTTACGGCCGCGGCGACGGCGAGCATCACCGGGGCGAACGCGATCGTGAGGAGCATGCCGAACACAAGGTCCTGTGCGCGTTTTGCGAGCGCGCGCGCCGGGTTGGTCGAACGCCCCGAGACAATCGCGAGCGCCGCGCCCGCGACATGCTGGATGCGACGGCCGCGCGTTTCGGCGACGTCGAAATCGAACAGAAGATCGACGCGGTTCGGCGCGGCGCGCAGCTTTTCGATCAGCGTTCGCACGCGCGCATCGGCGACATGGCTGACGCAGATCACGATGCGATCGATCTTCGGCAGGTGCTCCCACGACAGGAGATCGTCGACGCCGCCCGCGACGGGCGCGCCGGCGAGAACCGCTGGCGCACGATCGGCGCGATCTTCCACGACGGCGACGACATCGAGGACGCCTTCCTTCGTCGCGCGTGCGAGGAATCGGGCGGCTGCGTCCGTGGCGCCGATCACGATGGCGGTTTCAGCAAAGCGGCGGCGCTTCCAGGCGCCGCGCATCGCGAGCGCGTAGAGCGCATGGACGGCGGCGAGCACGATGGCGGCGGCGGGAATGGTCGCCGCGAGCGCTGCGGCCGAGCGCGCGTCGGGCGCGGCGAACGCGGAGACGGCGAGGCCGCCGATCGCGCCGAGTGCGAGGCCGCCGAGCGCGTGTTCGGCGCCGAGGCGCGCGGGGCCGGCGCGGTAAACGCCGGTCAACCACAAGCCGGCCTTGAGCGTCAGCGCACACATGAGAACGGCGCCCGCCTCAACGGTCGGGAGTGCGGCAAGGCCAAGGCCGTAGCCCCAGAGCGCGGCGAACTGCGCTGTTGCGAACACCACCAGCCAATCGGCCGCGATGATCGTGCGCGACATCAGAAGCGGATCGAGCCGCGGCGCGCGCGCTTTCAGATCGGGAAAGGCGCGGCGCGGAGCGGGCAGGTGCTCGTTCGCGGGCGCTGTGTCAGGCGCGGTGGCCAAACGCCACAAATCTTCGGCCCGGATTGGCTCCCAATCCAAGACAGGATTGGCCAGGATTTGCGCGGTTTGTTGCGGTTCCGGATCACCAAACTCTGCGAACGCGGCGGCGACGTCATAGTCGGCCTCCTGTTCCGGTTTGGCGCCATATGTTTCGTATGCGGCCAGCGACATGCTGATTTCGCCCCTCGGTGGAAATCTCTGCGCGCCACTCGCGCAAAGGCCGTGCCGGACGGGGAGCGGGATACCGAAACGAAGAGCGGCGGCGCCCCAGGAGCGCCGCCGCTGAAAGTTAACGTTCGTTGTCGAACTTAGTTGCGGAACACCGCGGCGTCCGCAGCTTCATACTGATTGTGCTCGCGGTCTTGCTGCAGCTCGTTGCGGCCGACGACCATGTGGTGAACCTCGTCCGGCCCGTCCGCGATGCGGAGCGTGCGCGTCGAGGCGTACATGCGCGCGAGCGGCGTGTGCTGCGAGACGCCAAGCGCGCCGTGCATCTGGATCGCTTGGTCGATGATCTTACACACGCGCTCGGGCACCATCGCCTTTACCATGTGAATCCAGACGCGCGCTTCGCGGTTGCCCAGAACATCCATCGCCTTGGCGGCCTTGAGCACCATCAAGCGCATCGCTTCGATTTCGATACGCGCGCGGCTAACGATTTCGAAGTTACCGCCGAGCTGAATGATTGGCTTGCCGAACGCGGTGCGGCTCATGCCGCGGATCACCATCAGATCGAGCGCTTTTTCCGCCGAGCCGATGGCGCGCATGCAGTGGTGAATGCGGCCGGGGCCGAGGCGCAGCTGGCTGATCTCGAAGCCGCGGCCTTCGCCGAGCAGCATGTTGGAGGCCGGCACGCGCGCGTTCTTGAAGCGAATGTGCATGTGGCCGTGCGGCGCATCGGGATCGCCGAACACGTGCTGGGCGCCGACGATCTCAACGCCTTCGGTCGGCAGCGGCACGAGGATTTGCGACTGGCGCAAGCTGGCGGGCAGATTGTCATCGCCCGTGCGCACCATCGTGATCATGATCTTGCAGCGCGGATCGCCGGCGCCGGAGATGTAGTGCTTCTCGCCGTTGATGACGTACTCATCGCCCACGAGCACGGCGCGCGTATCGATGTTCTTGGCGTCGGACGAAGCGGTGTTGAGCTCCGTCATGCAATAGGCCGAGCGGATCTTGCCTTGCAGCAGCGGCTCAAGCCATTGCTTCTTTTGTTCGGGCGTGCCGACGCGCTCGAGCACTTCCATGTTGCCGGTGTCCGGCGCGGCGCAGTTCATGATCTCGGACGCGAGACGCTGCTTGCCGAGTTCGACGGCGATGTACGCGTAGTCGAGGTTGGAGAGACCTTCGCCAGTGTGCGCGTCGGGCAGGAAGAAATTCCACAGGCCCGCCGCCTTGGCCTTGTCCTTCGCCTTTTCGAGCACTTCGAGTTGGCCTGGCGCGTATTGCCAGATGTCCGGGCGCCCTTCGCCGAGACGGTGAAACTCTTCGGACGTGGGCTCGACAACGTCGCGGATGAATTGCTTCACCTTGTTGTAGAGCGGCAGCGCTTTGTCGGACATGCGCAGGTCGTTGAGGGTGTCCTGCGGGCCCAGCTCGAAGCTGGAACGTGGCCGGTCAGCGGCGGCGGTGGTCATCTCGATTGCTCCCTGGTTATCCCGAACTTCCTAGCACCGATTGGCGGCCGGAGAGAAAGGGGGCGCTTGCGCAGCCGGCCGGCCGGCCCAGGGCGACACGTTAGGCCGCCAAAAACCCGTCGACGTGCTGCATGAAGACGTCGAGCCGGTCATGGTGGGCCCAGTGCCCCGCGCCCTCGATGTTCACGAGTCGGGCGTTCTGGAAGTGCTGGATGCGCCCATCGGCCACCGGATCTGACGCCCAAGATTCCATGCCGCGCACGAGGAGAACCGGGCAGGCGATACGGGACCAGAGGCGGAACTGCTCCTCGCGCGAGAGCCCGCCGGGGCCGCTGCCGAGGCGAATGTAATTGTCGAACTTCCACGAATAGCTGCCGTCCTCGTTTTGCAGCGCGCCGTGCACGGTGAGGTGGCGCGCCTGCTCCTCGGAAAGATGCGTGTTCTCTTCCTGCATGCGCGCGACGGCGGCTTCGAGCGTCGGGTAGCGGCGCGCGGTGCGGCCCGAATTGGCGCGCCGCGTTTCGATCCAGCCACGCAGCCGGTCTTCGATGGGGCGCCTGTTCTGCTGCTCCATCTTCGGCGACGGGCCGAGCCCCTCGATGGCGACGAGCTTGTTCACTGTCTCGGGAAACACGCCGGAGTATAAAAGCGCGATCGAGCCGCCGAGTGAGTGCGCGATGATGGTCACCGGTTGGCTGGTGCGTTGGTGCACGAGCTGGGCGATGTCGTAGACCCAATTGGTCTCGCCGTAGCTCGCGCCGATCGACCAGGCGCTGTCGCCGTGGCCGCGCAGATCGGGCGCGATGACGTGGTAACGGTCCTTCAGCCGCTCTGCGACCCAATCCCAGTTCCGGCAGTGATCGCGCCCGCCATGAATGAGCAGCATGGGCGGCGCGGATTCGTTGCCCCAATCGACATAGTGCAGCCGCAGCCGCTGCGAGAAATACGTGTGGGACGTAGGGCCGCCGGCCATGTTCGCTCCGCTAGTCGAGAAAGAGGGCGCCGCGCCGATGGCGCGTTGGGCTGCCTACCCCGAATAGCCGCCGAAGAAAAACCGGCCCGCCGAAGCGGCTCATGCCCATTGCGCGCAACGGGTGAAAGGACGCGAAGAAAACGCCGCACGTGATCTTATGGCGGCGAGGAGAGCGTCGTGCGTCTGTTGGTGATCGAGGACCATGAACAGACTGCGAAGCTATTGCGACGCGGTCTCAGTGAGGCGGGCTACGCCGTCGATACCTGCGCGGACGGCATAGACGGCCTCCGGCTCGCGACCAGCGCCGTTTACGATCTTCTGATCGTCGACATCATGCTGCCCAACCTTGACGGCTGGGCGATCCTTTCGGGCCTGCGCGAGCGTGACAAGGATACTCCCGCGCTGGTGCTTTCGGCGCGCGAGTCGATCGACGACCGTGTGCGGGGATTGTCGCTCGGCGCCGACGATTATCTGATTAAGCCTTTCTCCTTCGATGAACTCCTTGCGCGCGTGCGTGCGCTGCTGCGCCGGCGGGCCAACCCGCAGACGGAAGCAGTGCGCATCGCCGATTTTGCGTTCGATCCCGCGCGCTTGACGGTGCGCCGAGGCGGCGAGCCGATCGATCTTTCGGCAAAAGAATCTCAGCTGCTCGAACTCCTAATCCGGCATCGGGGCGAGGTGCTGTCGCGTGCCTTCATCGCCGAGCATGTGTGGCAAATGAGCCTCGATAGCGACAGCAACGTGATCGACGTGAACGTCGCTCGGCTCCGCAAGAAAATCGACGATCAGCACGCACGCAAAGTCATCCATACGATCAAGGGGCGCGGCTATGTCTTTCGCTAGCCGGTTATCGGTCATTGCGCGCACCGCGCCGAACAAAAACGCGCTGCTCGGGCGCTTGTTGAGGTGGCAGGCGATTGCACTGTTACTGCTCATCACCAGCGTGTGCGTGACGCTCTATTTCGGCTTGGTCACCCAATCGAGCTGGATTGACGATCAGACGATGGAGAAGCGCTACCTGACGGTGCGCAGCATCCTCAACTCCGAAAACGAGCGCGACATCTGGCTGGCGCACGAAGTCAGCGAAGACATGGAAGGGCCGCGCCGGATTTTCGTGCGCGTGTTGCTGGACGGCGCGGTGCTTCAGGAAACACCGGATATGTCTGCCGTGCTTCCGAGCGAGACTCTGCCGCGCATGCGGGCGAACCAGGAAGTCGCGCGCGGGTTTGTCACCAGCGGCGCCGGGCGGCGGTTTCGGGTGATGGTGGCGGAAGCGCCGGTGGTGATGAACGGGGCGCCGCGCACGGCGGTTACGCAGATCGCGATCGACACCACGCTCGACGAAATGGTGCTCCGCCGCTTTGAAGCGATGACGGTGATCGTTGCGATTCTTGCGCTGGCGGCGGCCGCGTTGTTGAGCGCGCTTCAGTTCGCGCGGCTTCTTGAGCCGCTTGAGCGCATGACCCGCGACATCGGCGAGATCGACCCGAACCGGTTGAACACGCGCATCGAAACGACGGGCATGACAGACGAGCTTGCAGCGCTGGGCGGCCAGTTCAACGCGATGCTCGACCGTCTGAACCACGCTTATCAAGGGCTGCGCCAATACGCCGACAACGTGGCTCACGAGATACGCACGCCGTTGAACAAACTGATCCTCGGCCTCAATGTGGCCGAGCAAAAGCCGCGCAGCCCCGAAGAATACGAAGCTCTTGTGGGGCAGCTCTCGGAGAATTGCCGCGAGCTCAGCACGCTGGTGGAGCGCCTGTTGTTTCTGGCACGCGTGTCGAGCGGGCAGACCGGCATCCGCCGACAATTGGTGGACGTGCAGATCGAGGCTGAGACGATCGGCGATCTCTATAGTGCGAGCGCCTCTGACGCTGGTGTGCGCCTCACGGTGACGCCGGGTGAGTCGGTCGCGGTCAGCGCCGATCGCGCGCTCTTGCAGCGGGCCATCACGAATCTGGTGTCGAACGCGATCGCGCATACGCCAGCCGGCGGCGAGGTGCGCCTCCGCGCCTGGCAGGCGGGGGACGCCGCCGTGATTGAGGTGAGCGATACGGGCGAGGGCATCGCGCCAGCCGATCTGCCGTTCGTGTTCGACCGGTTCTATCGCGCCGATCCTGGCAGAACCTCGAGCGGGCGCGTGGGCCTAGGCTTGCCGATCGCCAAGAGCATCGTCGATCTGCACGATGGAACCATCTCGCTTGAACGCGCGCCTGGCGGCGGCGCCTGCGCGCGGATCGCGCTGCCGGTGGCGGGCGCACGCGCGACGGTGCGGCGGGAGGAAACGGCCGGCGCGATCTGAAGGCTGGCGGAGACGCAGGGATTCGAACCCTGGGTACCCTGTTCGAGTACAACGCCTTAGCAAGGCGCCGCCTTAAGCCACTCGGCCACGTCTCCAGCGGGCCTCGGGTTTAGAGGGGCGGCGCCACCCGATCAAGCGCCGGGCCGCGCCCCTCGGACTTTGCGCGGCTTGGACTATATGAGCCCCATGATCCCGTTCTCGGTTCTCGATCTCTCCCCAATCGTCGAAGGCGGCGACGCCCGCCAGGCGCTCGACAACACCCGTGACCTTGCCCGCCACGCCGAACGGCTTGGTTTCACACGGTTCTGGGTGGCCGAGCATCACAACATGCCGGGCGTCGCCAGCGCCGCGACGGCCGTGGTGATCGCCCATGTGGCGGCGGGCACCGAGCGCATCCGCGTGGGCGCGGGCGGGATCATGCTGCCCAACCACGCCCCGCTCGTGATCGCCGAGCAGTTCGGGACGCTCGCTTCGCTCTTTCCGGGCCGTATCGATCTTGGCCTCGGGCGCGCGCCGGGCACCGATCAGATCACCGCGCATGCGCTGCGCCGAACGCTCACGCACGACGTGAACGATTTCCCGCGCGATGTGATGGAGCTGATGGCGTATTTCGATCCGGCAGAGCCGGGCCAGCGTGTCCGCGCGGTGCCGGGAGCGGGGCTCGACGTGCCGGTATGGATCTTGGGCTCGAGCCTCTTTGGCGCGCAACTGGCCGCGATCCTCGGGCTGCCGTTTGCGTTCGCGTCGCACTTTGCGCCCGCGCAGATGATGGAGGCGCTCGCGATCTACCGGCGCGAGTTCCGCCCGTCGGAACGGCACGCCAAGCCCTATGCGATGCTGGGGCTCACCGTGGTGGCGGCCGATACCGATGAGGAGGCGCGCTATCTTTCGACATCGCTGCAGCAAGCCGTGGTCAATCTGCGGCGCGGCGCGCCGCGCGCGGTGCAGCCCCCCAAGCGCGGCTTTGAGGAGACGCTGACACCCGAAGACCGCGCGCTGATTCAGGGTTTCTTTTCGCGCGCGGTTGTTGGCGCGCCCGCGACGGTGCGGGCGGGGATTGCGGACTTCATCGCGCGCACGGGCGCCGATGAATTGATGGTGACGTCGCAAATGTACGATCACGCTGCGCGGCTCCGCTGTTTCGAGATTGTGGCTGAGGCGCGTGACGCACTCGCAACCGCGCCTGCATCGTAAAGCCGTTTGGCGGGTGTAGGATAAGTTTGTTTTGCGCCGTTTGCGGCCAGCGCGCCGCGATTTTGCGGCGTGAATGCGGCGGTTCCCTAACGCACGTGTAAAGCGCAGCTGGAACCGCAGCGCCGATATTGCGCGTGTCGCAGCGCACGTTATTTCGCGGCGCATGATCAAGAGCCACGCGCGCAAGCGCCGCCGCACCATCCTTGGCGACGTCGCTTTTGCTGCGCTGATCGGCGCGGTGGTCGCGCTCGCCGTTGCGTTCCGTATTGCGCCGGAGGAAGCGTTCGCTGCTTCGCCGCGCGTGATCCCTGAGCGCCCGACATTCCTGACGCCAATCGCGCCGTTTACGCCGATGGGCGAGAGCGTGCGGCTTGCGCGGCTGCGCACCGATCCTGAGGCGTGCACGGCGGCGCTCGCGCAATCGACGCTGATCACGCAAGCGATCGCGGACCGCCAGAGCGGGCGTTGCGGCTTCACCAATGCGGTGACGCTGACGCGCTCTTCGTTTTCGTATTCTTCGCCCGTGGAGGCGAGCTGCCCGCTCGCCGCCGCGATCGAGCCTTGGGAAACGGCGGTGCGTGAGGCGGCGCTGCGGCACCTCGGCGCGGATGTGGCGCGCATCGAGCAGATGGGCACCTATGCATGCCGGCGCATCTACCACCAGGCGCGCGGGCCGATGAGCGAGCACGCGACGGCGAACGCGATCGACATCGCCGCTTTCACGCTGACCGATGGGCGCACGATCCGCGTGGCGCAGCACTGGCAGGGCGCGACGCCTGAAGCGCGGTTCCTGAAAGAAGTGCGCGATCGCTCGTGCGGGCTGTTCTCTGCCGTGCTCTCGCCCGACTACAACGCAGCCCACGCCGATCACCTGCATCTCGATATGGGCAGAGCGCGCGTTTGCCGCTGAGACTTGCCGGGGCGCACGGCGCGGGTTAGCGCCTGCGCATGAGCACCGAACTTCTGCCGCTCGCCGGCGCTGGCCCGAACCTTTGGCGCGTGAAAGCCGATGAGCGCTATTGGAATGCGCTCGGTCCGTGGGGCGGGTGGACGGCGGGCGCGCTTTTGAAGGCTGTGCTCGTTGAGCCAGAAGCGCGTGGCGCGCCGGTGGCGATGACCATCAACATCATGGCCGGCTTCGAGAAAGAAGACGTGACGATCGCCACGCGCCGGATGCGGCAGGGGCGCTCGCTCGAATTTTGGAATGTGGAGCTCTCGCAGGGCGACAAGATCTGCGCGCAGGCGATGGTGACGCTCGCCGAGCGGCGTGAGACCGATCGCTTCGTTGAGGCGCCGATCCCGGCTGCGCCCGCGCCTGAGAATGTCACGCCGCCGCCGCCACGCGAGGGCAATCGCCTGGCGTTCGGCGCGATGTTCGAGAGCCGGCCGGTGAAGGGCATGCAGCCGTTCACGCAAGACGGCGACACGCAGACGATTTCATGGGTGCGCGATATCGCCAAGACGCCGCTCGATTACGTGCTGCTCGCGATGTACGCGGACATTTTCGCGCCGCGGATTTTTTACAAGGCGGGCTTCCGGCCGGTGTCGACGATTTCGATGAATGTCTATTTCCACGCCACGCCTGAACAGGTCGCGGACGTGGCGGACGATTTCGTGCTGACGGAAGCAGTGTCGCGCGGCGGAGGCGGGGGCTTCTTCGATCAGCAGGCAGCACTTTGGAGCCGCCACGGCGTATTGCTCGCGACGACGGAACAGTTGAGTTGGTTCAAATAGGTCGCGACCGCTCGCGCTTAGCTTGAGTCCAACACCATCTGCATCGCGACGCGATGCGCCGGCTTCAGCAGATAGGCGTGATCGCCGAGGCGGCGCGGCTTGATTTCTTCGAGCAGCCAGAGTGGCGGGCGCTTCAAGCGCATGCGCGCGACGCGGCGTGCGTAGCGGGCGGGATTGTTGGCGATCCGGCGCAGCGCTTCGAAACGGAGCGCCATCTCGCGCAGCGCATTGCGGCGGGAACGTTCGGTGACGGTGAATTGCAGCGGGCGCTGCCAGATCGATTTGCGCGGTGGTTTTTCGCGCTTCTTCTGTGGTGATGGGAAGAGCTGGAGCGACACGCGCCAGTGCTGCGAATCTTCCTTCATACGCGGCTTGTTCGTGAAGAACTCAACGCAGGGCTCGCGCTGGATCACGTAGTTGACGATCGGAAGTTTTTGTTTGCGCGGGCGCGGGCCTAGCAGCTTTCCGGGCTTCAGCACGATCGCG
>CAZMCA010000002.1:0-37433 GCA_964564595.1 uncultured Caulobacteraceae bacterium
TCGCCATCATCGCCCACGTCGACCACGGCAAGACCACGCTGGTCGACGGCCTGCTCAAGCAGGCGGGCGCCTTCCGTCGCGGCGAGGTGGTGCAGGAGTGCGCCCTCGACTCCAACCCGCTCGAGCGCGAGCGCGGCATCACCATCCTGGCCAAGAACACCGCCATCACCTGGAAGAACACACGCATCAACATCGTCGACACGCCCGGCCACGCCGACTTCGGCGGCGAGGTGGAGCGCATCCTCTCGATGGTCGATGGCTGCATCCTTCTGGTCGACGCCGCCGAAAGCGTGATGCCCCAGACCAAGTTCGTGCTTGGCAAGGCGCTGAAGCGCGGCCTCAAGCCGATCGTGTGCCTCAACAAGGTCGATCGCCCGAACGCGGAACCGGACAAAGCGCTCGACGCGGTGTTCGAGCTTTTCCTCGCGCTCGGCGCCAGCGATGAGCAGGCCGATTTCCCGATCATGTATGCGTCGGGCAAAGAAGGTTGGGCCGTCGGCGATCTCGCCGAGAAGCGCGAGAACCTCACGCCCCTCTTCGAGCTCATCGCGCGACACGTGCCTGAGCCTGAGCCCACGGTGCGGCGCGATCAGCCGTTCGCGATGCTCGTGACTCTGCTCGACTCCGACGCGTATGTCGGACGCGTGCTGACCGGCCGTGTCGAAAGCGGCCGCGCGAAGGTTGGCGATCCGATCAAAGCGATCACGCGCGAAGGCAAAGAGATCGAGCGCGGGCGGCTGACGAAACTGTTCGCGTATCGCGGCTTGCGGCGCGTGCCGGTTGAAAGCGTCGAAGCGGGCGACATTATCGCCATCGCCGGCCTCGTCGATCCGACTGTCGCGGACACGATCGGCGCGCCCGATCTCGCCGCGCCGTGCGAATCGACGCCAATCGATCCGCCGACGCTCGCGATCACGGTCTCGATCAATGACAGCCCCCTCGCTGGCCGCGCCGGCAAGAAGGTGCAGAGCCGCGTCATCCGCCAGCGCTTGCTGCAGGAAGCGGAATCGAACGTCGCCATCCGCGTGCGCGAAACCGACAACAAGGATGCGTTCGAAGTCGCGGGCCGCGGCGAACTGCAACTCGGCGTGCTCATCGAAACGATGCGGCGCGAAGACTTCGAAGTCTCGATCTCGCGCCCAAAAGTGCTGACGCGTTCCGAGAACGGCCAGAACCTCGAACCGATCGAAGAAGTCGTGATCGATGTGGACGACGAATATTCCGGCGTCGTGATCGAAAAGCTCGCGCTGCGCAAAGCCGAGATGACGGACATGCGCCCCTCCGGCGGCGGCAAGACGCGCCTCACCTTCTACGCGCCGTCACGCGGCCTCGTCGGCTATCACGGCGAATTCCTCACCGACACGCGCGGTTCTGGCGTGATGAACCGGATCTTCCACGGCTGGTCGCCTTGGAAGGGCGAAATCCCCGGCCGCCTGCGCGGCGCGCTGATCTCGAACGACGCGGGCCAATCGAGCGCCTACGCGCTCTGGAACCTCGAAGAGCGCGGCCAGATGTTCATCGCCGATGGCGAGGACGTCTATGAAGGCATGATCATCGGCGAAAACGCGAAGTCGGACGACCTCGACGTCAATCCAATGAAGGGCAAGAAGCTCACCAACGTCCGCGCCAGCGGCAAGGATGAAGCGATCCGCCTTACGCCGCCGCGCCGGCTCACGCTCGAGCAAGCCGTGGCGTGGATCGACGATGACGAACTCGTCGAAGTGACGCCGCTCGCGATCCGGCTGCGGAAGATGTGGCTCGACCCGAACGAGCGGAAGCGCCGCGCCAAGCAAGCCGTTTAACACGCGCGGCGCCTTTTGGCGCTCGTGATGCCAAAACTTGCATGAAGCGCCGCCGCGCGCGTATCTCGTTCCAAGCAAGTGGGACGGAAACGATGGCGGACGCGTTTAAGGGCAAGATCGGGCGGACGATCGCGGACTCGCAGCCCTATTGGCCCGAGCCCACGAAGGCGCCGGCGGGCGCGCCGAATATTCTTGTCGTGCTGTTCGACGATGTCGGCTTCTCGGATTTCGGCTGCTACGGCTCCTCGATCCGCACGCCGACGATCGATGCGCTCGCTGCGCGCGGCCTGCGCTACAGCGGCTTTCACACCACCGCGATGTGTTCGACGACGCGCGCCGCACTGCTGACGGGGCGCAATCATCACAGCGTCGGCATGGGCTGCCTCGCGAATTTCGACAGCGGCTATCCCGGCTATCGCGGCAAGATCACGCGCGAAGCGGGCACGCTCGCGGAAATGCTGCGCCCGCACGGCTACAAGAATTACATGCTCGGCAAGTGGCACGTGACGCCGCTCACCGAGACCGGCCCGACGGGGCCGTTCGACGGCTGGCCACTAGGGCGCGGCTTCGATCGCTTCTACGGCTTCATGGACGCGGAGACGGATCAGTACGCACCGGAGTTGGTGAGCGATAATTCGCACGCCGCCGTGCCGGGCACCTTCGAGAGCGGCTATCACCTCACCAGCGATCTGGTGGATCACGCGATCCAGTTCATCGCTGAGCACATCGCCGACAAACCCGATCAGCCGTGGCTGACGTGGCTTGCGCTCGGCGCCTGCCACGCGCCGCATCAAGCGCCAGCCGACCTTATCAAAAGCTACGACGCGATGTTTGCGCACGGATGGGATGTTGAGCGCGAGAAGCGTCTGAAGCGCCAGATCGAGCTTGGCCTTGTGCCTGCGGATACGCAGCTCCCCGCGCGCAACGACATGGTGAAGGCCTGGGCTGAGCACAGCGAAGACGAGCGCCGCGTGATGACGCGCCTGCAAAGCGCATTCGCGGCGATGCTGGATCATGCCGATCAGCATTTGGCGCGGCTCGTTGCGTTTCTTGACACGACAGGCGTTGCGGACAACACGCTCGTTGTCGTGATGAGCGATAACGGCGCGTCACAAGAAGGCGGGCCAAACGGCTTCGTCAACGCGATGGGGCCGTTCAATTTTAAAGGCGAGCCGCTGGAAGAAAAGCTCCGGCGCCTCGACGATATCGGCGGGCCCGATACGCACTCCAACTTCCCGCACGGCTGGGCGATGGCGTCGAACACGCCGCTCAAGCGCTACAAGCAAAACACGCATGGCGGCGGCATCCGCGATCCGCTGGTGATGGCTTGGCCGAAAAGGATTGCCGCTAAGGGCGAAGTGCGGCCGCACTTCTGTCACGCGAGCGATCTGACGCCGACGTTGTTGGAGATCATCGGCGTAACGCCCCCCGAGACGGTAAACGGCGTGCCGCAAATGGCAATGGAGGGCGAGAGTTTCGCCGCGACTCTTGCGAACGCCAAAGCGCCCGCGCGCTCACGCGCGCAATATTTCGAGATGTTCGGGCATCGCGGGCTCTGGAAGGACGGCTGGAAGGCCGTCGCGTTCCATCCGCCAGGCAGCGACTTCGAGACGGACCAGTGGGAGCTTTACCATCTGGACCGCGATTTCTCCGAAACCAACGATCTCGCAGCGACGGAGAAGGCGCGCCTCGATGCGATGATCGCCGAATGGTGGGCCATCGCCGAAAAGTGCAACGTGCTGCCGCTTGATGATCGCTTCGGCCCACGCTTTGCCGAAAATGCTGCGCGCGGCCACCACCGCCGCCAATTCGTGTTTCACCGCGGCGTTGGGCATATCCCGACAGACGCAGCGCCCGACGTGCGCGGGCGCGACTATCTCATCGAGGCGGACGTTAAGCTCAATGGCGGCGACAGCGGCGTGCTGATCGCGCATGGCGACGCAACGTCTGGCTATTCACTCTATATCGAGAACGGCAAGCTCGCCTTCGACCTCAACATCGGCGGCAAGCATCAGATCGTACGCAGCGACACCGCCTGCCCCGCCGGCGATCATGTGCTCGCGATGAAGATGCGGCAGGCCTCCGGCGACCGGACTGCAACGCTCCTTCTCAATGACGCGCCAATCGGTGAAGCCAAAATGGAGAACGGCTTCTTAACGCTGATCTCGTGGAGCGGCCTCGACATCGGCTGCGATCGCGGCAGCCCCGTCTCGCATTATAAGGCACCGTTCGCGTTTACCGGCTTCCTGCGCAAAGTCACGATCACGATGAACCCGGATCAGCAGCTCGACCACGAAAGCGCAGGCGCTGCCGAAATGGCGCGGCAATAGCGAACGCGGGTTAACCAAAATCGCTGCGCCATTTCGCGACGTTCCTCGCGATTTAGGCGTGAGCATCGCGTGTTCCCGTCCTGAAACCCGTGATTTTGCGCCCGAATTCGCCGCCGCCGTGCGGCACGGGGCGTGCAACTCCCCTGTCGCACAAAAACGCCGGTCCCGGGGGGCTCGGCGATGGAGAGACAGGGCGTCAACATGGCGAATTCGATCGACCTTCATGTCGGCAAGCGGCTTCGCCGCCGGCGCCGGCTCTTGGGCCTCACGCAGCAGCAGCTCGCTGAGTCCATCGGGATCCGCTTCCAGCAGATCCAAAAGTATGAATGCGGTGCAAACCGCGTGACCGCGAGCCGTCTTTACGAGCTCAGCGTCGCGCTCAACGTGCCGGTGAACTATTTCTTTGAAGGCCTGCAGCACGCCGCTCAGCCGCCGGCGCTCGGCGCCCCGGCCAACGATCGCGATCTCATCGCGGCCGACGTGCTCAGCCAGAAGGAAACGCTTGAGCTGATCCGGGCCTATTACAAGCTTGGCGAGCGTCCGCGCCGCCGGCTCCTGGACCTCGCGAAAGCGCTTCAAGACGAATCGACCGACGCCGCCTAACGGCGCGTTGGACGGGCACTGGGGGAGAGGGGCCGCCATCGCTGGCGGCCTTTCTTTTTGCGTGCTAGCCCGGACGCATGAGCGTTCTTGAGCTGCGCGACTTTGCTGACGAACTGGCCAACGCGGCCCGCGCAGCGATACTGCCGCACTTTCGCGCCGCGCACGCGATCGAAGACAAAGGCGCGAAAAGCGGTCGCGGCTACGATCCGGTGACGGAAGCCGACAAGGCCGCCGAAGCCGCGATCCGCACGCTCATCGCCAAACACTACCCAACACACGGCGTACTAGGCGAAGAGTTCGACGCGCTCGAGAGCCGCGATGGCTACACCTGGGTGCTCGATCCGATTGACGGCACGCGCGCGTTCATCTCGGGCCTGCCACTTTGGGGCGTGCTCATCGGACTCTACAAGAACGGCGCACCCGTTCTTGGCGTGATCGACCAGCCCTATATCGGCGAGCGTTTTCGCGGCTGGCTGAGTGATAACGAGCGCGGCGCAGACCTTGTGACGCGCGATGGGGTGCGTCCGTTGCGAGTGAGCGGTTGCACCGGGCTCAGCGAAGCAAAGCTCGCGACCACCGATGCGCGCCTCTTTCAGGATGGCGAAAGCAATGCCTTCGCCGCCGTACGTGATCGTGCGCGGCTCACGCGCTACGGCTGCGATTGCTACGCCTATGCGATGGTCGCGCTGGGCACGCTCGATTGTGTGATCGAGAGCGGGCTTGCGCCGTGGGATGTAGGCGCCTTGGCGCCGGTGCTGGCAGGCGCTGGCGGCGGCATCAGCAATTGGTCCGGCGCGCCGGTTTGGGAGCGGTCCGATTTTCTGAAGCGCGACACGCGGATGCGCGCCCTCGCCTGGGGCGATGCGCGGGTGCGGGACGAAGCCGCCACGCTGCTAAAGCAAGCCTGATCAAGAAGCGCCTTAACGCGCCAACTAAGACGTAGCGATACGGGAGAGTTGCGATGACCGATCTGACCTACCGCTCAGCGCAAGAGATGCTGAACGACCTCGCCGCAAAGCGCATCTCCGCGCGCGAGTTGCTCGCCGCGCATCTGGCGCGCAACGAGGCGCTGCACGCCAAGCTCAACATCGTGGTCGCGAAGGATGTGGAGCGTGCGCAACGCGAGGCGCAGGCGATCGATGATGCGCGAGCGAAAGGCGCGGCTCTTGGCGTGCTCGCCGGCCTGCCGATGACGGTGAAGGACGGATTTGACGTCGATGGCCTCCCCGCCGTGTGCGGCAATCCCGAATGGGCGCATCGCGCGCCCAAGTGCGAAGACGCCGAAATGGTCACGAACGTGCGCAACGCGGGCGCAGTCGTTTGGGGCAAGACGAACGTCCCGCTGATGCTCAGCGACTGGCAAAGCTTCAACGCGGTCTACGGCACGACGAACAACCCACATGATGTTTCGCGCGTGCCCGGCGGATCTTCGGGCGGATCGGCTGCAGCGCTTGCAAGCGGCGTCTCCCCACTCGAAATCGGCTCCGATATCGGCGGCTCGCTGCGTGTGCCGGCGCATTTCTGCGGCGTCTATGCGCTGAAACCGACATGGGGCGTGCTCTCTTCGGCGGGTCACGTGCCGCCGCCGCCGGGCATTCGCGGCGAAGTCGATCTTGGCGTGATGGGGCCGATGGCGCGCACGCCCGGTGATCTGCGGCTGCTGTGGAGCGTGCTTTCCGGCCAACCCACCACACGCTCGCAAAGCGTGAAGGGCCGCAAGATCGCACTTTGGCTCGATGAACCCGCATTCGAACTCGGCAGCGAAGCACGCGCCGCCGTGGAGCGCGCGGCGGATGTGTTGAAGCGCCAAGGCGCCGATGTGCGCGCCGCCGTCCCGCCGTTCGACAAGCGTGAGATGATGGCCGCCTATCTCGGCATTCTGAACCCGATCATGACGAACGATTTCGGAAATCCCGGCATGGCCGCTGCTGAGAAGGCGCGCAACGGCTTCAAGGCGCAGCTCAAGGCATTCTTCGGCGAAGGTTGGGACGCGATCCTCGCGCCCGTCACGCCTGTGCCGGCGTTTCCACACACGCAAGCAGGCACGATGGGCGACCGCACGCTGCAATGCGACGATCGGGAGATTTCCTATGCATCTGTTCTGCAGTGGATCTCGCTCGCAACGTCTTTGCACCCGCCAGCGCTCGCCGCGCCAGCCGGACGGACGGCGAACGGTCTGCCAATCGGCGTGCAAGTGATCGGGCAGTGGAACGGCGAAGATCGCGTGCTCGACTACGCCGACGCGCTCGATGAAGCCTTTGGCTTTGCGCCGCCGAAGGGCCTCTAGCAGGTTGCTGCGTAGTCCGAACCGAGACTGGCGCGCGTTGGCGGCCGGCCCGTGAGATCGACCGAGACATTGTAAAACGATTGAGCGCTCGCGGTCGGCGCCATGCGTCCGTAAACGGTGAGGCCGAACGGCGCGTGGCCCTGCGCGGTGACGGCGTAGACCTCGTTGTTCTCGCCCGCGCCGAGCGCCATGCAGCCGACCATATTCACCGACGCGCCGCGCGCGCGAAGCTCGGCGACGACATCGTAGGGAATCGGCGCGCCTTCGGCGCCCCACATCAACCCAAAGCTCGGCGGCGTACGCATGACTTGCGCCTCGACATCACCGAGCGTCCCTTGCGCGACCAGCGCGCCTTCGGGGCGCGGGCGCCATGTAACGCTTGTGACACGCGTGCGGATGCTCGCGGGATCGATGGCGCCTGGTGTGGCCGGAACGGCAGCGAGAATTGCATCGACCAGGCCGCTCGACGGGCTGACCTCAGCAGCGGTCGCGGCCGTCGCGGCCGCCTCCGGCGTTACGCCGGCTGCCGACTTTTCCCCCTGCGCTGCCGACTGACCGCAAGCGGCTGCAAGCACCGCCGTCGCCAAGATGATTGCACGCATGTTCGCCCCCTATCGATAGAGCTCTGGACGACGATCCCGAAAGAACCCCCACACCGCCCGGCGGCGATCGAGCGCATCGAGATCGAACGTGTGGGTGATCACACCTTCTTCCTCGCGCCCGAGTTCGGCGACAAGCGCGCCGGTTTCGTCAGCGATGAAGGACGATCCGTAATAGCTCTGACCGCTCGCTTCCGTGCCGATCCGGTTTGACGCGACGATCGGCATTGCGTTCGACACGGCGTGGCCCTGCATCGCGCGCCGCCAAAGATCGCGCGTATCGAGATCGGAATCATAGGGCTCCGAGCCGATCGCCGTTGGGTAGAACAACAGCTCTGCGCCGCGCAGGGCCATGAAGCGCGCGCTTTCCGGAAACCATTGATCCCAGCAAATGCCGACGCCGATGCGCGCGTTCGGCTTCACGTCCCACGCCTTGAAGCCGGTGTCGCCCGGGCGGAAGTAGTATTTTTCCTGATAGCCGGGGCCATCGGGAATATGCGTCTTGCGATAAACGCCAAGCTGCGCGCCATCCGCATCAACGATCACAACACTGTTGTAATAGTGCGGGCCTTCGCGCTCGAAGATGGAGACCGGAATCACGATCCCCAGCTCCTTTGCAAGCGGCGCGAGCGCCGTGACGCACGGATGTGTTGCAGCGGGGTAGGCCCCGGCGAACCAGCGCTCTTCCTGCGACGTGCAGAAATACGGCCCCTGAAACAACTCCGGCGGCAGCACGACATCCGCGCCCTTCGCCTTCGCCGCGCGCGTGAGCGACGCGACCTTAGCGATGTTCGCGTTCATATCCTCGCCGAACGCGGCCTGCATCGCGGCGACAGTGAGCGTGCGCGTCACGTCTTCACCGCCCAATCCAGCGCATCTTCCAATCGATCGTTCCCCCAGAATAGCTCCCCGCGCACCGTGCAGCTCGGCGCGCCGAAGATGCCGAACGCGCGCGCCTGCTCCGTCGCTTCGCGCAGCTTTTCCTTCACGGGCGCCGATTGGGCGGCCGCGAGCGTCATATCTGGCGCGGCCCCCGCCTCCTGGAGCGCTGCGCGCACCACAGCCGGATCGCTGATCTGTTCGCCTCGGCCGAACTCAGCCGTGTAAAGCGCGCGCACAAACGCCGGCCGCTGCGCATCCGAAAGCGCGGTTGCGACCCGCGCGCCAAGCAGACCGTTTTGCGGAAATGGATCGGGCCGTTGGAACGGAAGATCCAGCAGGCCGCAGATGCGTTCCATATCGCGCCACATGTAGGCGCCCTTGGCCTCGTAGATGTTGAACGGTGAATCCTGCAGGCCCTGATCGTTGAAGATCGGCCCAAGCAGGAACGGGCGCCATTCGACGTGCACGCCGCGCTTGCGCGCTTCGTCTTCAATGCGCATCGCGGCGGGATAGGAATAGGTCGAGGCGAACTCAAACCAGAAATGGAGGGGCGCGGCCATTACGCAGGCTCCTGCTGCGTGATGCAGTGAAACGCGCCGCCGCCCGCAAGCACCGCGTGCGCCGAGAGCCCGACGACGCGGCGATCCGGAAAGAGCGGCGCGAGCGCGTTCACGGCGTCATCGCCCGTATCGGAATAGATCGGCACGACGACCGAGCGGTTGCCGATGATGAAGTTCATATGCGAAGCGGGTGTGACCTCGCCCTCTGCGTTCAGCACGCGGCCCGGGCTTGGGATGCGGATCACCTCCAGCTTGCGGCCCTGTGCATCGCGCGCAGCTTCAAGCGCGCGCGCGATTGCGTCCAGCGCTTCGGTGTTTGGATCGTTTTTGCCGGGCGACATGCACACGACGCGGCCACGCGCCACAAAACGCGCGATGTTATCGACGTGGCCGTCGGTATGGTCGTTGGCGAGGCCCTGATCGAGCCAGATGATCTTCCTCACGCCCAGTGCTTCGCCGAGCGCGCGTTCCGCGCCGGCTTCGTCCCAGCCGTTGCGGTTTGCATTGAGCAGGCACTGGCGCGTCGTCAGCACCGTGCCCTCGCCGTCGCTGTCGATCGCGCCGCCTTCGAGCACGAAGGGCGCACGCGCGAGCGGCGCGTCGGCCCAGCCCGCGACCTGCGCGGCGACTTGCTCATCGCCGTCCATCACATACTTGCCGCCCCAGCCGTTCACTGAGAACGCGACTGCGCCGCGCGCGCCGGCGCGTTTGACGAAGATCGGCCCGGTATCGCGCAGCCAGCTGTCGCCGTAGATCGCTTCGATCACCTCGGCGCAATCGCCGATGGCCGCCTCCGCGCTCTCAAGCGGCGCACCCGCACGCGCAAGCACGCGAACACGGTCGCCATCGTGATCGGCGAGCGCGCGGATCATGGCGGCGATTTCGGCGCGCGCGGGCTCGACATCCCCGCCCCACTCGGCCTCATCGAACGGCCAGGCCGTCCAGATCGCGCGATGCGGCGCCCATTCGGGCGGCAGGTGAATGGTTTCAGCCATGCCGCTCATGTAGCGCGCCGGGGCCTCGCTCACAACGAAGCGCCCAAACGAAGCGGGGCGGCCCGAAAGCCGCCCCGCCCGTCATGTTCCAATGTACCGGCGCTTAGAATTCGTAGCGCAGGCCGACCTGAACGACCCAGCGGGATTCGTTCGTGTTGACCTGCGGCGAGTTCCAAACCGTGCCGTTGAAGTTCGAGTAGCGATAGCGCGAGCACACCGCGCTCGTGGTCGCGACAGCGGCGCCCGAAGCGTCCGCACACGCGACGTCGATGACGCGGCCATTGGCGCGGCTGTCGCTGAACTCCTCAACGATGCCCCACTCGTCGTTGAGCAGGTTGAGGACGTTCGAGATGTCGAACTGGATGCGCGCGCGATGGTTGGGATAGAGGCCCGGCAGCTCTTGACTGAGTTGCAGGTCCATCTGCGTGATGTCCGGGTTGTTCGCCGCGCCTTTCTCAACGATGCCCTGACCGAGGCCATAGCGGTTGATGAGGCCCACGAACGCGTCACGCGTGGCCGCGCTGTCGAACGTCACGAGGCCGCAAGCGAGGTTCGCGCCCGTGCAGGTCCCGAGATCCGGCACATAGAGCAGGTTGTCCGAGCGGTTCACGCCGAAGATGCTGGACCGGCCCGTGCCGCCCGGCTGCACCATCAAGAAGTTGATGGGGCGGCCCGTGCGATGCTCGGCAAACAGCGTCACGCGCGTTTCGAGTTCGCCGAATACTTCCCCGCGCCAGCCGAGATCGAGCTTGAACGAGTCTTGAATCTCGCCGTTCGAGCGGCCTAGCGTCGAGCGGTTCGGGTCGAGATCCGTATATTGCTCACCGTAGAAACCGCTCGCCGTGGTGCCGAACTGGGCGTAGCCGCCGTAATCCTCACCTTCCTGGCGCGCATAGGCGAGTTGGAAGCTGAGCCCGTTGTCGTATTCCTGTCCGACCGAGACCGCGGTCGTGAACGACCAGCTGGTCTCATCGGGGTTGTACGCAACGATATCGCGGTTGGCGCTGATCGCCGATGTGACCGCCATGCCGCGCAGGTTGCGATCGGCGGTCGACATGGTCAGGCCGTCATAGCGCAGGCGCCCGTCCGGCGTGCGCTGCTGGCCGGCCACCACGCCAGCCGCCGCATCCGCACCTGTTGGGTTGGGAATGACGAGCAGACGCGCGCGCGTGTCGGTGAACGCCACCGACTCGTGCGAGCGCGTGGCGACAAGGTGCAAGCCCCACTCAAGGCCGAAGAGATCGGCATTAAATGCAACGTTCGCCTTCCAATCGGCTGGAATCTCGAAGTCCGGATGCAGCGCGTTGACCGCCTGCCCGTTCGCGAGCGCGCTGCCGGCGTTGGCCGGGTTCAGCGGATCGAACTGCGTGACCAGCGTCTGGGCGCTGAACGGCGAGCCCAAAACCGTGCCCGAGGGGATGTTGTAGAAGAGGTTCGGATCGGCGCGATTGACGTTGAGCAGCACCGCGCACTGCGCCGCCGTAAGCGCCGTGCTCGAGTTGTTCTCAAGGCACGTCGTCGGGCCCGTGCGGCGGATATCGACGCCCGCCGTGAGCACGCCGGTGTTCGAGAACGAGTTCGAGAGGAACACGTCCGGCGCACCGCCCGACACGAGGCCGATGCCGCCCGAAACCGAGTACCAGGTGTCTGGCGTGTAGTTGAACGAGAAGCGCGGCATCAGCACATCGCGCCCGTCATAGGTTTCGGTATTCGCGAAACCGGTGCGCGCGAGGAAGTACGGGTTGAGCCGGGGCGTGTCGTCCGACGTGTAGAAGTCGTACCGGAGGCCGTAGTTGATCGTGAGATCCGGCGTGATGTCCCATGTGTCTTGCGCGAACAGCGTGTTGATCGCGTAGGTGAAGCGCGCCGCGCCATCTTCGGCGTTGCCGCTGGCTGTGTTGGTGTACTGGAAGCGGCTCATCTCGCCGCGCGCGAACGCATCGATCGAGTCGAAGTAGAACGTGCCGTCCGCGCCGTTGACGAAGAGGTTATCGACCTCGATGCCCTGGAACTGACCGCCGAACTTCAGCAGGTGGTCGCCCATCTGATATTCGCCCGAACCCGCAAATTGCGTGTTCGTCGTGTTCAGGTAGTTGGCGTGGCGATTGGCGTCGGCGCCGAAGTCGATGATCGTGCGTGAGGAATCGGCGGCGTTGCCGCAGATTGTGTTGCCCCCGACGATCGTGCCGAGCTCCTGCGTGAAGCAGATTTGCACTGCGCCGAAATCTTGGCCGCCCGGCGGCTCCTGCCGGCGCTCGTAGTTGCGGAAGCTGGCGCGGAACTCGGTCGAGAAATTGTTCGACCAGTTCGAGTTGAGCTGGGCGGTGTAAACTTCTTCCGTATCCGCGGCCGCGTACCAGCCGGTGCTCATATCACCGCGCTGCGCGGGGAAATCCCGGATCATCAGCGAGGATTCAGCCGTGCGGTAGCTTACCGATGCGGTGTGATCGTCGGTGATGTTCCAATCGAGTCGCGTCGTCCACTTCTCGTCGCTGATCGGCGCGGTGAGCAGGAAGTCGCCGGGCGCGAAGCGCGTAGAGACCGCGTAACCAGAGTAGCCCGCGAGGCCGAGGTTGAGATCGGCGCGTGAAAGCGTCGTGCCCGTGCCGCCAAAGCCGGCGAGCACGTTGGCGAAGCCTTCGCCCGCGAGACCGCGCGCGGTGATGTCAGCGGATTCGTAGTACTCGTACGACGCCGCAAAGAAGAGCGTGTCCTGGATGATCGGGCCGCCGATGAAGCCGCCATAGTTTTCCTGGCGAACGATCGTCGGCACCGAAACGCCGCGCAGGCTTTCGCCGACGAACCCATCGTTCAGGTAGTTGAGGAAGAGCGTGCCTTGGAAATCGTTGGTGCCCTGACGCAGCACCATGTTGAGCGCGCCGCCGGTGAAGTCGCCGTTCTCGACGTCGAACGGCACGACCTGCACCGAAAATTCCTGCACCGCGTCGATCGAGACGGGGCCGCGCAGCGTGGAGAGGCCGTTGGTGACGAGGCCGAAATCGTCGCCGGCCTGCATGCCGTCGACCGTGATGCGGTTCGAGCGCGGCGCCGAGCCGGCGATCGAGATGCCGCCCTGCCCGCCGCCGCCGCGCGCAGCGCCGACGTCTTGCGTCACGAGCGGGTCGCGGCGCGCCATGTCGCGAATGTCGCGCTGCACGGAGACGACGCCCGCGATGTCGTCGCGGCCCATCGCCGTCGTGGTGCCCACTTCGCCCGAAAGGCCCGAGCGCGTCGCGGTGACGACGATCTCGTTTTCGGAGGGCTCAAGATCGGCGGTGATGCGGAAGGGGTCGCCGATGCTGATCGTGACGCCTTCGACGCGCTCGCCCTGGTGGCCATCGGCCGTGAATTCGATTGTGTACGGGCCGCCGACGCGCAGCCCGCGCAAATCGAACACGCCGCTCGCATCCGTCGCTTCCGAGCGGCGGGTGCCCGAGGGCGTATGGACAACCGTGACGTTAGCCCCGGCGATCGGCGTCCCGTCTGTCTCGGTGACCGAGCCGCGCACCGCGCCGGTGGTTTCCTGAGCAAACGCCTGCGCGCTCATAGCGAGCGTCAGCGCCGTCAGTGCGGCGCCGCTGAAGAGCTTCTTCGACAGCATCATATATCCCCTGTGCCCCAAGACCGAGCGGCGCCGCCACGGCATCGCCCCATACCCGCCTTGTTTCGGACCCCTATCGCGCGAGTCCGAAGGTCCGTTAACAACCTGATGAATGATTTGCGACACCGGAATGAGTCGGCGCCGCGCCCCGTGGCGCCGAGAACACAAATTGAGCTAAGTCGGCCAATTCCACAGAGAGTTTAGATGCCGGCCGCGCGCCTCGATCGTCCGACCTCCGCGTTTTTGCTGGCCGCCGCGGCGGTGTTGGCTCTGCGCCTGGCGGCGCTGGCGGCAAGCCCGCTCGAGCTCCAGTTCGACGAGGCGCAGTACTGGTATTGGTCGCGGACGCTGGACTGGGGATATTTTTCAAAGCCGCCGCTGGTGGCCTGGGCGATCGCCGCGACCACTGCGGTATTCGGCAACGCTGAGTGGGCTGTGCGGCTCACCGCCCCGTTTGCCCAGACCGGCGCCGCCATTGTGCTCTTCCTGCTCGGCCGGCGGATGTATGGGCCATGGGCGGGGTTTTGGGCCGGGGCCGGCTGGCTCGCGATGCCGGCGATCTGGCTTTCGTCAGCCGTGATGTCGACCGACGCGCTGCTGATGCCGCTTTGGGCGGCGGCGCTCTATGCGCTGTGGCGGCTGTACGAAACCGGGCGCTGGGCGTGGGCCATCGCGCTCGGGGCCGCTATCGGGCTCGGCGCGCTCGCGAAATACGCGATGCTCTATTTCGTGGCGTGCGCGGCGCTCGCGGCGATATGGGAGCCCGCGCTGCGCAAGACGCTGCTCTCAACACGCGGCGCGCTGGCGCTGGCGATCGCGGCGTTGGTGCTGGCGCCAAATCTCGCATGGAACGCCGCCAATAGCTTCGCCACGATCTCGCACACCGCCGCCAATTCAGGCCTCTCGCGATTCGGGCTGCATCCCGATGAGCTGATCGAGTTCATCGCGGGCCAAGCGCTCGTGATGGGGCCGATCCTCATCGTCGCGCTCGCGATCACGATCGGACGCGCGCTTGGCGCGCCTTCCGCGCTCGATGTGCGCGATCGGCTGCTGATCAGCTTTGTCGCGCCGCCGTTGGCGGTGATCCTGGCCCAGTCACTTGTGAGCCACGCGCACGCCAATTGGGCCGCGACCGCCTACCCGGCCGCAATCGTTTGGCTCTCGGGGCGGTTCACACAAAGCGCGCGGGGGCGGCTTGTGCTCGCCGCCGCAACTGCGAGCCACGCCGTGCTCGGCCTCTTCATGATGGCGGCGATGATCTCGCCGTCGTTCGCCAACGCGGCCGGGCTTGGCAACGCCATCGAAGACAGCCGCGGCTGGCGCACAACGGCCAGAGAGACAGCGGAGCGCGCGCGCGAACACGGCCCCTTCACCGCCGTCATGGTGGATCACCGCGCCCTCTTCTTCGAGCTGACCTATTACTGGCAACGCACGGGAGAGACGGATCTTCCGCCGCTGCGGATGTGGCTGTTGCGCGCCGATCCGCACAACCACGCCGAAGCCGTATCGCCCATGCTGCCCAGCGATAGCGCGCGCGTGCTGATCGTTCATGCGCAGGATCGCTATGTGCCGTTCGTGGCTGGCGACTTTGCGCGGTTCCAGCCAATCGACGCGCTGGAAATCTCGCTTGGCGGGGGTGAAACGCGTCCGCTTCAGTTCTCGGTTGGCGAGGGCTTCGTCAGTGCGCCGCGCGATGCGGCGTTCCTGGCGCGCATTGGCGATTAGGGCGCGTCTTTCGGCGCGCGACCTTTCACACCGCCGTTATACGCACTAGACTTGCCCCTCGCCGCCCAGGCGGGACGAAGGACGGCACCTAGACATGGTTCGCGATACCGCTGCGGCGGCCTCGACAGCTCGGTACGCGAAGAAGCGGGAGGCGATCGTCGCCGCCGCGACCGACGTGCTTAATCGCCAAGGCGTCAAAGGCATGACGCTCGCGGAGGTCGCCGCGCAGGTCGATCTCAACACGACGAGCGTCACCTATTATTTTCGCAAGAAGGAAGACCTCGCGGCCGCGTGCTTTCTGGCCGGGATCGAGCGCATCACGGACATGATCCGCGAGGCGCTTCGGGAGAACGGGCCGCGCGCGCGCATCGCCAAGTTCACCGATCTCTTCTTCCAGCGGCACGCGATGCGACGCGGCGGCGAAGGCGCTCCGTTGGTGCAGTTTCTCGACATCCGCACGCTGGAAGAGCCGCATCTAAGCATCGTCAACGAGGCGTATGCCGGCATGGTGCGCGGCGCGCGCGATCTGTTCTCGGGCGGCGATCGCCTGTTCGATCGCAACGCGCTGCATGCGCGCACGTATCTGTTGCTGGAACACGTGTTCTGGAGCGCGTCCTGGCTCAATCGCTATGACGTCGAGGATTATCCGCGCGTCCGCGACCGGCTGATCGACGTTATGCTGGAAGGGTTTTCCGCCCATCCCGGCGCCTGGTCGCCGCACATCATTGGTGAAGATCAGCTGGGGCTGCCGGAAGCGCGCGATACGGCGCGCGAGACGTTCCTCATCGCGTCGACGCGCCTCATCAATCGGCTCGGCTATCGTGGCGCTTCGGTGGAGAAGATCTCCGCTGAGCTCAACGTCACCAAGGGCTCCTTCTACCATCACAACGAAGCCAAGGACGAACTCGTCGTCGCTTGCTTCGATCGCACGCACGATCTGGTGCGCCAGGTGCAGCACCATGCGATGGCGGATGCGGGCTCCGCTTACACGCATCTGGCCGATGTCGTCGCGACGCTGGTGCAGTTTCAAAACTCTGACCGTGGCCCGCTCTTGCGCACGCTTGCGCTCGGCGCCCTGCCCGAGCCGATGAAGGCGAGCGTCACCGAGCGGTCGCTGCGCATCACCGATCGCTTTGGCGCAATGATCGCCGACGGCGTGACGGACGGCTCGATCCGCGCGATCGATCCTGCGGTCGGCGCGCACATGCTGAAGATCGCGCTCAACGCGGCGGCCGAGTTTAGCGCCTGGGTGCGCGGCGCCGATCGCGCCGAAGCGGTGGCGCTGATGGCTAAGCCGACCATGCTGGGCCTGCTCTGCGACTAGCAGCGCGCTTTACTGCAAGCACTCGACAATTCGAACCGCCCGTGCGGCGCGGACACGCGTGTGTGCGCTGGCGTCCCCGCACAAAGAAAAGGGCGGCCCGCAGGGGCCGCCCAGTTTGTGGATCGAGGAGTGACCTCGCGCTTAGAAGCGCGCCCGCAGACCGACTTCGAATTGCCGGCCGACGATGTCGGACGAGAACGGAACGTAGTTGTACTGCGTCCGCGGATCCCATGCCGGATCCTGGTCCGTAAGGTTCAGCACGCTGAACGTGAGCGTCGGCGAGCCAGGGAGCTCTTCGAGGCCGTATTGCAGCGTGATGTCGTGCGCCGTGAACGAGTCGATCGGCAGCGGCGATGCGACGCCGAATGCGATGTCATCCACGCCACTGGTGTAGCGCGTCGTCCAACGCACGTTCAGCGGGCCGGTGTTGAAGTTGATGTACGCGTTCGCCTTCCACTCGGGGTACGAATAGAAGAACACGAGGCCATCGGCCCGGCCCACGCGCTCGATCGGCGCCTGGATCGTGATGCCCGGGAGGAACGGCGAGGTTAGCGCGCCGCGGCTCCACTCCATCAGATACGTGCCGTCCACACCGAAGGTGAGGTTTCCGCCGAACACTTCATCGAAGTCGAGAGTCGATGAGAAGTCGACGCCCGAAGTTTCGATCGTGCCGCCGTTGATCCAGTTGTACTCCAACAGACCAAGGAAGTTCGTCGCAGAGTTGCCGGTCTGGCAGCCCGAGGCGAAGTTGATCCGGCTGCGCAGTTCAGCGACGGTCGGATCCGGGCTTGTGCAGAACTGCGCTTGCGGCACGCCGTTAATCGATCCGCCAGCCGGCGTGTAGAACGCCGAGAACAGACCGGTCGCCGATTCCGTCGTGATCTCGTCTTCGAACGTGTAGTCGAAGTAGTCCGCCGTGAAGCGGAAGTTGCCGAGATCGACGATGAAGCCGGCGCTGATCGTTTCAGCCGATTCCGGACGCAGGTTCGGATTGCCGTAGAGATCGGTGGGCCGATAGACGCCGATGCCGGTGAAGTTCGTCAGGCCGCGATTGGCTTCGGGGATCAGCAGCGATTGCGGTGGAGCGCGGAACGTGGAGCCTGCCGAGGCGCGGAGCGCCAGGAAGTCCACCACCTGCCAGCGCGCCGAAATCCGCGGATCGGTCGTTTCGAGGCCGCTGAACTCTTCGTGGCGAAGCGCGGCGGAAATCTCGAAGTTATCCGTCACTGGCAGACGGAGTTCGGTGAATATCGCCGTGCTGACGCGATCGATATCGTAGGGGCTGTTGCCAACGAAGAAGAGCGTGCTGCCCGAGTTGTTGCAGATCGGATTGCCATCGCCATAGGGCTGGCTATCCGGACAGCCAGAACGCGTGATGTCGTACGCCGCGTTGGTCGAATACGCGACACGGTCATAGCGATACTGGACGCCCGCCGCCCACTGGATCGGCCCGCCCCACAATTCGATCGGCAGCGAGCCATCGAGGACGAAGTCGCCCGTCAGGTTCTGCGTGATCGTGTTCGAGGTCAGTTCCGCCGTCATCCAACGCGCCAGCGCCGCGGTGTTCGCAAGCGCCGGATTAGTGGATTGCGGCGACGGCACGACGCCCGTGTACGCCTGCGTCGAGTTGGAGAAGGGATTCCAATAGGAGCAGCGGCCCGAGGAAAGCGCTGCGGCAGTCGGAGCATCTGTCGCGATATCGTAATCGCCGCCCTGCCCAGTCGGACGGGGGTTGCAGTTTGGACCGCCAAGCCCGCGCAGGGCGAGTTGGAGACGGTTGATGCTCTGGTCATAGATGCGAACGAAACGCGTCGTATCGGTGTACGTGACCGCCGCGTTCCAACCCACATCCCAGAACGTCGAGCCAGTAACCGACGTCGAGAAGCGGAAGCCATCGTTCTCGTTGAACTGGTGGTCGGCGCCATCGGGTTGATAAAGGTTGCCGCCGTTGCCAGCCGGGCGCCAGCCAGAGGGGCTGGTGATCACGCCGTTCGCCAACGCGCCGGCGCATTGCGCGCCTGTGAGTGGCGCGGCGCACGCCGTGAACAATGAAACGAGGCCCGGGTTGCTGCGCGGGATGAAGTACCGCGAGAATTCACCCGAAGCCGAAGGGAATGGGCTGACGCCGCCGCCCGGCGACCCGCCGCTTGCGTTGATCGGCGCTGGAAACTGCGCCGTTTGGTTCATCGGCGAAGCGCGCTGATCGGAGTTATAGCGGAACCAAGCCACTTCAGCGTGGAAGTCGAGGTCTTCCGCGAGCTCGTAGTTCACTTCTGAATAGAGGTGATAGTTGTCTTCGGGGTTCGTCAGGTTCTCGAACCGCGAGAACTGGAATTGGCATGTCCCGCCTGGCGCCAATTGTGCGCCGCCCGCGGCGACACAGCCCGGATCGACAATGCTCGTCGCCCAGGTGCCGGAGGTGATGGCGCCCGTGGCAGCATCGCGCGTCGAGGCGCCGGTGTTGAGCAGATATGAACCGGGGTTGCCCGCCGCAGACCAGCCGCCGGACGACGGAAGACCGGCATAGGGCCGAACCGCCCAATCGCGATCGAGCGTTTGCAATTCCGAGCGGTGACGATAGCCGCCGCTGATCAGGATGTTGCCGTTATCGCCTTGCCAGCCCCAGGCGAGGCTCGCGCGATAATCGCCATCCGATCCTTCGATCGCGGTGTATTCCGTATCGACCTCGAAGCCTTCGAGATCGCGGCGCGTGATGAAGTTGACGACGCCGCCGACCGCGTCCGAGCCGTACGTCGCGGCCGCGCCATCGCGCAGCACTTCAACGCGCCCGATCGCGCTTTGCGGAAGCATATTGAGGTCGACCGCGTTGCCGCCTGCGATAACGACCGATGGCGCAAAGCGCCGGCCATTCATCAGAACGAGCGTACGGATCGAGCTGAGACCACGGAGGTTGACGGTGGCCGCGCCCGCTGGCGCGCCGCCGAAGCGATAGCCTTCGCCAAACGATGCGCCGGCTGCGGTGATGGTGCGGACCAACTGGACGACAGTCGGCGAGCCCTGCTCCGCGAGCGTTTCGGCGGTGATGACATCGACCGGCAGCGCGGCGTCTTCCGGCGTGCCGCGGATGTAGGAGCCGGTGACGACGATGTCTTCTTCAGTCCCGGCGTCCTGCGCATTCGCTTGCTGCGCCATACCGGCGCCAGCAATGCCCAGTGTTAACGCAGCGGCAAGCCGCGAGCCCGTGCTGAACAACTTACCTTTGGCCATAAAATGCTCCCTCCCTGACCCGGCAGCCCGTTATTTATGGGGGTCCGCCATGCGCCATCGTGGGGCGCCGATTTCCGGCTGGGCAAGCGCGAGATACCGAGTTTTCGATTATCGCGGGCACATTGGCGGAGTGGTGTTGCGCGAATGACGCTACGGAAGCGAAGCATACGCTACAGATAGTGGTGTGAGCGTCAGTCTTTGTGGTGCGAAGGTTAGCGCGCGCGTCAACCGCCCAAGACCACGCGCCATCACGCCAAGAAAAAGGGCGGCCCCGAAGGAGCCGCCCAAGGAAGATTGGGTGAGAGAGTTTCGAGGACGTCTAGAACCGCTTGCGAATGCCGATTTCGAACGTCCGGCCAAGCGGATTGCCGATGAACGGATCGTAGCTGAGTTCGAGCCGCGCCTCGGACGGATCCTGATCGGCGATGTTGACGACCGGCGCCGAGATCGTGGTGTCGGCGGGCAGATCGAGCGTCAGGTACACATCGTGCGTGATGAAATCGTCGACCTCACGCCCGATCGTCACCGGCAGGCAGTTGGCGTTGGCGACGGTGCAAGCTGCAGCTTGCGACGCCACCTGCACCAGCACCGGCGCGCGATCGTCCGTCACGCCGCCGATGTAGTTCAGCTGGTAACGGATGTTCGCGGGGCCAGAACTCCAGTTGATGTAGCCGGTGCCGCGAAGTTCGGAGACGGTGCCGGGCGCGCGGTTGTAGTTGGCGTAGCCAACCGCATCATACGCGCCTTGCAGGGTCGTGCCGCCGCGGACGAACGCCGCCGTCTCGTAGTTGAGGATATAGCTGCCCGCGAGGCCCATGCTAAGCGAGCCGCCCCACACGTCATCGAACGCCAGATCGATCTGCGCATCGATACCGGAGATTTTGAGCTCCGGGCCGTTGACCCAATCGGTGCGAACACGCGCGATGTCGTTGCCGACGGTCACGCCCTGCGTGCAGGTGTTGTTGTTCGCGAACGTGACCAGGTTGCGCAGCGGGTGGGCGCAGTTGACGACCTGCGCGCCCGTGCCTGGGCCGTTGCCGACGGCGTTGGCGATGGCTTGCGCCGGCGTGGTGAGGATCTGATCCTCGATATCGAAGTTCCAGTAATCGACGATCACACGCACCGGGCCGGATTCGAAGATCCCGCCGATGTTGTAGGCGAGCGCCGTTTCCGGGCCGATCGCCGGATTGCCGAAGATATCGACGGACTTGAAGTTGTTGTTCGCCGCCTGGATGCCCGCGAGCGACGTCACGACCGAGTTAGCGCGGTTGTTCTGCGTCGGGCCGCGGAACGTGGTGCCGACTGAGCCGCGCAGCGCGAGGAAGTCGGCGATCTGCCAGCGAACCGCGAGCTTCGGGTTGGTCGTCGCGCCGGTTTGGCCGCCGTAGTCCTCGTAGCGAACCGCGAAGTTCACGTTGAGGGCGTCGGTCAGCGGCGCGTTCACTTCGCCGAACACGGCGTAGATGTTGTCATCCAGCGACTGCGGCCGGTTTTGGCCGAGGAAGATATACGGGCCCGTGCGCACTGAGCAGGTGAAGTCACCCACGAGCGGGCACGGCGTCTGATCGGCGTTGTAGAAATTGCTGCCGAGCGACTGACGATATTCGCCGCGCCGCCACTGGCCGCCCGCCGCCCACGCCACGTTGCCGCCGCCGAGCGCGATGCCCGTCTCGCCATCGAACACGAGATCGACGACGAGCTGGCTCTTGCTGGATGTCGATCTTTTGCAGATCGAACAGCCACGCGACGACTTCCGGGTTGTTCGCATTGGCCGCGACGTAGCCCGGATTGGCGAGGCCGGTCGCGAGATTGGTCGGGTACGCGTTGGAGAACGGGTTGTAGTAGTAGCAGCCCACTGCCGCGTTGCCGGCATTGCCGGGAACGGCGGCGTCAGCCGCGCTGCAATCGTCCGCGGCGTTCACGCGGCTGCCATAGCCGCGAAGCGCTTGGCGCAGACGCTCGATCAGGATGTCGGTGGTGCCCTGCTCCGTGTTGCTCTCGGAATAGGTCGCCGCGAGATCCCAGCCGATGCCGCCGAAAATCTCGCCGGTCAGACCGGCCGACACGCGCCAAGCGTCGTAGTCGCGATAACCGACTTGCCCACCGCCCGTCGCGATGTTGCCGCCGTTGCCGAGCGGGCGCCACAGCGTGAGCGAGATCAAGTTGGTGGTCGGGATGACCGCGGCGAGGCCCGCTTGCTGCAGCGCGGTCTGTGCGCCCGGCGCGCTTGCCGGCACGGTGAACGCACCGACGCTGCCCGGACCATTCGGCCCCTGCGTCGGCGGATAGGCTGGCGAGAACCGGATGCCCGGAATCTCGTTGCGCGCCCAATAAGCTTCGACATGCAGATCGATATCGTCCGCAATCTCGGTGTTGAGCTCACCGTAGATTTGGAACTGATCCTGCTCTTCGACGAGGTTGTCGTACGGAACGTACGTGAAGTAGCACGCCGCCGTCGCGCCCGAGAACGTCGCGAAGCCGCCGACCGCGTTGCAGTTTGCATCCCGCGTGACGCCGGCCGTCGGTGTTGCGCCGTTGAGCGGCAGGAATGCGCCCGGATTGCCGAGCACCGACCAGCCTGTCGGGTTTTCGGTGTACGGCCGGTTCGCCCAATCGCGATCGAGCGACGTCAATTCGGAGCGATGCTGATACCCGACCGAGACGAACACGTTCGAACGATCGCCGCGCCAGCCCCAGTTCAGTGCGCCGGTCCAGTCGCCGTCCGATCCTTCGATCGCGCGATACTCGCCCGCGACTTCCAGGCCCTCGAGATCACGGCGCGTGATGAAGTTGGCGACGCCCGCGATCGCGTCGGAGCCGTAGGTCGCGGCCGCGCCGTCTTTCAGAATTTCGATCCGGCCGATTGCGTTGACCGGCAGCAAGTTGGTGTCGACTGCGCCGGCGAGCGAGGGGCCGATGCGACGGCCGTTGAGCAAAACGAGCGTGCGGCTGGCGCCGATGCCCCGCAGGTTGAGCGTGCCCGCGCCCGAAGCGCCCTGCGCGGCGGCGGAGAACTGGTTCGAATCGCCAAGCACCGGCCCGACGATCGGGAGCGACTTGATCAAGTCGAGCGCTTGCGGCGAGCCCTGCTGCTGCAAGTCCTGCGCGGAGATGACGTCAACCGGGAGCGCGGCGTCTTCCGGCGTGCCGCGAATGTACGAACCGGTGACGACGATATCTTCTTCAGCATCCTGCGCATGCGCGGCTTGCACCGCGCCGGCGCCCCAGGCGCCGATCGTCAGCGCTGCAACCAGGGACGATCCTGTCCCGAACAGCGCACCTTTTTTCTGCTTGGCCATGACGTTTCCTCCTCGCCGCAGGCCGTCTGCGCAGCCTTGCCGGGAACCATCGTGTGCCGCCCCCGCCCGCCCTCACAAGCCGATGGGGTGCTTTACGTGAGCGTCATACCGCTCTTTTGAGACGGCCTGTGGCTCAATTGACGCTACGGAAACGTAAGCTACGCTTCGCATACAAAAAGAAAGGGCGGCCCCCGTGAAGGGGCCGCCCGAGAAATCCCGCCGGGTCAGGGCGAGGGAGGAGACGCGGATTCCGTGCCCTAGAAGGCCTTGCGGAAGCCGACTTCGAACACGCGCGGAAGCGGGTTCGCGTTCGTGTAGTCGTAGTTGTACTGGCTGCGCGTGAACGGCGGCGCGTCGTTGAACACGTTCAGCACGCTCGCGGTCAGATCGAGATCCCACGGCAGTTCGAATCGCGCGGTCACGTCGTGTTGGACGTAATCGCCGCGCTTTGGCCAAACGACGCCCGCGCCCGGATCGATGTCGTGGTTACGGTCCTGCGTGCCTTCGATGTAGTGCACCGTCCAACGCAGGTTCGCCGGGCCGTGGTTGTAGTTGAACCACAGATTCCCGCGCCATTCCGGGTACGAGTAGAACGCGGTGACGAGTTCCGACGTGCCGGCCCGATCGGTCGGCGCCGCGATGGTGATGCCATCGAGCGTGCGAACCGCGCCGCGCTGATACTCGATCAGGTACGTCGCATCCGCGCCGATCGTGAACGCGCCGCCGAGGACATCGTCCCAATCGTAGCTCATCGTCAGGTCGACGCCCGAGGTATCGACCGGCGGGCCGTTGATCACGTTGATCGCAATGCCGAGGAAGTTGCCCGGGTGGCAGTTCGTGCCCGTGACCGGGTTGACCTGCGCGGACGGGCCCGACGCGAACGTGAAGCGCGAGGCGAGCGTTGCGTTGTTGCACTGCCAGCCGGCCGCCGCGGCGCCCGGGAACATGGTGCTGTAAACGCTCGCTTGCGTCTCGGTCGTGATCTCGTCTTGGAACTTGAAGTTGAAGTAGTCGACGGTCGCCCGGAAACCACCCGCCTCGACGATGAAGCCGACGTTGTACGTGTCAGCCGTTTCCGGAACGAGGTTCGGATTGCCGTACACATCGACCGGACGATAGAGGCTGAGGCTCGTTGTCGGATCGGTGAACTGGCCGAGCTGACGCGCAAAGCCGGGGCTGATCGCCGCTTGGCTGGGCGCGCGGAACGTCGAACCCGCCGAACCACGAACCGCGATCCACGGCATCACTTGCCAACGCGCCGAAACGCGCGGGTTGGTCGTGCCGCCGATGTTGCCGCCGTAGTCTTCGTAACGCACAGCGCCGCTGATTTCGAAGCTGTCCGTGATCGGCACTTGGACTTCGCCAAACAGCGAAGAGACGTTCCGGTCGCGGCTTTCGTTTTGCTGACCCGCGTAGAACGTGAAGGCGCCCGTACCGCCCGAGCAAACCGGCAGGCCATCGCCGTAAGGCGGGCTGTCGACGCACGGCGTGATGTCCGAGTTGCCCGGCGCATTGTAGTTGCGCTCAATTTCGTCGTAGCGCCACTGGCCGCCAAACGCCCACGCGACGTTGCCGCCGCCGAAGTCGATCGGCAATTCGCCGTTGAGAACGCCTTCCGCCGTGAACAGCGTGCTGGTGATCTCAGCGACTTGGTAGATGTGCATCCAATTCCACAGCACCGGCGAGTTGGCGAGCGCCGGGTTGTAGTTCGGGTTTGTCGCGCCGTTGATCGAGCTCTGCTGGATCGCGTTCGAGAACGGGTTGAACCAGAGGCAGTTGCCGACGCCCGGCGTGCCCGTCACCGGGTTACAGCCAGGGCCGCCCAAGCCGCGCAGCGCGAGCTGGATGCGGTTGACTGCAAGGTCCGGCGTTTCCTGGACGCCTTCGAGCTGCATGTACGTGACGTTCGTCGTCCAGCCGATGCCGCTGTCGCCGAATTCGCCGCTGAGGCCGCCCGAAACGCGGAACGCTTGCGCCATGCGGCGTTGCGTGTCGGCGCCGTCAGGCTGGTTGAGCGGCGTGCCGCCGAGAGCGGCCGGACGCCACAGCGTTTGCGAGGCGATGGCGCCGTTCGCGAGCGCGTTGGCGCAGTTGGCGCCGCCGATGCTGGCGGGGCACGCCGTCATCAGCGCAACGAGACCGGGGTTTGTGCCCGGCACGTAGAAGCGCGATTGCTGGTTGAGGCCAGTCGCCGGATACGGCGAGGTGCCGCCGCCAGCCGAACCGCCGGAAGCGGCGATCGGCGCCGGCCATTGCGTGGTCGATTGCGCGGCCGAGACACGCTCTTCCGGCACATCGTGACGCGTCCACATCGCTTCGACGTGGAAGTCGAGATTGTCGGCGAGCTCGTAGTTCACTTCGCCGAACAGTTGATAGTGGTACTCGTCGTTGACGATGTTGTCGTGGTTCGTGAACGGATAGCCGCACGAGCCGGCCGGCGTCGCGGCGCTCACCGCGCCCGGGTTGCCGCCGAGCAGCGTGCAGCCGACGTCTTGGAATTGCGACGTGAACGAGCCGGTCGCGAGTTGCGGCGCGGTGCCAGTCGCGAACACGCCCGGATTGCCCGCAGCCGACCAGCCGCCGAACGGGTTCGCAGCTTGCGGCAGCAGCGCGTAGTCAAGATCGCGCGTTTGCAACTCGCTGCGGCGGCGATAGCCGGCCGTCAGCAAGATGTTGCCGCGGTCGTTCTGCCAGCCCCAGGCGCCGTTGATGTCGTAGTCGCCTTCCGAGCCCGAGATCGCCGAATAGCTGCCGTCGATTTCAAAGCCCTCGAGGTCACGGCGCGTGATGAAGTTCACAACGCCGCCGACAGCGTCCGAACCGTAGGTCGCAGCCGCGCCGTCGCGCAGGATTTCGATCCGGCCGATCGCGGCCGTCGGAATGAGGTTGATGTCGACGACTTCGCCGAGGGCCACGCCCGCACCGTTGATCGCGAGGCGCTGGCCGTTCATCAGCACGAGCGTGCGGCTGGCGCCGAAGCCACGCAGGTTGACCGAGGCCGCGCCGGCCGTCGAACCGAGGAATCGGTTGGATTCGCCGATCGAGCCACCCGAGGTGGATGTCAGCGTCTTGACCAGCTGGACGACCGTCGGGCTGCCCTGCTGTTGGAGGCTTTCGGCGCTGATCACATCGACCGGCAGCGCCGCATCTTCAGGCGTGCCGCGAATGTAAGAGCCCGTGACGACGATATCTTCTTCAGCGTCTTGCGCCGCAGCAGGAGCAGCCAAGCCGATCCCGCCGATCATGCTGACCGTCAGCGCGGCCGCCAGCGACGAGCCGGACGCAAAGAGTTTCGTTTTCGCCATTCAATCCCTCCCGATTCCACATACCGCCGCATCGAATGCGGTCATTCTTTCGGTTCTCTCCCTTAATGGAGTGACCGTAACGGACAAGCTTCAAATTTGAAGTATGGAGACGTAGCGCTTCGTTCGTTTCCGGGTGTGGCCGGAAAGTCGCGCAACGGAAACGCGGCGGACTCAGGGTGCGCCGCAGCAAAAACCGCGAAATTTGTGCGCCGCAGCACGCGAAGTGAAGCCGCTCGCTGCGCAAATCTCTGTAATGGTGCGTTCGTTACTGCTTGGCGCCGTCCCTGCGCGCAAGCTTGCGCTGCAGCGCGGCGCAAATTGGCGTATTGCGTGCTTCACGCACGCGGCAAGGGCGCAACAAAAAGGGCCGGCGCTGCGCGCGCCGGCCCCATACTCTTTCGTTGAGTGCGGATCAGCCGCGGTAGCTCTGGAAGTTCTTGCCTTCGGCGACCAATTTTTCGAGCAGCGCAGCGGGTTTCCACACCGGGCCCATCTGCGCCTCGAACTCCTTCAGCTTGGCGAGAACCTTATCGAGACCGATCTGATCAGCGTAGAACATCGGGCCGCCGCGATAGACCGGCCAGCCGTAGCCGTTGATCCAGATGATATCGATGTCGGAGGCGCGGATGGCCTTCTTCTCCTCGAGGATCTTCGCGCCCTCGTTGATCATCGGATAGATCAGCCGCTCGATGATCTCTTCCTGCGTGAACGTCCGCAGGTTCGCGCCGCTCTTGGTCACGAACTCCTTGATGATCTCTTCAGTGACCGGCGACGGGCTCGGGTTCCGGTTGGCGTCATAGTCGTAATAGCCTGCGCCCGTCTTCTGGCCGCGGCGATCGAGTTCGCAGAGCCGGTCGCGGATCGTTTCGCCGTTCGACTTTTCTTTCACCCAGCCGATGTCGAGGCCCGCAAGGTCCGACATTTGGAACGGGCCCATCGCGAAGCCGAAATCGTAGAGCGCCTTATCGACGTCCCACGGCATCGCGCCTTCGAGGATGAGCTTTTGCGCCTCGCGCCCGCGCGCGCCGAGAATGCGGTTGCCCACGAAGCCCGGGCACACGCCGACGAGCGCGGCGATCTTCCCGATCTTCTTGGCCGTTTGCATCGAGGTGTTGATCACCTCTTTCGACGTGTGATCGGCGCGCACGACTTCGAGCAAGCGCATCACGTTCGCCGGCGAGAAGAAGTGCAGACCGATCACATCTTCCGGCCGCGACGTGACCGACGCGATCTCATCAATATTGAGGCCCGACGTGTTGGTGCCGAGGATGGCGCCCTTCTTCACGATCTTGTCGAGCTTGGTGAAGATGTCCTTCTTGATGTCCATCCGCTCGAACACGGCTTCGATCACCATGTCGACGTCGGCGAGGTCTTCCATGTTGAGCGAGCCCGTGATGCGGCCCATACGGACATCGACCTCCGATTCCGGGAAGCGGCCGTTCTTCGCGCTGCGCTCGTAATTGCCGCGCACGACCTTGAGGCCACGGTCCAGCGCGTCTTGCTTCACTTCAACGATCGTCACCGGAATGCCGGCATTCGCGAAGTTCATCGCGATGCCGCCGCCCATCGTGCCCGCGCCGATGATGCCGACTTTCTTGATCGGGCGGACAGGCGTGTCATCCGGCACATCCGGGATCTTCCACACTTGCCGCTCGGCAAAGAACACGTAACGCTGCGCGGCCGATTGCTGGCCCGTGACGAGTTCGACAAACAGTTTGCGCTCGGTCGCGAGGCCGTCGTCAAACGACTGGTTCACCGCCGCTTCGATGCACTGAATGTTGTATTCGGGCGCAAGGAAGCCGCGGAATTTGCGCGCGTTGGCTTTGCGGAAATTCGCGAAGATTTCCGGCTTGCCGCGTGCCGCTTCGACCTTCTCGTTCGAGTCGCGCACCTTCTTCAGCGGGCGCTTCTCGGCAACGATCTTCTTGGCGAACGCGATTGCGCCGTCCTTCAGCTTGCCTTCATCGACGAGCTCATCGACCAGGCCCATCGCCAAGCATTCCTTGGCCGGCACGTGCGCGCCGCTTGTCATCATATCGAGCGCCTTTTCAGGGCCGACGATGCGCGGCAGACGCTGCGTGCCGCCCGCGCCAGGCAGCAAGCCGAGGTTCACTTCCGGCAGACCGCAGCGCGCGCTCGGCACCGCAACGCGATAGTGGCAGCACAACGCAACTTCGAGCCCGCCGCCCAGCGCCGTGCCGTGGATCGCAGCGACGACAGGCTTGCTTGCGCCTTCGATCATGTTCTGCACGTCGAACAGGCTCGCGCCCTTCGACGCGCCGCCGAATTCCGTGATGTCGGCGCCCGCGATGAACGTGCGCCCATCGCAGATCAGCACGATCGACTTGGCGCTCGCATCATCGAGCGCGGCCTTGACGCCATTGTAGAGTCCATCGCGCACCGGCGCGCTCAGCGCATTCACCGGCGGCGAGTTCAAAGTCAGGATCGCAACGCCATCCTGAACTGTCAGATCTGTCACCTCGTTGATCGCGCTCATGTCGTCTCCCTTGCGTCGCGACGCGGCTCTAACCGGCCGGCGCAACGCGCTTTTCCGCCCGTTGACGCGGGCGGAGCCATACCGCACATTCAAAAGGCGCTACCATGCCGTCGGCCCCGCGAGAAGGGCCAGCGTATGGACCGCGCGGGAGACGATAACACACAGTTTTTGCGCCGTGCGCCCCTCCGTGGGGTCAACGTGAGCGCGTTTCAGGACATCGCCATATGCGCATACGCCAGCTCGGATCGAGCGATCTCCACGTATCGGAAATTTCGCTCGGCTCCTGGCTGACCTACGGCGTCGGCGTTGAGAAGGAAAAAGCGATCGCGTGCGTGAACGCCGCGTTCGATCTCGGCATCAACTTCATCGACACCGCGAACGTCTATGGCCGCGGCGCTGCCGAGACGGTGCTCGGCGAAGCGCTCGCTGGCCGCAAGCGCGACAGCTACATCCTCGGCACCAAGCTGTTTGCGCCGATGAGCGACACGGACCGCGGCCTCTCGCGCGCGCAGATCGAAAAGCAGCTCGACGCGAGCCTGAAGCGGCTGCGCATGGATTACGTCGATCTCTACCAATGCCACCGCTACGACGTGGATACGCCGCTCGATGAAACGATGGAGGCGCTCACCCGCGCCGTGCAATCGGGCAAGGTGCGCTGGCTCGGGTTCTCCGAATGGCCGCCGCAGCGCATCGCCGATGCGTTCGCGCTGCCGAACGTGGCGCGCTTCGTTTCGAGCCAGCCGCAATATTCGCTGCTCTGGCGCCGGCCCGAGCAGAAGGTCATCCCCTACTGCGCCGCGAATGGCGTGAGCCAGATCGTGTGGAGCCCGCTGGCGCAAGGCGTGCTCTCGGGCAAATACACGCCGAATGCCCCGCCCCCGCCCGATAGCCGCGCCGCGAGCGACAATATGGGCCAATCGATCGCGAACTGGGTGCGGCCGGACGTTCTCATCGCCGTCGAGCAAATGAAGCCGCTCGCGGCGGAAGCCGGCTGCTCGCTGGCGCAATTTGCGCTCGCCTGGGTGCTGCGCGAACCGAACGTAGCGTCAGCCATTGTCGGCGCGAGCCGGCCCGAACAACTCAAAGAGAACGCCGCGGCCTCGGGCCTCACAATCGATCCGGCTTTGTTCGCCCGCGCCGAGGCCATCGCCGACACCATTCCGAGGGCTTAGCCCCAGGACCTCGAATTCCGCCCTAGCCTTCCGGCGAAAACTGGACTCAAAGACAAGAAACCGAATGTCCGACGCCACCTCCGCCGCCCCGCAACGGCCGCCGCACGCGATGCGCATGCCACCGCATATGCGCGGCCGCAGCCTGATCGATGGGCCGATCGCGCCGGCGCTGATTTTGTTTTCACTGCCGCTGCTGGGCTCGAACATCCTGCAATCGCTGTCGATGACGGTGAACGCGATCTGGGTGAGCCACGTGCTCGGCGAAGCCGCGCTCACGGCGACGGTGAACTCTCAGATCCTTATGATGCTGCTGATGGGCGCTGTTATGGGCGTCGGGATGGCGGCCAACATCGTGCTCGCGCAGGCCTTTGGCGCGGGCAATGACGACATGGTCAAGAAGATCGTGGGTACGGCGCTTGGCTTCTTTGCGCTTTCCTCGGTCGTGCTTGGCATTGCGGGCGTGCTGCTCGCGCCGATGATCCTCGATATGATGCGCACGCCGGAAGACGCGCGCGTGCAGGCGATCATCTATCTCCGGTACACCTGCCTTTCGATGCCGCTCGTGTTCAGCTTCATGTTCACACAGATGCTGATGCGCGCCGCGGGCGATAGCCGCACGCCGTTCACCTACTCGCTCGTCGCCATCTTGCTCGGCTTCATCTTTACGCCATTTCTTCTCACTGGCTGGTTCGGCACGCCACAACTCGGCATCGCTGGCGCTGTGGTTGGCAACATCGCGGCCCAAGCGATCGCGCTCGTGCTGCTCTACCGGGCGATCTACCGCAAACACAGCCCGATCGCGCTGCGCGGGCCGGAGCTCCGCTACCTCGTTCCCAACTTGGATATTCTGAAAGTCCTCGTGCTGCGCGGCATGCCGATGGGTATCCAGATGTTCGTGATGAGCGCCGCTTCCATCGTGATGCTGGCGATGGTCAACGCCTATGGCTCATCGACGGCCGCCGGTTATGGCGCGGCGACGCAGCTTTGGAGCTACGTGCAAATGCCGGCGATGGCGCTCGCCGCATCGGTTTCTTCGATGGCGGCGCAGAATGTCGGCGCTGGGCGCTGGGACCGGGTGAACCAGATCGCCGGCATTTCCGTGGGCATCGGCCTTGCGATCACGGGCGGCGTTGTTGCGCTGCTCTACCTGCTCGGCGATCTGCCGCTGATGCTGTTCCTGCCGGCCGGCAGCGAATCTCTGCGCACCGCGGTGAGCATCAATCACTATGTGCTGTGGGGCTGGATTCCATTTGCGATCACGTTCGTGCTGTTCGGCATCGTGCGCGCCAATGGCGCGATCATCCCGCCAACAATCATCCTCTGTCTTGCGCTGTGGCTGATTCGCGTGCCGTTCGCGCAATATTTGCAGCCGCATATCGGCATCAGCGCGATCTGGTGGAGCTTCCCACTCGGCACCATCATCTCGGCCGCTGGCGCCTACGCGTACTACCGCTGGGGCGGCTGGCGGAAGAACAAGCTGATGATGGCGAGCTTCGGCGCGGTTTCGCCCGCCGCAGCGCACATCGAAGCCGCCACCGAAACGCCGGACGGCGCCACCGCCGTGCAGCCGATGGAAGCGCTGGCGCCCGCGATCCTCAAGAACGACGCTGACGAAATCGCCGCCCTCCGCCGTGACATCGACGCAATGCGCGCCCGCCACAAATTGGCGGACGCGACCGAGTAGAACTCACGCAGCTGCGCGAAACGGCGCCATCTGCCCTTCTAGCGCGCGTTTGAATGCTGGCCGCGCCTCGCACCGCGCCTGATACGCCGCAAGATTTGGGAAACGCGCGACGATGTCCGTCTCGCGCAAAATGCGCAGTACGCTCACCATCATCAGATCGCCGGCGGTGAAGCGTTCGCCCTCCAGATAGTCTTTATCACCGAGCCAGCCAGCGAGATCGCCGAGGCGGAACAGAAGAAATTCTTCTGCGCCGGGCCGGCGCAGCTTGGCCCATTCCTGATCGGCGAAGAAGAAATCGATGTGCGCGAGATCCGTCACGGCGATTTCAATTGAGTTCAGCGCCGCGAACACCCACGCCTTCGCCCGTTCGCGCGCAACCGGCTCACGCGGCAGCAAAGCTTCGCTCTTTTCGCCAACATGCAGCACGATCGCGCCGGATTCAAACAGCGTGAGATCGCCGTCCTGCAGCACGGGCACCTGGCCAAACGGCTGGCGCTGCATGTAGTCAGGCTCGCGTTTGTCTTCGAGGCCGATCAAGCGCACGTCGTAGGGAATGCCCGCCTCCTCCAGCGCCCACCGGACGCGCAGATCGCGGACGAGCCCCTGCGCAAGCGGCGGCACCATTTTGAAAGCTGTGATCGTGATCATGCGCGGGCTCCGTGCATCGCGAGTTTCTCCGCGTGCGCCTGCTGGCGGTCGATAAACGTCGTCCAGCCTCCGATGTGGCTGTCGCGCGATTCAACGTTGGCGAACGGCGTTTGATGGAAGGTCTGAACGGTTTTGCCGTTCTCGTCCTTGAACGTGACCGTCACGAGCGTTTCTAGCGCAGGCTCTTCGCCGGGTTTCCGTTCCCATTGGAACGTGAAGACGATCTTCTTCTGCGGCTCGATCGCGACGTAGTGACCGGCCATCCAGTTCACACCGTAATCGGGATTTTCGATGCATGCGCGATAGGCGCCGCCGACGCGGAAATCGATTTCCAGATGCGTGGTGACGAAGTCCTTCGGCCCCCACCAAGCGATCGCTTTCTCGCTGCTCGTCCACAAATCATAGACGAGCGCGACCGGCGCGTTGAACGTGCGCGTGATCGAGAGCTCCAGGCGCTCCTCAGTCTTTGTCGCCATTGTCTTTGTCCTTCGTGAGTTCGGCCAAATAGGCTTCCATCTTGTCGAAGCCGCCTTCCCAGAAGGCGCGGTAGCGTTCGAGCCAACCATCGACTTCGCGGAGCGGCGCCGCTTCGAGCTTGCACGGGCGCCACTGCGCCTCGCGCCCGCGCGTGATGAGGCCCGCGCTTTCCAACACTTTGAGATGCCGCGAGATCGCCGGGAGGCTGATTTTGAACGGCTCAGCGATCTCGCCCACCGTCGCCTCCCCGCGGGTGAGCCGGGCGAGGATGGCCCGCCGGGTCGGGTCAGCAAGGGCGGAGAAGGTAGAAGAAAGCGCGTCCATTCAGTGTATTACGCAATATTGTTAATTAACGTATCTGCTAAATACGAGGCAAAACGAAAGGAGTCAAGCGGCGCCTGACTCCCTCGTTCGCGATGCCGTCAGGCGAACAGCTTGCGCAGTTCGGTCTTCAGGATTTTCTGGTTGGCGTTTCGCGGCAGCATCTCGCCCGAAAACACGACTTTCACCGGCACCTTGAACGCCGCGAGCCGCTCCGCCACCCACGCGCGCAACTCCGCTTCGCTCGCTTGCGCGCCCGGCTTCAGGTGCACCACCGCGCCCGGCTCTTCACCGAGCGTGCGATGCGGAATGCCGACGATCGCAGCATCCATCACCGCCGGATGTTCGTAGAGCGCGTTTTCGACTTCGACGCAGTAGATGTTTTCGCCGCCACGGATCAGCATGTCCTTGGCGCGATCGATGATGTAGCAATAGCCTTCCTCATCGAGCCGCGCGAGATCGCCGGTCTTCACCCAGCCATCGACAAACGTTTCCTTCGTCGCTTCCGGCTTATTCCAATATCCGGCGACGACTTGCGGGCCCTTGGCCCACAGTTCGCCGACTTGGTTTGGCGGCAGCGTTTCGCCATTGGCGCCAACGATTTTCATCTCGCCCGTCGGCGCGCAGATGCCGCACGAATCCGGGCGCTTGCGATAGTCATCGGCCGCGATGCCGCAGAACGCCGCCGACGTTTCCGTCATGCCCCACGCATTGCCGGGCTGGCCCTTCGGGAACGTGTCGGAAATCTTGCGCACGAGTTCCGGCGCGGATGGCGCGCCGCCGTAGCCGATCACTTCGAGCGATGAGAGATCGTATTTGTCGCGGTTCGGGTGCTCGATGATTTGCCATGCAATGGTCGGCACGCCGCCCGTAGAGTTCACCTTTTCACGCTGGATGAGGCTCATACCCTCTTCAGCTTCCCACTTGCGCATCAGCACGATCTTACCGCCGGCGAAGATGTTGCCGCACAGCGTGGAGTGGCAGCCCGTGACATGAAACAGCGGCACCACGAGCAGCGCCACGCGTTGCGGCGCATTCGGATCGGGCGCCGGCGGCGTCTCGCCACGGCGCAGAAAGCCGCGCACGCCAGAGAACGCTGCGCCCAACAGGTTCGTGGTGATGTTCCGATGCGTGCCGAGCGCGCCCTTCGGCTTTCCGGTCGTGCCAGACGTGTAGAAGATCGTCGCACTGTCATCGGGTGCGATGTCGACCGCAATCGGTTCCTGCTTCGGCAGGTTCTTCCAATCGTTCGGCTTGCCGATCACGCCTTCGAGCGCTTGCACCGCGGGATGCGCGATCTCTTCGTCATCACGCGTCACATAGATCCGCTTCAGATCCGGGCAATTGTGGAAGTGCTCTTTCAAGCGCTCAAAGCGCTCAGCATCGACCACGACGACTCTCGCGCCAGAATCCTGCAGGCCGTATTCGAGCTCCGGCCCCGTCCACCACGCATTGAGCGGCGTCGCGATGGCGCCGAGCGACAACGTGGCGAAAAACACCACCGGCCATTCCGGCAGGTTGCGCATCACAAAGGCGACGCGGTCGCCCTTCTTCACGCCGTCCTTCGCGAGCTGATGGGCGAACGCAATCGCGGCCTTGCCGAACGCGTCGTAGGTCACACGGTCATCGTCGAGCACCAGGAATTCGCGCTGCGCGAACTGCGCGATGCTGTTCAAGAACACGTCGCGCATGTTCGCCGGCGCGTTCTTCCACGTCTTGATGCGCGCGCCGCGGATCGTGACCTCTTCGATTTCAAACCGCTGCCCTGGGGCCGTCAGCATCGCGTTGATCGCTGGGATCGACATGCCCTTTTCGTCGCTCATTCCTCGCCTCTGACCTTCTCGCTCGTTTTCTCAACAATAGACCCCGGTTTCGCCGAAGCGAAGCCGGGGCCGTTGGGTGTTCAGACTCGCGCGCTGCAAGAGCGCGCGAGCGACCTCGGTTAGTCCGCCTTCGCCTTCTTCGAGGAGGAGCGGCGCGCCCCCATCCGTTCGGCGATGCCGGCTTCGATCTGCGGCACGAGATCGGCGTAACGCTCGCGCGCCTTCTCTCGCACTTTCGGCAAGTGATACGCCGGGAAGAGATCGTTGTCGGGCTGGTAGTCCTTCATGACCTGCTTGGCGAGCGTCTGCTTGTGCACTTCGGTGGGCCCATCGGCGATGCCCATCACGAACGACCCCATGATCATGTTCGCGAACGGCATCTCGTTCGATACGCCCAGCGCGCCGTGGATGTGCATCGCCTTGGCGGCGATGTCGTGGTACACTTTCGGCATCGCCACTTTGACGGCCGCGATGTCTTTGCGAACCTTGGTGTAGTCCTTGTACTTGTCGATCTTCCACGCCGTCTGCATCACGAGCAGGCGGAATTGCTCGAGCATGATCCAGCAATCGGCGATCTGATCCTGCACCATCTGATAATCGCCAAGCCGGCCTTCGCGCGTTTGGCGCGAGACGGCCCGCTGCACCATCATATCGAGCGCCTTCTGGCACTGGCCGACAGTGCGCATCGCGTGGTGCACACGCCCGCCTGACAGGCGCGTTTGCCCCAGCAAGAATGCGCCGCCGCGCGGGCCGAGCAGCGCATCGTACGGCACCTTCACGTTGTCGTACTGAACATAGCCTTCGTTGCCGAACATCGATTGGCCGACGCCGAGATTGCGCAAGATGTTCACGCCGGGCGTATCTTTCGGCACCAGGAACATCGACGCGCGCTTGTAGGGATCTTTCTCATCGGGATCGGTGATCGCGTAGACGACGAGCACGCTCGCGTTCTGTGCGCCGGTCGAGAACCACTTCTCGCCGTTGATCACCCACTCATCGCCCTTGAGCTCCGCGCGCGTTTTGAAGAACAGCGGATCGGAGCCGCCTGTCGGCTCGCTCATCGAATACGCGGACGTGATCTCATTGTTCAGAAGCTGCCAGAGGTAGGCGTCCTTCTGCTCTTTCGTGCCGTAATGCGCGATGATCTCGGCGTTGCCGGAGTCCGGCGCCTGGCACCCGAACACGACCGGCGCGAGTTGCACGCGCCCGAGGCGCTCATTTAGCAGCGCGAGCTTCAACTGCCCGTAGCCCTGCCCGCCAAGCTCCGGCCCGAGGTGGCAGGCCCACAGCTTCTTGTCCTTCACCTTCTGCTGCAGCGGCCGGATGGTCTTTTTGTAAAGCTCACGCCCGCCGGCGAAGAGATTGATGTGGCTGAGCGGCTCGACTTCGTTCTCGACGAACTCCTCCACCCAATCCATCAGCTTCGCGTATTCCGGATCGGTCTCGAAATCCCACGCCATCGCGGTCGCTCCCTTCTCTCTTCGTATCTTTGGTATGGCTTGTTGGCCTTATCGTGCCGGGCCGCGCCGGGCATGGTCAAGCGCCAAGACGTAACGTCCCGCATCTCGCCAGCATTGACGCGCAAATTTCCGCTGTCCCGGGTTCGGAAGAGCGGTATGCTTGCCCCCACGACATAAGGAGGACGCGCCTTACGCCGCTGGCCGGGTCGTGCATGACGCCGACAGCCATAGCATGGAGAGCGAGGACTGGCTCGCCAGCTACGCTGACGCAGGCGTGCGCGACCGGCTGATCGGCATGCGTCTCGAGGCAGGCGGTTCCGGCGCGGCGAAGCCGATCAAGGACCCGCAGGAGCGCCAGAAGGACGCCGCCAAGACGGCCGAGATCGCCTCGAACGTCGTCACCGGCCCGAAGGGTTGGGCCTATGGTCGCGATGAACCCCGCCGAGCGCCGCGAAGCGCTCGACGATCTCGGCTTTCCCCGGCAGCTCGTGTTTACGACCACCTGCGCGCCAAGGACTTCTTCTCGCTCTCGTTTGCTCCGCAGAATTTCCTTTGCGCGCTCGCCCTCGATGGCGTGTTCGAACGCCACCCGCATCTGCGCGGCGGCGTGATCGAGCTGGGCGCCGGCTGGCGCCCGATTTCCTCCGGCGGCTCGACGGCGCGTGGAAGGGCTGGCGCAGACCGATCCAGTCGTCGGCGGGCTATCGATGCAGCTTAGCGACTACATCCGCCGGGCCGTGCGCTTCCCGGAAGGCACCAAGAACCCGATCGCACGCTTCGAAACGGGCCTCGCCAATGCTGGCTTTGGCGA
>CAZMCA010000002.1:37533-41786 GCA_964564595.1 uncultured Caulobacteraceae bacterium
CCAAGAACCCGATCGCACGCTTCGAAACGGGCCTCGCCAATGCTGGCTTTGGCGACGATGTGCGCGACAAGTTCTATCGCCGCAACTTCGAGGACATGTTCGTCGGCGCTTAGCGGCGCCACGCCGGATAACGTGCTATTGCGCGCGTATGCTCGCCGTGCGCAACACCGTTCGCGTCCTGCTGCTCGATCCTGCGCAGCGGCTGTTGCTCATGGCCTATCGCAACCTCGACGATCCAACCGCGCCCGTGGTCTGGGCGACGGCCGGCGGCGAAATCGAAGTTGGCGAGACGATTGAACAAGCGGCGCTCCGCGAAATCGCAGAGGAAACCGGGCAGCGCGACGTGCGGCTCGGCCCGCGCGTCTGGTACGGCGAGTGGACCCGGCCCGGGCGACCGCCAGTGCGGTTCAAGGAAACCTTCATCGTCGCCCAAGCGGCGGGCGATGCACTTAGTTTCGATGGCTGGACCGACCATGAGCGGCGGCAGATCGCCGATGCGCGCTGGTGGACGCTCCCGCAAATCGCCGCGAGCGCGCAGACCATCTACCCGATCGGCCTTGCAGATCTCCTGCCGCCGATTTTGCGCGGGCAGTATCCCGCCCGGCTGATCGATTTGCCGGAGGGTTAGGCCGCGTTTTTCTCCGCACGCGCGCCATGCTATCGCCGTCGCAAACGAGGAAACGCATGCCGAAAACCTACGTCGCCGCGATCGACCAAGGCACCACGTCTTCGCGGTGCATCGTGTTCGACGAGGCGGGCGCGATCGCCGCCGTCTCACAGAAGGAGCACAAGCAAATCTACCCGCGCCCGGGCTGGGTCGAGCACGATGCAGCGGAGATCTGGAGCAATGTGCGCGATTGCATGCACGGCGCACTGGCGCGGCTCAACATCCGCCATCACGACCTTGCTGCGATCGGCATCACCAATCAGCGCGAAACAACGGTGCTTTGGCGCAAGAGCGACGGCAAGCCGCTCCACAACGCCATCGTCTGGCAGGACACGCGCACCGACAAGCTCGTGCAAGAGTTTGGCGGCGCGGAAGGTCAGGATCGCTTCCGGACAATCTGCGGCCTGCCGCTCGCGACATATTTTTCCGGTCCGAAGCTTGCCTGGCTCTTGGACAACGTCGAAGGCGCGCGCGCCGCCGCCGAACGCGGCGAGCTCTTGTTCGGCACGATGGATACGTGGCTGATCTGGAACCTCACCGGCGCGCACGTCACCGACGTGACCAACGCCAGCCGCACGATGCTGATGAATCTGGAAACGCTCGATTGGGACCAGCGCGTGCTCGACGCGATGCGCATCCCGCGATCGCTGCTGCCGCAAGTCCGCTCGTCATCGGAGGTCTATGCGCGCGCCACGGGCGATTTCGAGGGCCTGCCCGTCGCGTCCGCGCTCGGAGACCAACAGGCCGCCTTGTTCGGGCAGACATGCTTTTCCGTTGGCGAAGGCAAATGCACGTACGGCACCGGCAACTTCCTGCTCGTGAACACCGGCGAAAAGCCCGTGCACTCGAAGAACGGCCTTCTCACGACGCTCGGCTACAAGATCGGCGCAGCGCCAGCGATCTACGCGCTGGAAGGCTCGATCGCTGTGACTGGCTCGCTGGTGCAATGGTTTCGCGACAATCTTGGCCTCGTCGCCAGCGCATCGGAGATCGAGAGTCTCGCGCGCAGTGTTGAAGACAATGGCGGCTGCTATTTCGTGCCCGCGTTCTCGGGGCTGTTCGCGCCCTATTGGCGCGGCGACGCGCGCGGCGTGATTGCCGGGCTCACCGGCTACGTCACCAAAGCGCACCTCGCGCGCGCGGTGCTGGAATCGACAGCGTGGCAAACGCGCGAAGTGGTTGATGCGATGCAGGCCGATTCTGGCGTTGCGCTCACCACGCTCAAGGTCGACGGCGGCATGACGGCAAACACGCTGCTCATGCAATTCCAAGCGGACGTACTGAACACGCCCTGCGTACGCCCCGTGATCCCGGAAACCACATGCCTCGGCGCGGCCTACGCGGCGGGCCTTGCCGTTGGTTATTGGCCGAATGTCGAAAGCCTGCGCGCCAATTGGAAGGCCTCCGCAGAATGGCGCCCCGCGATGAGCGCATCGGTGCGCGACGGCGCCTACGCGAAGTGGAAGAAGGCCGTGCAGCGCACGTTGGACTGGGTGGACTAGGCCGCCACGCGCGTTGCGATGTACGCTTCCAGCCGCGCGACATCTTCCGCGGTCGCGCGCAAGCCCGCCTTCGTGCGCCGCCAGAGCACGTCTTCCGCCGTCCGCGCCCATTCGTGCGCAACAAGGTAATCGACCTCGCGCGCGCTGAGATCGCCGCCGAACGTTTCGCCGAGCCCGTTCGCGCCTTCGAAGATCTTCCCGGCCCGCACGCCATAGGCCCGCGTCAGCCGCGCCGCGTGGCTTTCGCTCAAGAACGGGTGCGCCGCGCGCAACGTCTCGGCCTGCGCGCCGATTTCATCGCGCGCAAATCCGCCGCCCGGCAAGGCTTCTTCGTGCGTCCAACGCCGCCGCTTCGAAGCTGGCAGATGATTGCTCAGCGACGCGAGTGCGCTTTCCGCGAGCTTGCGATAGGTCGTGATTTTTCCGCCGTAGATCGAGAGCAGCGCCGCGCCCGCATTGTCCATCGAGAGCACGTAGTCGCGCGTCACTTCCTGGGCCTTTGACGCGCCATCGTCGTAGAGCGCCCGCACCCCGGAATAGGTCCAGACCACGTCTGCAGATGTGATCGCTGCACGGAAGTACTCGCTCGCCGCACCGCAAAGATAGGCGATCTCCTCCGCGCCTGCCGAGACGCGCGCGGCATCGCCGTCAAATTCCTGATCCGTCGTTCCGATCAGCGTGAAGTCGCCCTCGAATGGAATCGCGAAAACGACACGCCCGTCGCTTTGCTGAAAGATGTAAGCTTGCGGGCCATCGAAGAGCTTGCGCACCACGATGTGGCTGCCTTGCACGAGGCGCACGCCTGCGCGCGGCTCAGCGCCTACGCGCGCGATCACATCATTCGCCCACGCGCCCGCGGCGTTCACCAGCGTGCGCGCCTCCACACTCTCACCGCCGCCAAGATCGAGCGTCCAGCTCGTCTCACCGCGCTTGGCGCCGTGCAGTTTCGTACGCGTGCGGATCACGGCGCCGCGCTCGGCCGCATCGATCGCATTGAGCACCACGAGGCGCGCATCATCGGTCCAGCAATCGGAATAGCTGAAGCCTTTTGCATAACTCGGCTTGAGCGGCGCGCCCGCTTCGTCCTTCGCGAGATCGAGAGCGCGCACGCGCGGAAAGCTTTTGTTGCCGAGCGCATCGTACAGCAGCAGGCCGGCCGCCAGCATCCAACGCGGGCGCAGCCCCTTGTGGTGCGGCAGCACGAAACGAAGCGCGCGCACGTTGTGCGGCGCAATGCGCGCCAGCACTTCGCGCTCAAGCAAGGACTCCCGCACCAGCCGGAAATCGTAGTGCTCCAGATAGCGCAACCCGCCGTGGATCAGCTTGGTGGATGCAGAAGACGTCGCGCCCGCAAGATCGCCCTGCTCGACGAGCAGCACCGACCAGCCGCGCCCGGCCGCGTCGCGCGCGATGCCCGCGCCATTTATGCCGCCGCCGATGATCGCGATGTCGTACATCACGCAACGCTTCGGGGAAGCCGCCGCCCCAGTCAACCAACAGCCGTCAGCCGCGTCGCCGCATCACGCAGAGGTCAAGATGCGCCGCACCTCGGCGTAGGGATCGTCAATCACGCGCGAAGCCGGCGCATCGAACGCCATCGTGGCGCGGCGCGTTGCGTCATAGGCCGGCCAATGCGGCAGGCCCTCTGCGTTCGGATCACCTGTACGCGCGAAATTAGTCCAAGACAGGCTCGCGGCCTCGCCGAGCGCCAACGTTTCGGGCGCATCGCCAAGCAGCAGCGGCGCGTTCGCCGCGTTGTGAAACACGAACGGGATCTCCACCGTGTGCGGCGCGCGCATGATCCAATCGCTCACCGCCGCACCGCGATCCCAGCGATATGCATAGACTGGCGCTGCGTTCTGCGCGGCCTTGCGCTCGGCGAGCTGCGTTGAGCCGATGAACGCAAAGCTCGCGCTGGTCACGTCGGTATAAAGATAGCGCGGCGCATCGTCTGGATGTTCGGTGCGGAAGGCGGCCATCAGCGCGTCCGTGCGCGCGCCCGCGATCGGGCGCAAACGCTCCGCAACTTCCGCCGCCGTCATGTTCGGCCACCAGGGCTGGCCAACGACGTAGAGCGTCTGCTC
>CAZMCA010000002.1:41886-66410 GCA_964564595.1 uncultured Caulobacteraceae bacterium
GCCCGGCCCGCTCTGCACGATCGCTTTGTGGAAGAGTCCGTGCGCCGCCGGCATCGCCATCAGCGCCGAAACCTTTGCGCCGCCGCCCGATTGGCCGAAGATCGTGACGTTGCCCGGATCGCCGCCGAACGCCGCGATATTGTCTCGCACCCATTCGAGCGCGGCCACGCAATCGAGCTGCCCGGCATTGCCGCTCTGCGCGTAAGGCTCACCCCCGATATCGGCGAGATGCAGATAGCCAAACACATTCAAACGATGGTTGACGGTGACGACCACGACGTCGCGATGGCGCGCGAGGTTGGCGCCGTTATAGGCCGGCCAAGAGCCTGAGCCGTAATTGAAGCCGCCGCCGTGAAACCACACCATCACCGGGCGCGCGCCGCGCCGTGCCGGCGTCCACACATTGAGAAAGAGGCAATCCTCGCTCTGGCGCGCGCGATCGTCGGCGCTTGAAAACACTTGGCCGAGCGCCGCGCCAATCGCGGGCGGATACGCCGCCGCCGATCCCCCGCTCGCAAGCTGCATCGACGATGCGCCGAGCGCCACCGCATCGATTTCCGTGCGCGAGCGCGGCGGCGCTTGCGGCGCCATGAACCGCAGCGGCCCCACCGGCGGCGCGCCGTAACGCACGCCGAGGAACGCCTGCACCCCGTTTTCCAGCGCCACGCCGCGCAACGGCCCGAGCGTCGTGCGCACCGCGGCAGTCCGCCCGCTCGGTTGCGCGGTCGCGCACGCCGTGAGCGCCAACGCGCCCGTTGTCAGCAAAACGCCGCGGCGGGAGATCAGCATCGCGCCGGCCCTAGCTTTGCAGCACTTGCCGGACGCGCCCGAGCGGATCGCTCACGACGCGCGGCGTTACGTCGAACAACATCGTCTGGCGCCGGCGCGTTTCGTAAGCAGGCCAGTTCGGCAGGCCTTGCGCGTTCGGATTGCCGGTCTTCGCGAACGCGATCCACGCGTTGGACATTTGATCGGCCAGCGCGCGCGGCGCAGGCCCTGTGCCGACGAACACTTCTGCCTTGTCGATATTGTCGAACATGAACGGGATATCGAGCGTATGCGGGCTCTTGAACACGCCGCCGCCAACGGGCGTATCCCACACCAGATTGTACATGTAGACCGGCGCGCGGCGTTGGCGCGCTTTGTTCTGCGCCAGCGTCACCGAGCCGATGAACATCGTCGATGCGGTTTGCGCGGCGTTGAACAGATAGGTCGGCGAATAGTCGGGAAACTCCGCGCGCAACGCAGCGATCAGCGCATCGGCCTTGGCGCCGTGCTGCTGCGTGACGCGCGTACGCATGTCCTCTTCCGTGAGCGTGCCCCACCACGGCGCGCCAGTGTTGAAGAGCGACATCTCATCCTTGTTCCAGCCAATGAGGATCGGCACGTCCGCCGAGATCGCGGGCGCATCGGGCACGAACGGATCACGCGGCAACACCGCGCCATCGACAACGGGCGAGAGCCTGAAGCCCATGCTGCCCCCGCCCGCACGGCCGGCGCCGGCGAGAATATCGTCAGCCGTCATCGCCGTCAGCGCGGCGACGTCCGTCGCGCCCAGCGCTTGCATGACGCTTTGCGTGTTCGCGCGCGCCGCGGTTTGCGCCACGCCCTGCAGCCCGGGGCCGCTCTGGATGATCGCTTTGTGGAAGAGCCCGCGCGCCGAAGGCATCGCGCACAGCGCGGAGACTTTGGCGCCGCCGCCGCTTTCACCCATGATCGTGACGTTGCCCGCGTCGCCGCCGAACTTGTCGGCGTTGTCGCGCACCCATTCGAGCGCGAGCACCAGATCGAGCATACCGGCGTTGCCGCTCTGCGCATAGTCCGCGCCGCCCACGCCCGAGAGATCGAGATAGCCGAACACGTTGAGACGGTGGTTCACGGTGACGACCACCACGTCTCCGCGGCGCGCGAGGTTTGCGCCATCGTAGAGCGGCCACGCGCCCGAGCCGTACGCAAAGCCCCCGCCGTGCAGCCACACCATTACAGGGCGGCGCCCCTCGGTGGTTGAGGGCGTCCACACGTTCAGGAACAGGCAGTCCTCGTTGTCCTGATTGATCTCGGACGATGCGGGGAAAATCGTGTGCAGCGCTGTCGCGAAATCTGTCGGCGGATACGCCGTTGCGCCGCCAACAAGTTGCATCGCCGGCGCGCCGTAGCCGAGCGCGGCGCGCGTTTCTGTCCATGCGGCGGGCCGTTGCGGCGGCTTAAAGCGGCCTGCGCCGATTGGCGGCGCTCCGTAACGCACGCCCTTGAAGGTATGGATCGCGTTCTCAACCAGGCCTTGGATGGGGCCGTTCGAGGTGCGGATCAGCGCGGTCGGCGTTGGCGCCGCCGCCCACCCCGCCCCGCTCGCCAGAACCGCGCCAGCCGCGCCCGCCTGCAACATCGCGCGCCGGCTCACTTGGTGAAAGCCTCCCATCTTCCCTCCCCGTTTGCGCGGTATTCGAGCGCGCTTTCCGGCCGCGCTGGCGGCGGCCTTATGGTTAACCAAAAGTTTCTAAGGCGCCCCTAAGGGAAGGCAAGCGGCGACGGGCGCGGGCAGAACCAAGATTCCGTGACGGCAGCGTCACGACATACTTGGAATTCTGTCGCGAGCCCGTCGCAAAAACGTGATCAGTCCGTCTTCGGCCCGCGCCCCATCGCGGCGAGGATTTGCGGCGAGATGTTCTCTTCGCCCTTCTCCTCGATGTGCTGGGCGATGCGCGCGCCGACAGCCATCATCGCTTGCGGCATGACGGCGGCGCGGTTGTCGCGCGTCCATTCAAGCGAGGCTTGCCGGTTGGTGTTCGCGTCCTGGAATTTCGGCGCGACGTAGCGCGCGAACAGCTCGTAGGACTTCTTCGTGTTTTCGAAGTCGGCCCAATTGTGCGCGAGTTGCAGGAACGCGCCGAACCCGCCGGACTGCTCCTTCAACCGTTCCATCTGCGCGATCGCATCGTCGGGCGTTCCGACAACAGCCATGCCGTTCGCCGTCACAGCGTCTACCGGATCCCCGCCTGCTTCGGCGCCAAGCGGCAACGCCGCGACTTCGCGGAAATAATAAAGCCACTTCTCAAGCCCAAATCGCACGTTCTCACGCGCTTTCTCACGCGTCTCGGCAATGTGAATTGGCCCGACCAAACGCCACGCCGCGCGTTGCACGCTGGTGGCGTTGGACTTCGCCATTTCCTCGGCAATCGCCCAGTTGGAGGACAGCGCGTTGAAGCCGCCCGTGGACGTCGCGCCCAACGAAAGCAGGCCTAAACCGTGCTTTCCGGCCGCACGCGCGCCAGTTGGCGAGACTTGACTTGCAACCGCGATCTCAACGCTCGGGCGCGAGTACGGCGTCAGGTGCAACCGCGCTTCGTTGAGCTCGAACCATTCTGTCTTTGCCGTAACCGTCTCGCCGCGCAGCAATTGCACGAGCACGTCGAGCGCTTCGTCCATCCGATCGCGCTGCTTGGCGATCGGAATGCCCATCATGTACGCGTCCGACGGCAACGCGCCGGGGCCGACGCCGAACATCACGCGCCCACGCGTGATGTGATCGAGCTGATTGATGCGCTCGGCCAACATCAAAGGATGGTGATAAGGCAGCGACGAAACGCCCGTGCCCAGCCGGATATGCTTGGTTCGCTCCGAAGCGTGCGCGATAAATAATTCCGGGCTCGCGATGATCTCGTAGCCGGCGGAATGGTGCTCGCCGATCCAGGCCTCATCGTAACCGAGACGATCCATCCACTGGATCAGCTCAAGATCACGCTCGAGCGCGAGCGTCGGATTTTCGTCCGTTGGGTGAAACGGCGCGATGAAGGCGCCAAACCGTAGCTTTGACCCGACCATTGTATTTTTGCCTCCCTCGGGCCGCTTCAGTAGTTGCCGCTACGTATCCGGCTTGACCGGTTAGTAGCCCATACTACACGTTCCGGCCGCCTTAGCGGCCGCGGCTGCGCGCCCATCGCTGAGGGTAAAGCACCTGTTAAGGGCGCGCGCCATACACGAACGGCCCCGACGCCGTCGGATTGGGGGAAATTGAATGAACATCCAGAGATTGATGCTGCTCTCGTGCGCCACGACGGCGCTGGTCGGCGGCATGGCCGGCGCGGCCCAAGCGCAAGATTCCAGCGGCGGCATCGATGAGATCGTCATCACGGCCGAAAAGCGCGAAGCCAGCATCCAGGACGTCCCGGTTGCGGTATCTGCGTACACGGCCGAGACGCGCGACCGCCTTGGCGTCAACACCGTGGACGATCTCGCCCGCGTCACGCCTTCGCTCAGCTACACCAACAACGACCGCCTGACGCTCCGCGGCGTCGGCCGCCGCACCAACGCGATCGGCACCGATCCGTCCGTGGCGCTCTATTCCGATGGCGTCTTCTCCAACTCGATGGCCGACGCCTCGACCCCCTCGCTCTTCATCGCGCGGACCGAAGTTCTGCGCGGCCCGCAGGGCACGCTCTATGGCCGCAACTCGATCGGCGGCGCGCTGAACGTGATTTCGCGCCGGCCCTCCGATGAGTTCGAAGGCGAGATCCGCGCCACCGTCGCCGATTACGACTCCCGCTCGCTGTTCGCCCGCGTCAGCGGACCCGTCACGGACAGCTTCCGCTATGCGATCGGCCTTGGCCTTGAGCAGCGCGGCGAAGGCTTCATCGAAAACCTCGGCTCGGGCGGCGACACGGCCGATGTCGAGCGCGTGTTCTATGACGCGCAGTTCGAAGCCGATCTCGGCGAGAACATCGTGGCCCGCGTGACGCTGCGCAGCGTCAATTGGGACGACAATTTCGGCAACGGCAACACGCTCACCAGCGTCATCTCGCCGTACGACACGACCTCGATCGTGAACCCGGAAGTGCCGCTCTATTATAACCCGACGCTCGGCTTTGCCGGCATCAACCCGTCGGTTGGCGATCCCTACTTCGTCAGCTCGAACCGCGATGCGCGCGGCCAGCTCAGCGACCACTTCCGCGTCAACGCGGACGTGACCTGGGACGCCGACGCCGTGACGGTGCGCTATCTCGGCGGCTATCAGGAGTATTCGTACTTCACCAACCCGCTCGGCGGCGACACCGACGGCACGAACCAAACAGCGCCGCGCGATATCATCGTTCCGATCGGCACGCCCACGGGCCTGCCCGCGCCGCTCAACCTCACGCCGGGCACGTACACGGCCGTTGGCGCGTCGACCAACTTCGTTCCATTCTACACGGAATCGCAGACCTGGTACTCGAACGAGATCAACATCTCGTCGAACGGCGATGGCCCGGTGCAGTGGATCGCCGGTCTTTATCAATACCATCAGGACTACGCGCAACCGACGGGCGGCCAAGTGCTGAACGATCCGCGCGTCGTCGCGCCGTACGACACGCGCTCGCTGCTCACGCTCGGCACGACCGGTTTGCAGCTTTCCTCGGCCAATCCGAATGCGGACTTCGTTGAGTATGGCGGCGAACTTGAAGTCGATAGCTACGCGGCGTTCGGCCAAGTCGATTGGGAAATGGCGCCCGGCCTCACCGCCACGGTTGGCCTGCGCTACACGATGGATGAGAAGCAAGGCTTCGACACCTATCGCGTGGTTGCGCGCAACACCGCGACGACGACTCTCGCTAGCATCCTCAGCGGCGGCCTCATCCCGCTGACGACCGCGCAGAACCTCGCGTTCGACATCACCACGCTCGCGGTGTGCGGCTCGCTCTCCTACGACGATCTGACGGCGGTTCTGCCGCCGACGCTCGATCCGCTCGGCGGCGGCTGCGCCCCGGCGCTCGGCGTCACCCAAAACCCGGGCGGCGGTCTGCGCCGCAATCTCTCGGGCGATTGGGACGCGACGACCGGCACGGTCGCGCTGCAATGGGAGCCGAACAACGACCTCAACTTCTACGCCCGCTACTCGCGCGGCTATAAGTCGGGCGGCTGGCTGGCCGGCTCGGGTCTGATCGCCAACCCGTACGCCGATGCTGAATCGGTCGACGCGTACGAAATCGGCGCCAAGACCCGCTTTGGCGACGCCTTCCAGCTGAACACCTCGGTGTTCTTCAACCAGTACGAAGGCTACCAGCAGCCGAACGCCGTGCTGAACAATGTCGGCTCGACGACGACCCAGTTCCTCAACCTCGACGGCGAAGCCTTCGGCGTCGAAATCGAGGCGCTCTGGGCCCCGGTTGAAGGCCTCGAGCTGATGGCGAACTACGCCTATCTCGACACCGAGATCACGGGCGCGCCGTTCCTTCTGGATAACACCGACCCGACGGCCGTCGCCCCCGGCGCCCGCCGCGCGACCAATGTCGGCGCCAACTGGAACCAGAACGTCATCGGCAATCGCCTGCCGCAGACCCCGGAGCAGAAGTACACGCTTGGCGCGACCTACACCTACGGGTTCGCCAGCGGTGCGAGCCTCAGCGCCGTCGGCCTCTACACCTATACCGACGACATGCAGGCCACGATCTTCAACAACCCGATCTACACCTCGCCCTCGTTCGAGAACGTCGACTTCCGCCTCATCTTCAACGATGCGAGCGACGCCTTCACGATCATCGGCTTCGTGAAGAACGCGCTGGACGAGGTCGGCTACCAAAGCTCGACGGGCGGCACCCCGACGGCGGTCGGCTCGCGCCGCACCGTGCTCCTCAACTACCCGCGGACGGCGGGCGTGGAGCTCCAGTTCCGCTTCTAAGCGGCCTTACCAAATCTCTCCCCTCGGGGCGCGTTCCTTCGGGAACGCGCCCCATTTTGTATCAAGGTCCGGGAACGCTCTTCGAAGCGCGCCCCATTTTTGTTTGCGCCATACCGCGCGTTCGAAGAAATTGTAGTCCCTGAGCGCTGCCGCCCGACCCATTTTTCCCGAAAACGCTACGGAAAGGTGCGGTTACCGATGCGGCGGCGCCACGCCGGCGCCATGAATGCGACACGTCGCCGCCAAGCGCGTTGACAGCTTCCCGAGGCTACTGCACGTTCGAGGAAATGACACAGCGTCACCCAGTGACGCGTGCCGGAACTGGTTTGAAGCGCCGCGAAGCGCCCCGCCGGGACCGACAAGAACAAGGCCGAATTGGCCGAGTACGGGGAGAGAGAACATGGGCCTTAAGCGGCTAATGCTGCTGTCATGTGCAGCGACTGGAACATTTATTGGAATGGGATCGGCGGCGCTTGCTCAAGAGAGCGGCGGCGGGATCGGCGAAGTCGTCGTCACGGCCGAACGGCGTGAACAGACGCTGCAAGACGTTCCGGTTGCGGTGACCGCGTTCACCTCCGAGACCCGCGAACAGCTCAACATTATCTCGATCGAAGACTACGCCCGCGTCACACCGGGCGTGACCTACACCAACAACGACCGGATGACGGTTCGCGGCATCGGCCGTCTGACCAACGCGATCGGTACCGACGGCGCCGTCGCTCTCTTCACCGACGGTCACTACTCAAACTCGATGCAGGAAGCGACGATCCGCCCGATGCTGGTGGCGCGTACGGAAATCCTGCGCGGCCCGTCGGGCACGCTCTACGGCCGCAACTCGATCGCGGGCGCCATCAACGTCATTACCCGCCGCCCGGCGGATGAGTTCGAAGGCGAAGTGACCGGCAGCGTCGGCAATTATGACGGGCGCGCGCTCGAAGGCCTCGTTTCGGGCCCGCTGAGCGACAATCTGCGCTTCCTCGTGGCCGGCGGCCTCTATCAGCGCGGCGAAGGCTACATCAACAACATCGGCCCCGCCGATGACACGGGCGACATGGCCCGCACGTATGTTGAAGCCCAGCTCGAAGCTGACCTGACGTCGAACCTGAACGTTCGTCTGCGCGGCTTCAGCTGGCACTGGGGCGATACGTACGGCGTCGGCAACGTGCTCAACCAGTTTACCACGCCGTTCAGCACGTCGGCGGTGATGGACAACCTGCTCCTCTACTGGAACCCGACCCTCAACAACCAACTCAACCCGACCGCGCCTGGCGTTATCGACGTCACGCTCAACGGGCCGAGCGCGGATGACTACACGAACCCGGGTCTCGCCGATCTCAACACGATCCGCACCAACCGCAACGCGGTCGGCCAGCTGAACGACCACCTCGGCGTCAACTTCGAAGCCACGTGGGATGCGGGCGACTTCACGCTGAAATATCTCGGCGCCTGGCAGAACTACGACTACTTCACCACCGGCATCGACTTCGACGGTACGGACCGTGTGCTCTCGCGCACCGTGTTCTGCGGCGGCCCGTGCGTTTCCAGCGGCGTCTCGACCGACATGTTCGGCTTCTATCACGAGTACCAAAACTGGTATTCGAACGAAGTGAACCTCTCCTGGAGCAACGACACGCTTCAGTGGGTTGGCGGTCTCTATCAGTACCACCAAGAGTACTTCCAAGACATCGGCTACGGCGTTGTCGGCGACGCGGCTCCTGGCGGCTTCACCGTCACGAACCCGGCGTACCGCACAGGTCTTGCGACCATCGGTGCGGCTCCGGCGAACGCCAACGGTTACTTGAGCAACGCCGGCGGCGAGATCGTCGTCGACTCCTACGCTGCGTTCTCGCAGGTCGATTGGGAAATGGTGCCGGGTCTCACGGCCACGCTCGGTCTGCGCTACTCGACCGACGATAAAGAAGGCACCGACTACGCGCGCGTCATCTCGCGCAGCTTGCTCTCTGCGGCGTTCGCGCCTGCTGGCGACGTGCAAAACGCGTACGACATCACCTACGCCCTGTATTGCGGCGGCGGTGGCGGCGCCATCAACCCGACGCTTGCGGCTTGCGCCGCGACGCCGGGGGCCAACCGCCCGACCCGCATCAACGGCAACGGTGCGCTTGAGCGGGATCTCTCCTGGGACGGCAGCGCCACCACGGGCACGGCCGGCCTCCAGTGGGAGCCAAACAACGACACCAACGTCTACTTCCGTTACTCGCGCGGCTATAAGTCGGGCGGCTGGTACGGTTCGAGCAACCTCGTCGGCTGCTCCACCACGAGCTGCGCTGGCAGCCCGTACACCGATCCGGAAGAGGCCGATAACTATGAGCTCGGCGCCAAGCTGAACCTCCTCGACTCGGTCTCGCTGCACGCGGCGACGTACTTCATCAACTACGAAGGCGCGCAGGCGCCGCTGCCGGTCTCCACTGGCTTCGGCACGGCCACCCGTCTGATCAACTTCGATGCGGAAATCCGCGGCTTCGAACTCGAAGCCAACTGGATGCCGGCCGAAGGCGTGCGTCTGTTCGCGAACTACGCGTACAACGACAGCGAGATCGTCGGCACGCGCGGCCAAACCTACGTCGACACGCGTGATCCGGGCGCCACGGCCCTCGGCGCACGTCCGGTTGGCGCGGCCATCCCGGCCGGCGGCTTCGACTTCGCCCTTCAGCCGCAATCGCTGATCGGCAACGTCATGCCGCTGAGCCCGGAGCAGAAGTACAGCTTGGGTGCGATCCTCCGGTGGAACACGGACCTCGGTTCGTTGACCGCCACGGGCCTCTACACCCACGCGACGCAGATGCAGACGACGATCTTCGCCAACCCGGCCTACACGATCCGTGGGTACGAAGTGGCGGACTTCCGTCTCGTCTGGGCGAACCCGGATGAAACCTTCCAGTTGTCCGCGTTCGTGAAGAACGCGTTCGACGAGTCGGCCTTCCAGGCCCGCGGCCCGACGGCGGTGAACATCGTCTCCGGCCCGGTCCGCGATCTGTCGATCCTCAACATTCCGCGCGAATTCGGCGTGGAGCTGCGGCACCGCTTCTAGGCGCGCCAGCAGAGGCAACTCATTGGGGGGCGCGCTTCACGGCGCGCCCCTTTTTGCTTCCAAGACCATTGCACAAGCGGCGCGTTAGACGCCGCATGAGGGGGCTGTGGTGACAAGCATTCAAACCGAAGGCCGGCGCGCGCCACGCGCCGATGAAGACGCCGCCACGCGCTATGCCAAGAAGCGCGAAGCGATCATCGCGGCGGCCGCGGTCGTCATCAACAAACGCGGCGTACGCGCCATGACGCTGGCGGATGTGAGCGCCGCCGTCGGCCTTATCAAGAACAGCCTCACCTATTATTTCAAAAAGAAGGAAGACCTCGCCGTCGCTTGCTATCTCGATGGCATCGCGCGTTTTGACGAGATCGTCACCGAGGCGATGGACGCGGGCGATACAGGCCCCGAGCGCCTGCGTGCACTGATTGGTCTCTACCTCGATCTCGACAAGCGCATCCGGCTTGGCCAAGCGCCGGCGATCGCCACGTTCAGTGACGTGCGCACGCTCTCGGAGCCGAACTTCGCTGTCGTGATCGAGCGCTATTGCGCGCTCTTTCGCAAAGCGCAGGCGCTGTTGTTCGACGATTGCCCCGATCTCAGCGAGGATGCGCGCGTCACGCGCACCAACATCGCGCTCGAGCAGCTCTATTGGTCGATCGCCTGGCTACCGCAATACGAGGTGGACGATTATCCCCGCGTGCAGGAACGCCTTGCTGCGATCCTGATCAACGGCCTCGCCAAGCCGGATCAAACCTGGTCGCCGCGCGTGTTGCCTGCGCCCGGCGCCGATGAAGCGAGCCGTGAGACGTTTTTGCGGGCCGCGACCCGGCTCATCAATCAACGCGGCTATCGCGGCGCATCGATCGATCAGATCTCCGCCGAGCTCAATCTCACGAAGGGCTCGTTCTATCACCACCACGACGCCAAGAGCGATCTGGTGATCGCGTGCTTCGAGCGCAGCTTCGCGGTTGTCCGGCGCCTCCAGCTCGATGCGATCGCGCTGCCCGCCTGCGGCTGGGACCGGCTCGCCAGCGTCGCCGCGGCGCTCGCGGACTTTCAGACCTCGGAGCACGGCCCGCTGCTGCGCTCAAGCGCGTACACCGCCCTACCCGAGGGCGTGCGCGCCGACATGATGCAGGCCGGGGCCTCGATCGCAAACCGCTTCGCCGCGATGATCACGGACGCGATCTCCGAAGGAAATCTCCGCGCCGTCGATCCCGTGATCGCCGCGCAGGTGTTGAACGCCGGCATGAACGCGGCGGCCGAAATCCGCTACTGGACGCCTAACGCCGCGCCAAATGCTGCGGCCGATCTCTACGCGCGCCCCCTCCTGCTCGGGCTTTTCACGCCTTAGATCAGCGGCTTGCGCAGTTCCCGCACCTGCTCGCGCGAAACCGGTGCAGCGGGCTTGATCGCGCGCATGCGACTCTCCTAAAATCATACCGGACCTTCAACAATTACGAAGCGACGCCGGCGCGGGCCGAGGGGACCGCGCGCGGGCGCAGCTTCGTCGCGCGAGAGCGGGATAAACATGTCGGATCCAGCCGCCGCCCCGCGGGAGGGGGCGCCGCAATCAGCGAACCCGGATGAGGATCCGGAGACGCAGATCGATTTGAGCGCCATGCCGCGCGTGCTTCAGCGCATCGCGGCGATGGCGTTTGCGCACAAGGCGCTGATCGCACTGGCCGTCGCCTCCGCGCTCGGCTCCGTCGTCGCCGGCCTCGCGATCCCGCGCCTTCTGGGCGCGGCCGTCGATAACGCGCACACCTTCCTGGTCTCGGGCGCAGCGGCGGCGGACGAAGCGCGCGCGGCGCTTTTGACTGCGGGCGCCATCATCGTTGGCCTCTCGATCGTGCGCGGCCTCTTTCAGATGGCGCAGGGCTTTCTCGGCGAATATGTCAGCCAGCGCGTCGGGCAAAAACTGCGCATGCTGTTCTTCGAGAAGCTGCAGCGGCTCTCGTTCGGCTTTCACGACCGCATCCATTCCGGCGATCTCATCACCCGCGGCATGCTCGATGTGGAAGGCGCGCGCCTCTTCGTGGAAAACGGCATGCTGCGCGTGGTGCAGTTGGTGCTGCTGATCGGCGTCGCCGCGTTTCTGCTGCTCTCGACGGACATGACTCTCGGGCTGATCGCGCTCTCCTTCGTTCCGTTCGCAGTGTGGCGCCTCGCGCGCATGGGCTTCCTGCTGCGTGTGACCTGGCTTCGGCTGCAAGCGCTGATGTCGAAGCTCACGCTCACGATGGAGGAGAACCTTCAAGGCATTCGCGTCGTGCGCGCCTTCGCCTCACACGCTTTCGAAATGGCAAAGTTCGATGTCGCCGCGAGCGCGGCGCTCAAGCTTGCGAACGAGCGGATCACGCTGCGCTTCTCGGCGGTGGCGGCGCTTACCGCCGCGTTCTACGCTTCGATGGCGGCGCTGCTCTGGGTCGGCGGGGCGCGCGTCATCGCCGGCGAAATGAGCGTCGGGCGGCTCACCGAATTTCTAGCGTACATGACGATGCTGCAAATGCCCGTGCGCATGGTGGCGATGGTCGTCGCTTCGATGGCGCGCGCGACCTCTTCGGGCGCGCGCCTGTTCGAAATTCTCGACATGGAGCCAGACATCCGCGACGCGCCGGGCGCGCCCGATCTTGCCGTCACCGAAGGCGTGCTGCGGTTCGAGCATGTCGACTTCAGCTATGAAGGCGAAGGCGGCAAGCGCGCCATCCGCGACATATCCTTCGCCGTCGCGCGCGGCAAAACGCTCGGCATCGTCGGCGCGCCCGGCAGCGGCAAGTCCACGATCGCGCATCTCGCGCCGCGCTTTTACGATCCAACCGGCGGGCGCATCACGATCGATGGGCAGGACATCCGCAGCGTCACACTTCCCTCGCTCCGGCACGCCGTCTCGCTCATTCAGCAAGACACGTTCCTGTTCGATAGCTCGATCACCAACAACGTCGCCTACGCCGATCCGTGGGCCGAGGATGAGCGGATCGAGAACGCGGCCGTCACCGCGCAGATCCACGATTACATCACGGGCCTGCCCGCCACCTACGAAACGCGCATCGGCGAACGGGGCGTCGCCCTCTCAGGCGGCCAGCGCCAGCGTATGTCGATTGCGCGCGGCGTCGTGCCTGGCCCTGCCTTCTTCATCTTCGATGATTCCACCGCCGCGATTGACGCCGTCACGGAGCAACGTGTCCGGCGCGCACTCGCCGAGCGCACCAAGCACGCGGGCGTCATCATCATCGCGCACCGCCTCTCCTCTTTGATGCACGCCGACGAGATCATCGTGCTTGAGGAAGGCCGCATCGTTGAGCGCGGGACGCATGCGCAATTGCGCGCGCGCGGCGGCGCCTACGAGGCGCTCTACCAATTGCAAAGCCGCTCCGAGGAAGAAGCGCGCGAGCAAGTTCTGGAGCGCTCCGCATGACGACCGCCGCGCCCTCACACGAGAACGCCCCGAAGGTGCACCAGCGCGGCGCGCCGCGCGCCAATCTTGGCGCACACGACGCGGAGGAAATCTTCCTCGCGTTCGACACGCGCATCATCCAGCGCTTCGGCGGCTATCTCGCGCCCTATAGAGGCACGCTGTGGATCGCGCTTGCGGTGATTTTGCTCTCCGTCGGCACGCAAGTCGCGATCCCGATGTTGGTGCGGTACGCGGTCGATTCCTCCGTCGCGGGCGATGGAGCGTTGCTGCACGCCATCCTTTACGGCTTTGCGGCGCTCGTGGCGGTTCACGTTGTCGGCTTCTTCCTGGAATCGTGGGTCTCGGCGCGCCTCGCGCAGAAGGTGATCTTCGACATGCGGCGCGCGATGTTCGCGCACCTGCAGAACGTGTCGCTCTCGTTCATGGACCAGACTCACGTCGGCCGGGTGATGAGCCGGCTGCAGGGCGATGTGAACGCGCTCCAGGAATTTCTGGAATCGTCCGTCGCGGCCGTGGGCGATCTCATTTTGCTGATCGGCATTATCGCCGTTCTCCTGTGGATGGATTGGCAGCTTGGCCTTCTGACTCTGATGGTGCTGCCTGCGCTGATCGCGGTGCGCGCCGTGTGGCTGCCGCGCGTGAAGGACACGTTCCGCCGGGCGCGCGACGCCTCCTCCATCGCCAATGGCGCGCTGGCGGAAAACATCAACGGCGTGCGCACCGTGCAGGAAAGCCGGCGCGAGGCGATGAACCTTTCGCTTTACAAAGAGAAGGTCGACGAGAACTTCGAGGCGCAGGTCGCTTCCGCCTGGGCCACGCAAGTGATGGTCCCAACGGTCGAGATTCTCACCGGCATCGCGCTCGCGATCGTCATCGTCGTCGGCGGCAACGCCGTGATCGGCGGCACGCTCGAAGTCGGCGTGATGGTGGCGTACATCTTTTACGTTCAGCGCTTCTTCGAACCGATCCGCACCCTCTCGCAGCAATACACGATCATGCAGCGCGCGATGGCCGCCGGTTATCGCATCTTCGAAGTGCTCGACGTTCCGGTCACCATCAAGGACAAGCCAGGCGCCGAACCGCTCTCCCCCGACGCCGAGCCCTCGATCGAGCTGCGCAACGTCACGTTCGGCTACAAAGCTGATCAGCCGATCTTGCATGACGTCAGCCTCAAGGTGGAGCCGCGCCAGCTCGTTGCGCTCGTCGGCCCGACGGGGTCTGGCAAGACCAGCATCACCGCGCTCGCGCATCGCTTCTACGACGTCCAGCAAGGCGCAGTGCTCGTCGGCGGCAAGGACGTGCGCGACGTAACGCTCGATTCTCTGGGGCGCACGATCGGCATGGTTTTGCAGGAACCGTTCCTGTTCTCCGGCTCGATCTTCGAGAACATCCGCTATGCCTCTGGCGCGAGCCGCGAACAGGTGATCGACGCCGCCAAGTCGGTGCGCGCGCACGAGTTCATCACGCGTCTGCCTGAGGGTTACGATACCCGGCTCGGCCAGCGCGGGCGCAACCTCTCCGTCGGCCAGCGCCAGCTCATCAGCTTTGCCCGCGCGCTCGTCGCCAATCCGCAGATTCTCGTGCTAGACGAAGCCACCGCCAACATCGACAGCTTCACTGAGCTGGAGATTCAGCGTGCGCTCAAGGTGCTGTTTGCGGGCCGCACCAGCCTCGTGATCGCGCACCGGCTCGCCACGATCCGCGGCGCCGACAAGATCATCGTGCTGCAGAAGGGCCGCATCGTCGAAGAAGGCGATCACGACGCGCTGATCGCGCGCGGCGGGCTCTACGCCAGCCTCCACGCCGGCCACTATTCTTCGTTCGACGACGTCGATGGCCCAAAGGACGATGTTCTCGTTCAGACCTAGTCTTCGTGGATGAGGCTCATCTTCTGCGTGTCGCGCATGAAGATCGCGATCAGGAACGCGACCGCGGCGATCGCCGAGACATAGATATAATACCCGCTCTCATTGCCCTCTGACTTGAACCAGAGCGCCATATATTCGGCCGTGCCGCCGAATGCGGCATTCGCCAGCGCGTACGGCAGCGCAACGCCCAGCGCGCGGATGTGCGCCGGGAACATCTCCGCTTTGATCACCGCGCTGATCGACGTGTACGCCGACAGCACCAGCAGCGCGAACAACACCAGCGCGAACGCCACCGCCTCGCTGTTCGTCGCCGCGATCAGGCTAAACACGGGATACGCCATCAGCGTGCCGATGCCGAAGGAGAAGATCAGCATGCGCTTGCGCCCAAGGCGATCGGATAACCAGCCGAATACGGGCTGCGCCAACATGAACGCAATCAGCGCGCCCGCCGTGATCTCCGTCGCCTGATCCTTTGTGAAGCCGGATGTATTGACCAAGAACTTCTGCATGTACGTCGTGTACGCATAGAACGAGAGCGAGCCCGCCGCCGTCAGCCCCGCGATCATCGCGGCCTCGCGCGGGTGCTTCAAGAACACCAGCATCGTGCGCGCACGCTCCGCGCCCGAAGCGCGCGCGTTCTTCCAGCTTTCGCTCTCCTCGATGCCGCGGCGAATGAAGAACACGACGACCGCAAGCGCCGCGCCGATGTAGAACGGAATGCGCCAGCCCCATTCCTGAAGCTCGCTATCTGAAAGCGTGTTCTGCAAAACGATCAGCACGCCAAGCGCCGTAAGCTGGCCCGCGATCAGCGTCACGTATTGGAAGCTCGACCAGAAGCCGCGCCGCGCGCGCCCGGCCATTTCACTCATATACGTCGCGCTCGCACCGTACTCGCCGCCGACGCTGAGCCCTTGCAGCAAGCGCGCGAACAGCAAGATCGCCGGCGCCAGCGGCCCGATCGCGGCATAGCTTGGCGCCAACGCAATCACGAGCGAGCCCATGCACATCATCGCAACCGCGACCGTCAGCGCCGCGCGCCGCCCCGCGCGATCGGCGTAGAGCCCCATGAGCCACGCACCGACCGGCCGCGCGAAGAAGCCGACCGCGAACACCGCCGCCGTCTGCAGCAATTGCGCGGTCGTATCCCCTTCGGGAAAGAAAACCGGCGCGAAATAGAGCGCGAACGAGGAATACGCGAACCAATCGTACCATTCGACGAAATTGCCGGCCGAACCGCCCAGGATGGCTCGTAGCCGCTGCAGCGGCGTCACCGGCGCGCGCGCGCCTTCTTCGCCGCCATCTTGGCCAACGCCCTCGCCCGTCGTCGTCGTCATCGCCGCCCCGCCCCAAACTGTTGCGGCGAGGCTAACGGAAGCCGTTCGTTCTGCGAAGCCTCACGCGCCCGCGAGATGTTCGGCCGGGATCACGAGCCGCGCGGGGAACAGCAAGCGCACGCCATCGGCGAATTGTTCGATCCTCCCGTCCAATTGCACCAGCAGCCGGCGCGCCAGCGCCACGTGCGTCCACGTCTCGAACGGGTGGACTGACGAAATCGTGAGTTCGAACATCGAAGGCGCGCCCACGCGCATGCTGGCGGTGACCTTCAGGTGTTCGCCGCGCGCACGCTCCAGCGCGTCCGTGAACAAGCATTCGAGCAGATCTTCGGTGCGGTCCTGAAAGCCGAGCACGACGAGGCCAGCGGCATCATGCGTGGCCGTGAACGCAACGCCGCGCGACTGCGCCGGATCGGCCGCCTGTGCAAACAAACGCTCCAGCGTGCCGTCCACCGAAAACATCGCCGATGTCGGCTCGGCATGCCCGCCCTCCATCCGCGCGAGATCCGGCACATCGGCGGCCACTTCCTGCATTGCAGACAGCGCCTCCCACAACACATCGAGCAACAGCGCGCGGGCGGCTTCGTCAGGCTCCTGGCGCGCCTTCTCAACCAGCGTCAGCGCACCGCCGAGCGGCGCGCGCATCCCACGCTCGACCGAGCGCAGCATGCGCGAGCGTGCAGCGAGCGCTGCGCGCCCTTCCGCAACGAGACGCGCGACAACCGCCTCGGCCCGCCGCCGGCGCGCGCCTTCCCCGATCTCATCCGCCGCATCTTCCATTCCGCAAACGTAAGGCGGGGCGCGTGTCGGAAAGGTTAATCCAGAGAATTTCGAGAACGTGAGAATGAAGTTTTAGAGTTGCACGCGCTGCGGCTTGAACAGCGTGTCGATCTCGTTCTGCTCCATGTTCGGCTCCATCGCATCGCCAACAGCGAGCGAGAGATCATCGACGCGCCGGCCCTGCGTGCCCGCGGGCGGGCCCATATTGCGAAAGCGACGGTCGGGCCCGACATAGCTCGGCGTCTCCACGAAAGCGCGGTTCTCGCGCGCGATCCATTGGATGCGCTGCAGCAGCACGTCGGCCTTCAGTGGCTTGGTGAGCACGAAATTGGCGCCGCTATCGCGCGCCCGCATCAGATCCGATTTGCACACGTGCCCCATCGTGGCGATCACCGGCGCGACATTGTTGGGCGCAATGCCCGAACGGCGCGCCCAGGAGAGAAACCGCGCGCCTTCGTTGTCGTTCGCGACATCGACCACGATCAGATCGACGGTGCCGCCCTCGAAAATCGCGCGCGCCTCCTTCGCCGTCGCGCACAGATGCCGCGCGCCAACGCCGAAACCGCGCAGAATTTCGTCGAGCATTGTCAGCGTTTGGGCGCTGCCATCGACGGCGAGAACCGTCGCGCCCGTCAGATTGATCCTGGTGTTCCAATCCAGTGCGGACATGGCGCGCTCTTCCAAGCAGCCCCAGGCCTTGGGGCCGAAATTTCTCCGCCTTCAGCCCGCTTTTTCTGCGCGGGCCTGCCGTTCTCCGGCGGGACAATTCCTCTCGCCACGCGCTGAACGAACGGTTAAATATGAAAATCATGCGGGAATTTTCTGCAGTTCTCGAAAAGCCGCGCAGCGCCGGAGATCATCGGGCCGAGGCCAAGGCTTCGATTGCAGCCCTTCCGAATTCTGACATGGTGGCCGCGATGGGCGCGGCGGGCATAGTTCCGGGTCGGCCTGTGCTTTTGCGCGGGCTGCAGCTTGCCGCGTTCTATTTCGCGGCTGCGGCCGGCTGCGTTCTGCTCACGCGCTACGGCGCCGCTGTCGCACCGATCTGGCTCGCGAGCCCGATCCTCGCTTGGGTGCTGATCGGCGCGGAGCGGCGCGATTGGCCATTTCTCATCGCATGTGCCGCCGTTGCGCATCTCGCCGCCAACATCGTCGCGGGCGAGCCCGGGCCTGTGGTGGCAATCTATCTCCTCGCCAACATGGCGGATGGGTTTACCGCCGCTGCGCTGTTGCGCTGGCGCGGCGACACGCTTGCGTTTCGCGAGCGAGACGAGCTGCTGCGCTTTCTGGTGATCTGCGGGCTGGCCGCACCCGCAGCGTCAGTCGCGGTGCTCATGGCGGGCTCCGCGTTCGGCGCGATCACGCTCGATTGGCCGTGGCCGCGCACTTGGTTTCTCTCCATCGCGCTCGGCCTCATCTTGTTCCTGCCGATCGTGAAGGCGGCCGATCAGGGCAGCTGGCGCGCGCTGTGGCGGCCGAACCGTGCGCTGTACGCGCTCGTTCTCTTTGGCGCGCTCGCCGCGTTGGGCGTTACGGCGTGCCTCTATCCGCTGAACAATTCCGTGCTGCTCTACGTGATGACCCCGATCCTAGTGTTGATCGCGTTCGAAACCGGCGTCACCGGCGTTGGGCTCGCGCTCGCTTTCGTTGCCGCGCTTTTGTTCTCGTTGGCGTGGGCCGGCTACAATCCGATCTTCTGGCGCCCTGCTCCGCACGACATGTTCCTGGCGCTGCAAGCGTTGCTCGCAACCAACTCGATCGCCGTTCTGCCGCTCGCGGCTGCGCTTGAGGAAAAGCAGCGCGCCTATGAAGAAGCTTCCGGCGCACTCTCGGAAGCGCGCGAGGCATGGGGCGGACTTCTGGCCGCAGAAGCTCATTTCCAGTTGATCGCCGATCATGCGCAAGAGATGATCTTGAGATTGGACGCAGGCGGAGCGATTCTCTTTGCTTCTCCGGCCTGCGGCGCCCTTGGCCATGAGCCGATCGCGCTGGAGGGCACGAACTTCTTCTCCCATCTTCCGGATTCCGACGCCGCGCTCATTCGCGGCGCGATGTGCGATCTTGAGTCGCGCCGCGCCTACCACCAGCCCGAGAGCTGGCGGTTCCAGTTCCGCACGGCAAATGGGGAACCGGTTTCGCTCGACGCGCACGCAACGCTCTCAGCCCCGCCTGACGGCGCATCCGACGAGGTCGTCCTCGTGTTGCGGACGGCGAGCTAGCAATGCGCTCCAGGTTGACTCGGCAGGCCGGCGAAGCCGTCCGAAAGCTTCGGCTTTCGAAGGGCTGGACGCTGTTGCAGCTCAGCGAAAAATCGGGCGTGCCGCTCTCGACGCTTTCGAAGCTCGAACTTGGGCAATCGTCCCTCACGTACGACAAGATCCTGCGCATCTGCCGCGCGCTCGATGTCGATCCGGGCCTCACCATTCTGCAGGAAACGCAGTCGAGCCCCGCGCCAAGCGGGCGGCGCGCTGTGATCCGCGCCGAGGAAGGCGAGCCTTCGCAGCTCGGCCCGCACCCGATCAAGGTCGCCGCGCACGATCTGCTCTCGAAGTGCTTCACGCCGATCGTGTGCACGCTCACCGCAAAGACGCTCGCGGAGCACGGCGCGATGCAAGCGCTGCCCGGCGAAGCTTACATCTTCATGATCGAAGGCGCGGCGATGCTGCACAGCGAGGTGTACGCGCCGCTGAAACTCAACACAGGCGACGCCGTGTTCTTCGACGGCACGATGAACCACGCCCTGCTCTGTTTCGGCGATGGCCCCGCCAGGGCGCTCATCGTGCTCGCAGGCGACGAAGGCCCCTGGCGGGAAGCGATCTAGCGCAGCTTACGCCGCCGCGAATTTCGCCAAACGGCCGCGGATGATCTCATCGGCTTCCTTCATGATGCCGTCGATCAGCTCTTTGCATGTCGGGATGTCGTGGATGAGCCCAACCACCATGCCGCATGACCAGCCGCCGGCATCCATATCGCCGTCGATCATCACGCGCGGATAAACGCCGGCCAGCTCGCTGGCGATATCCGCGAAGGTCAGCTTCGGCCCAAGCTCGCGCTCCTTCACCAGCAGACGCTCAACGGCCGCGTTCGTCAGCACGCGTTCGGTGTTGCGCAGCGGACGCATCACAAGGCGCGTATCGAGTTCGGTCGCGGCAACGATCGCTTGCTTAACGTTCTCATGCACCGGCGCTTCCTTGGTCGCGATGAAGCGCGTGCCCATGTTGATGCCGTCCGCGCCCATTGCGAGCGAAGCCACCAACGAGCGCGCGTTCGCCATCCCGCCGGACGCGACGAACGGAATCTTAAGCTCCTCCGCCGCGCGCGGCAGCAGGATCATGTTCGGCACATCGTCTTCGCCCGGATGGCCGCCGCACTCGAAGCCATCGACGCTCACCGCGTCACACCCGATCTGCTCAGCCTTCAGCGAGTGGCGCACGCTCGTGCACTTATGGATCACCTTGATCCCGTTTTCCTTCAGCGCGGGGAGCCATTTCGCCGGATTGTTGCCCGCGGTTTCGACGATCTTCACGCCGCCATCGATAATCGCTTTCACGTAGCCGGGATAATCGGGCGGCGTGACAGCGGGCAGGAACGTCAGGTTCACGCCGAACGGCTTTGACGTCATTTCCCGGCAGCGCGCGATTTCCTTTGCGAGATCGTCGGGCGTCCGCTGCGTCAAGCCGGTGATGATGCCGAGCCCGCCCGCGTTCGAGACGGCGGCGGCCATTTCGGCGAAGCCGACAAAGTGCATCCCGCCCTGAAGGATCGGGTGTTCGATGCCAAACATCTCGGTAATGCGCGTCTTCATGCGGCCGCTCCCCTTATGGTTGCTATTCGTGCGTTGGACGCATTCCGGCGCCCGGCCGCGCGCATTTCAAGCGAAAACTGGCGCCCGCCCCACGCGCGCGGGTAGTCTTCGGGCAAAGACGGGCGGCGCGCATGGCCGAACACACCACCGATCAACCGGCGTCTGCCGACGACCTCGACGCGCTCGCGGCCGAGAAGCCGCGCTTTCGCCGCTGGCGCATCTACGCCGGGGCCGCCGCAGCGCTCGTTATGCTCGTGGCGCTCTTCTTCATGCTTCGGCCGGTGAGCGTCACAACGGCCCAAGCGCATACCGGCCCGGCGGTTGAGTCGGTTTACGCATCGGGCGTCGTCGATTTCGTCCGGCAAGCGCGCGTTGCGCCCGTCGTGAGCTCGCCGATCCGCGCCGTGCGCGTCGCCGAAGGGCAGAACGTCACGCGCGGCCAAGTGCTCGCAGAACTCGTCGATGGGCCCGAACGCGCCAATGTGTTGCAGCTTCAAGCGCAAGCCGCGGTCGCGAGCGCGCAAGCGCGGCGCACGCAACAATTGTTCGAGCGCGGCTTCGCCGCCCGCGCGGCCTATGACGACACGCGCAACCAGGCGCTCGCCGCAGAAGCCGCCGCAAACGCTGCGCGCGCGCAGCTTGACGATTATCGCATCCGCGCGCCCTTCACCGGGCGCGTAATGCGCCGCGACGCCGAGCCGGGCGATCTCGCGACGCCTGCCAATCCCCTCTTCGTCATCGCCGATCCGTCTTCGCTGCGCATCACCGCGGACGTCGATGAGCGCGATGCGGGGCGCCTCCGCGAAGATATGGAAGCGCTGGTGCGCGCCGATGCGTTTCCAGGCCAATCCTTCGCCGCGCGCGTATCGGAAGTGACGCCGCAGGGCGATTCCACTGGCCGCATCTTCCGCGCACGCCTCGCGCTGGAAGAAGGCGTGCCGCTCCGTCCCGGCATGACAGTCGAGATCAACATCGTGCTGGCGCAGCGGGACAACGCGCTGCTCGTTCCGACGCGCGCATTGCGGGACGGGGCCGTGTTCGTGGCGGAAGACGGCCGCGCCCGCCGGCGCGCGGTGCAGGTTGGCGTGCAGGGCGCGCAGGACACGGAAGTCCGCGAAGGCCTCACAGCCGGCGCGCGCGTCATCCTCGATCCGCCAGCCAATCTGCGCGACGGCGCCCGCATTGCGGAGCGCCGCGAAGGCGGCGACTGATGCAGGGCCTTGCCCTTCTCGCTTCGATCGCGGTCGCGCATCTGCGCATGCGCGTGCGGCAAACTATCGTCGCCTCGCTCGGCGTCACGGTCGGCGTTGGGCTCTTCCTTGCGACATCCGGCCTGATGATCGGATCGCAGAATGATTTCATCCGCACACTGATCGAAACCGCGCCGCACATCATCGTGCGCGACGAGGAGCGCAATCCGGAGCGTCAGCCCGTTGAGCAGGCGTTTCCGGGCGGCGCAGTCGTCGTGCGCGGCGTGCGCCCGCAAGAAGAAGTGCGTGGGCTGCGCGATTGGCCCGCCATGCTCGCCGATGCGCGCGCGCAATCGGGATCGATCGCCGCGCCGAGCCTCACGGGCGCCGCCTCGATCCGGTTTGCGGGGCGCACTGAAGGCGTTTCTATCAGCGGCATCGATCCGCGCCTTGAAGGGCGCCTCACGCAGATTGAAGAGACGCTCTCGGGCGGGCGCCTCATCGATCTGGAAGCGCGGCCGGACGGCATCATCATTTCGCGCCCCATGGCGGACCGCCTCGGCGCAAATCTGGGCGACACGCTGATCGTCGCCTCGCCCGCGGGCGTCCTGCAGCGCATGCGCATTCTCGCTCTGCTCGAACCCGACGCGCTTGCAGGGTTCTACGCTGGCGACAACGCCGCCTACGCGCTCTTACGCACCACGCAAGTGCTGTTCGCGCGCCCGAACATCGTCAACCAGCTCCACATCAAGCTTGGCGACGCCAACGCCGCGCGTGACGTCGCCGAACGCCTCGAGCGCGTCTGGGGCTACACCTGGGAAAGCTGGCAGGAGCGCTCGCAAGACATTCTGGGCCTCCTCGTCGCCCGTACGATCGTCACCTACGCCGTTGTCTCCGCCGTGCTTCTGGTCGCGAGCTTCGGTATCTACACAGCGGTCTCCACGAGCGTCACCGACAAGCGGCGCGACATCGCCATCTTGCGCGCAATGGGCTTCACGCAAGCCGATGTGCGGCGCATCTTCTTGATGGAAGGCATGGCTGTCGGCGTGTTCGGCGCCGCCACGGGATTCCTGCTCGGTTACGTGTTGCTTGAAGCGCTCGCCAACGCGCCGATCTCGCTCAACGGCGTTGCCTACAAGCTCCCGCTCGCGCGCGGCTGGGATCAGTACGCCATCGCCGGCACGGTCGCGCTTGCAGCCGCCATGATCGCGGCGTGGCTGCCGGCGCGCAAAGCCGCCGAAGTCGATCCCGTGAACATTCTGCGGGGCGCGGCGTGAGCGCGCCAGAGCGCCTCGTCGCGACCAATCTGGCGCGCGTTCTCGCGCCGCCAGACTCGGCCGTGCTGGTGCGTGAAGCGAGCCTCACGCTGCAAGCAGGCGAGTTCGTCGCGATCCTCGGGCCCTCCGGCTGCGGGAAATCCTCCCTGCTCTACCTGCTCGGCTTGCTCGATCGCCCGACGCGCGGCGCGCTTTCGATCGACGGCGCAGACACCGCCGGTCTCTCCGACGCGGCGCGCACGCGGCTGCGACTCGCGCATATCGGCTTTGTGTTCCAGTTCCACTTTTTGCTCCCGGAGCTGACGGCGCGCGAGAACGTGGCGCTGCCGATACGCCGCCTCGGGCGGCTCAACGCGCGGGCCGCCGCGGCCCGGGCCGACGCGCTGCTTGGCCTGCTCGGGCTAGCCGGCGAAGCCGATAAGCGCCCAGAGAAAATGTCCGGCGGCCAACGCCAACGCGTCGCGGTCGCACGCGCGCTCGCAAACGATCCAGGCCTCATCCTGGGCGACGAGCCGACCGGCAACCTCGACAGCGCGAACACGCAACTTGTCGTGCGCGAGCTGCAGCGGCTGGCGCACGAAGAGGGCCGCGCTGTCGCGTGCGTGACGCATGACGCGGAGGTTGCAGCCGCCGCAGACCGCCGCATCCGCATGCTCGATGGGCGCATTGTGGGCGACGAGCGCGGCGGCGCCTAAGGCTCCATAGGCAGGCCCTATGGGTCGCTCTCGGAAATTCGATTGGGCCGATTGCCCCAGCCGGGCTATGGGAACCCAAATCCCGCAACAGGAGACCTGCAATGGCCGACGGAACCGATTCCAAATGCCCTGTGCCGCACGCGCGCGGCCGCACCAACCGCGATTGGTGGCCCAATCAGGTCAATGTCGGCGTGCTCCATCAAAACACGCCTGAATCCGACCCGATGGGGCCGTCATTCAACTACGCCAAGGAATTCGACAGCCTCGATCTCGACGCCGTTATCAAAGACCTCAAGGCGCTGATGACCGACAGCCAGGATTGGTGGCCGGCGGACTACGGGCATTACGGCCCCTTCTTCATCCGCATGGCGTGGCACGCGGCGGGCACCTATCGCACCGGTGACGGGCGCGGCGGCGGCGGGCGCGGCCAGCAGCGCTTTGCGCCGCTCAACTCGTGGC
>CAZMCA010000003.1:0-61993 GCA_964564595.1 uncultured Caulobacteraceae bacterium
TTTGCCTTGCCCGTATTCCGCCAACCATCCGTCGATGCGGAGCTTGTCAAGTTGTTGACCTCGTTGGAGCTGTTCAAGGACCGCTGCCATCTCGTTGGGGTGTATTCTTTGGGTAAGTGCCAGCGCGTGATGATGGAGCTGCGCCGCCTCGGCTACGCCAAGCCGTTCTTTGTTCATGGCGCATTGGTGAAGATGTGCGAGCTCTATGAGGATCTGGGCTACAGGCTGGGCGAGATCGTACCTGTGGCATCCGTGGACAAGGCATCGCTGGCTGGCGAAATCGTTCTTGCGCCGCCGTCTGCGCTGAGCGACCGCTGGTCTCGCAATCTCCCGAACGTGCTGACCGTGATGGCTTCGGGCTGGATGCAGATCAGAGCCCGCGCACGCCAGCGCATGGTGGATCTGCCGCTCGTGATTTCCGATCATGCGGACTGGGACGAATTGATCGCCACCCTGCAAGACGTCGGCGCGCCGGAGGTCTGGATCACGCATGGTGAAGCCGATGCGCTTGCGCATTGGTGCGGGTTGAATGGCGTCCGGGCGAAGCCCCTGCACATGGTGGGCTATGGCGATGAGGGCGAGCCGGCGCCGGAGGCCGCGTGAACCGGTTCGCCGCCCTCCTCGATGCGCTCGCCTATGAGCCGCGCCGGCTGGGCAAGCTCGCGCTGCTTGAAGCGTATTTTCGCGAAACGCCCGATCCCGATCGCGGCTACGCACTGGCGGCGATGACGGGCGCGCTTGCGTTCAAGCACGCGAAGGCCGGCCTCGTGCGTGATTTGGCGGCGACGCGCACCGATCCGGTGCTGTTTGCGCTGTCATACGATTTCGTCGGCGACCTTGCGGAGACGGTCGCGCTGATGTGGTCCCCCGGCGATGCGCCGCGCGCGAATGCGCCGCTGACGCTCTCGGACATTGTCGCGGAGCTTCGGCTCGCGCCGAAGGATGCGCTGCCCGCGCTGGTGAGCGGATGGCTCGACCGGCTGGATGAAAATGGGCGCTGGGCGCTGTTGAAATTGATCACCGGCGCGCTGCGCATCGGCGTCTCCGCGCGCCTAGCGCGCACGGCGCTGGCGCGGCTCGGCGACGTGACGGCGGACGACATCGAGGACGCATGGCATGCGGTGACGCCGCCTTACGAAGACCTGTTCGCCTGGATCGAAGGGAGCGGGCCGCGGCCGGGCGGCGAAGGCGCGGTGCGCTTTCACCCGCCGATGCTGGCGCACGCGCTGGATGAAGCCGCGGATTTTGCGCTGCCTCCCGGCGATTTCGCGGCGGAATGGAAGTGGGACGGCATCCGCGTGCAAGCAGCGGCCGGTCGCACGGCAAGCGGCGCGCACGTCGTGCGGCTCTTCTCCCGCGCGGGCGAAGACATCTCCGCGAGCTTTCCTGACATCACGAGCGCGCTCACGTTCGACGGCGTGATCGATGGGGAGCTGCTGATCCGGCGCGATGGGCGCGTTCAGAGCTTTAACGAGCTGCAACAACGCCTCAACCGCAAGAGCGTCACGCCGAAGCTGATCGCGGAGTTTCCGGCGTTCATCCGCGCGTACGATCTGCTCTCCGAAGGCGGCGCGGATTTGCGCGAACTGCCGTTTCTGGAGCGGCGCGCCCGGCTTGAAGCGTTCATCGCCGCGCACCCGCACGCGCCGCTCGATCTTTCGCCCATGATTGCGTTCGATAGTTGGGAGGAACTCGCTGAGGCGCGGCGCGATCCGGCGACGCACGGCGCGGGCGAAGACGCGGGCGCGGTGGAAGGCGTGATGGTGAAGCGGCGCGAGAGCCCCTACCTCGTCGGCCGCCCAAAGGGCCATTGGTTCAAGTGGAAGCGCGATCCGATGAACGTCGACGCCGTGCTGATGTACGCGCAGCGCGGCCACGGCAAACGCTCGTCCTTCTATTCGGACTACACGTTCGGCGTTTGGCGCGAGGGCGAGGCCGGACCAGAGCTAACGCCGGTGGGCAAAGCCTATTTCGGCTTCACCGATGAAGAGCTCGCGCAGCTCGACCGGTTCGTTCGCAACAACACAGTCGCGCGCTTTGGCCCGGTGCGCGAGGTGACGCATACCGCAGAGGAAGGCTTGGTGCTCGAGGTTGCGTTCGAGGGGCTGCAGCGCTCGGGCCGGCACAAATCGGGCCTCGCGATGCGGTTTCCGCGCATCGCACGCATCCGTTGGGACAAGCGCCCGCACGAAGCCGACCGCATCGAGACGCTGGAGCGAATGCTAGCTTGACGCGCGCGTGAAGCGGTTCGATCCTCCCGCACAAAGATTGGGAGGCCCACATGAACGACCGCGTGAAGATTGACCTGAAGGATGGCGTGGCCGACGTGCGCCTCGTGCGCGCTGACAAGATGAACGCGCTCGACGACGCGATGTTCGGCGCGCTCGTCGAAGCCGGCGAGCATTTGAAGACGGTGAGCGGCGTGCGCGCCGTGGTGCTTTCGGGCGAAGGGCGCGCATTCTGCGCCGGGCTCGACATGGGCAATTTCGGTGCGATGGCCTCGGGCGACCGGCGCTCACGCGATGCAGTCGCCGCGCCGCCCGCGCGCACCGATCGCGGCGCCAACCGTGCGCAGCAGGCCGTGCTGGTGTGGCGCGAAGTGCCCGTGCCGGTGATCGCGGCGGTGCACGGTGTTGCGTTCGGCGGCGGCTTCCAACTCGCGCTCGGCGCCGACATGCGTTACGTCGCGCCCGACACACGCATGGCGATCATGGAAATCAAATGGGGCCTCGTGCCGGATATGGCGGGCTTCATCCTGATGAAGCATCTGGTGCGCGAAGATCTGCTGCGCGAGCTCACGTACACCGGACGCATCTTCAACGGCGAGGAAGCATTCCGGCTTGGGTTTGCGACGCGCGTCTGCGCCGATCCGCTTTCCGAAGCGCTGGCGACCGCCGCTGAAATCGCCTCGAAGAACCCACATGCGCAGCGCGCCAACAAGCGCCTGTTCGATCTGGCGGCGACGTCGACCGATGAAGGCGCAATCCTGCGGCTCGAATCGAAAGAGCAAGGCGCACTAATCGGCTCGCCCAATCAGATCGAAGCCGTCATGTCGAACATGCAGAAGCGCGAGCCGAAATATTCCGAGGTCTAGCGCATCACTCGACGATCATCACGCAGTACGGATAGGCCGCGCCGTCACTTACAAGGCGCACGGTGCGGCCTGATGAGTCACGCAAGACTATTCCGCCAATGATGGTCTCGGCCTTGCCTTCGTAGCGAAACGTTCGCCAGGAGACTTGCACCTCGACTGGTGCAATCTCCATGCTTTGCCGAGCAGCAATCCCCGCCGCCGCATTGTCTGTTGCAGCATGGCAGGAAAGCCCACTGGGCCCCACGTCACTCTCATTCCCTTGCAGCAAATAGATCTCGCGAACACCGCTTCTGGACAGCACGAACTCAGACACCTGTTTAGCGCCGCCAATTGTTTCATACGGGATGGAGATGCTCTCCGACCGCAGAAACAGTTCGCCGATTTCGGTACGCATACAGGTCCTTCATGGTCTATCCGCGCGCGGCCAAGCGCGTAACGAGATCGGCGGCGAACGCGGAGAGCGTATCGTCGCGCGCGCCCATCACGATGATGCGGTCGCCGACGCGCGCCTGCGCGATCAGCGCATCGCCGCAGGCCGCGCGCTCGGGAATGGCGCGCGCATCGCGCCCGCCTGCCCGCACGCCCGCAGCGATATCTTCGCTGGTGACCGCGCGATCGACGGTGCCGCCGAAATACGCCGGATCGGGTAGGATCAGCAGGTCCTGCGCGCCGAGATTATCGGCAAAGCACGCGATGAATTCGTTGCGCATTAAGCGCAGCGGACCGAAGCCGTGCGGCTGGAACATGATGAGGAGCCGGCCCGGGAACGTGTGCAGCGTCGCCAGCGTCGCGGCGATCTTGTCCGGGTTGTGCGCAAAATCGTCGATCACGGTGACGCCGCCGGCCGTGCCGATCACGTCGAGCCGGCGCTTCACGCCAGCGAATGTCGCAAGCGCCGCAGCCCCTTCAGCGAGCGGCACGCCGGCAGCCTCCGCCGCAAGCAGCGCCGCGAGCGCATTCGACACGTTATGCGCGCCCGGCATGCGCACGGTCACGCGAACTGGCGCGCCGCCACGCGGAACAGCATCGAACGATACGCCATCTGGCGCAGGCGTGATGTTGCGCGCGAGGAGATCGGCGCTTGCATCGCTCAGGCTGTAGGTGCGCGCTTTGCCGGGCGGGAGCTGCGCGCCGAGCGCGGCGGCTTCGCCGTTGTCGAGATTGATCACGGCCGTCTGCGCTTTGCCGATGAAGTCTCCGAACAGGCGCCGGAGCTCGTCCATACTCTTGTGATCGAGCGCGACGTTGTTGAGCACCGCAATCTTCGGCGCATAGCGCGCGATCGAGCCATCGCTCTCATCCACCTCGCTCACGAAGGCCGGCCCCGCGCCGACGAGCGCGCTGGCGAACGGCGCATCGGGCGTCGCGAAATTCTTCATCACGGCGCCGTTCATCACCGTGGGATCGCGCCCCGCGGCGTGAAGGATCCAGCCGATCATGCCGGTTGTGGTCGACTTGCCGCTCGTGCCGCCGATCGCGATGGGAAGTTCGGACGCGTTGAAGAGCTCTGACAACAGCTCGGCGCGGCCCTTCAACGTCGCGCCCACGCGGCGGGCGGACACAACATCGGGCACGGTCTCTTCCACCGCCGCCGACGTGACGACGATCTGATCGGCGCGCGTAATGCCAGACCCATCCTGCGGGAAGAGCGCGACGCCGCGGTCCTGCAGGTACGCGAATTTCTGCGCCAGCCGCCCCTGGTCGAGCGAGCGATCCGATCCCGCGACCTCCGCGCCCCGCGCCCGCACGATCAGCGCAAGCGGCAGCATGCCGCTGCCGCCGACGCCGCAGAAAAAATAGGATTTGTTGGGACTCATGGGCGAACGGTATGAAGGGCGCGCGTCACTGACAAGTGAACGGTGCGGTGCGCGGGCGCGGTTTGAATGGTGAAAAGAGCATGAAGATCGCCATCGTAGCGCCGGGCGTGCGCATTGAGCCGCAGATGGCGGAGGCGGTTGAGGCGATTGCGCAGCGCGCTTACGGGGCGAACGCGCCGGAGCTTGTTTTTCATCCGCAATGCTACCTTTCGGCCGGCCACTTCGCGGGCGACGATGCAGCGCGGCTCAATGCCTTCGTCGAGGTTGCGAACGATCCTTCGGTTGACGCCGTTTGGTTTGCGCGCGGCGGCTATGGCGCGTGCCGGATCGCAGAGGCGGCGATCGCGCAGCTAAGCCCGCTCGCGCGGCGCAAAACCTATCTTGGGTACAGCGACGCTGGCGCGCTGCTTGGCGGGCTCTATCGCGCTGGCTTTTCTCACGTGGCGCATGGGCCGATGCCTGTCGAAGTGATCCGCGAGGGCGGCGAAGCATGCGTGCTGCGCGCGCTGCGCTTTCTGGTGGAGCGCGCGGGTGATACGATCGAGCCGAGCGTTTCGAACGATACGCCGAGCGCGGCGTTCAACATCATGATCCTGCAACACATCCTGGGCACGCCCCTGGAGCCTGACCTCGCTGGGCACGTGCTGATGCTCGAAGAGGTCGGCGAATATCTCTACCGGATCGACCGCGCGCTCTTTCACATCACCTCAAGCGCGAATGTGCGCCGCGCGGCGGGCATTCGTCTGGGGCGCTGCAGCGCGGTGCCGAAGAACGATCCTGACTTTGCCGCGAGCGAAGAAGACGTGATCCAATATTGGTGTGCGCGCGCGGCGATCCCCTATTTGGGGCGCGCCGATATTGGGCACGATATCGATAATAAGGTCACGCCGTTTGGCCGCTGGCCGGGCTGATCTTGTGCGGGGCTGGCCGCCAAACTAAGCCAGACCGCAGCGGGGGAAACGCGATGCGGCGGACATTTCTGACGGCGGTTTTGGCGCTCGGGCTTCTGGCCGGGCCGGCGGCGGCGCAAGAGCTGCGCGCGGACCAAACCGCCTTTCGCGCGATCTACGAAGAGCTCGTCGAGATCGACACGTCTGCGAGCACGGGTTCGTGCACGCGCGCGGCGGCGGCGATGGCCGCGCGCCTCACGGCAGCAGGGTATTCGCAGCGCGATGTTCAGGTCATCGTGCCGGAAGGATCGCCGGACGATGGCAACGTCGTCGCCGTTCTCCGCGGGCGCAATGCGCGCGCGCCGGCGCTGCTGCTGCTCGCGCATATCGATGTCGTCGATGCACGGCGCGAGGATTGGGCGCGCGATCCGTACACGCTGATCGAAGAGAACGGGTTCTTCTACGGCCGCGGCACAGCCGACGATAAGGCGATGGCGGCGGTGTTCGTCGATCTGATGGTGCGGCTGCGCGCTGAGGGCTATCGGCCGCGCCAAGACATCAAGATGGCGCTGACCTGCGGCGAGGAAACCTCCGACGCCGTGAACGGCGTGCGTTATCTGATCGAGCATCACCGCAACTGGGTGCAAGCGGGCATCGCGATCAATGAAGGCGCCGGCGGGCGGCTCGATGAAGCTGGCAATCGCATCGCGCTTGAAGTGCAGGCGGGCGAGAAGGTCCACCAAGTGTTCACGGTGGAAGCGACCAATCCGGGCGGGCATTCCTCACGCCCGCGGCCGGACAACGCGATCTATCAGCTGACCGCGGCGATGCAGCGGCTCGCGGGCCACAACTTCCCCGTCGCGCTGAATGACACGACGCGCGCCTTCTTCCGGCAGATGAGCGGCATTGTCGGCGGCGAAATGGGCGCGGCGATGGCGCGCGTTGCGCAAGATCCTGGCGATGCCTCCGCGCTGGCGATCGTCACTGCCGAGCCTGGATATAACGCGATGCTGCGCACCACCTGCGTGGCGACGCGGCTGGACGCTGGGCATGCGGCCAATGCGTTGCCGCAACGCGCGCGCGCAACGCTGAGCTGCCGCATTCTGCCGGGCCAATCGATCGAGAGCGTGCAAGCTGAACTTGCACGCGTGTTCGCCGATCCCGCGCTGACCATCACGCTCTCGAACGATCGCCAGCCGACGCCGCCCGCCCCGCCCCTTACGCGCCAATTGCTCGGCCCAATTGAGCAGGTCTCGGCGCGGCTTTGGCAGGGCGTGCCGCTCGTGCCGGTGATGGCGGTGGGCGCGACCGATGCGCGTTTTCTGAACGCCGCAGGCATCGCGACGTACGGGATGAGCGGCATGTTCAGCGCGCCGGGCGAATCCAATGCGCACGGCCTTGACGAGAAGCTGCGCGTGCGGTCGCTCTACGAAGGCCGGGATTTTTTGGAGGGCGTCGTGCGCGCCTATTCGCGGTGAGCACGCGTGCCTGAACCCCACGCAGAATTGTTCGACGCGGCGTCAGCGCTGGTCGGCGGCTATCGGCCGATTGCGGGCGCGTATGACGAAATGGTCGGCGCCGATGGCGCGCTGCGGGCGCATTGGCGGCCTTATATCGATGGGCTCGCCGCGCTTGGGCCGGAAGAACTCGCGCAGCGCGCCGACGCAGTCGCGCGGCGCGTGCGGGAAGCTGGCGTGTTTCACCGCGTCTATGGCGCCGAGCGCGATCTCGAGCGCCCGTGGCCGCTCTCCTTTGCCCCAGTAGTGATCAACGCGCAGGAGTGGCGCGCGATCGAAGCGGGCATTGTCCAGCGCGCACGGCTGATCGAAGCGACGCTCGCCGACGCCTATGGGCGCCAGCGCATGATCGCCGAAGGCGTGCTGCCGCCGGCCGTAATCGCAGGCAGCCCCGACTTTCTGCGGCCGATGGTGGGCGCCGAGCCGCGCGGCGGGCGGTATCTGCACTTTTACGCAGCCGACCTAGGACGCGGCCCCGATGGGCGCTGGTGGGTGCTGCAGGATCGCACACAGGCCCCTTCCGGCGCGGGCTTTGCGCTGGGCAACCGCGTGGCGCTTTCGCGCGTGCTGCCCGAAACGATGCGCGATCTCGATGTGCAGCGCCTCGCGGGATTCTTTCAGGCGTTCCGCCAATCGCTCGCCGCGCTTTCGCAGCGCGACATGGGGCGCGTCTGCCTCATGACGCCGGGGCCGTTCAACGACACGTATTTCGAGCACGCTTACCTCGCACGCTATCTGGGCTTCCTGCTGGTCGAGGGCGACGATCTCGCGATCCGCAACGACAACGTGTTCGTGCGCACGGTCGCGGGGTTGCGGCAGATCGATGTGCTGGTGCGGCGCGTCGATGCGGATTTCGTCGATCCGCTGGAGCTCAATCCGGCATCGCGCCTCGGGGCGGCCGGGCTGGCGCGTGCAGCGCGGGCGGGCGCTGTCGCGTTCGCTAACGCGCTTGGCAGCGGCGTCGCCGAAAGCCGCGCGATGATGAGCCTCTGGCCGCGCTTGGCGGAACGCCTGCTCAACGAAACGCTGCTGATGCCGAACATCGCGACGTGGTGGTGCGGCCAGGAAGGCGCGCGCCGCCAAGTTTCCGCGCGCCTCGGCGAGCTTGCGGTGGGCGCGGCGTTCGCGGGCGATGCCGACGAGCGCTTGCGCGATGGCCCGGTCAACGGCGCCGAACTTTCGGCCGAAGCGCGCGAGGATTTGCTTGCGCGCATGGCGCGGCGCGGCAGCGACTATGTTGGCCAGGAAATGGTGCGCCTTTCGACGACGCCGGTTTGGCGCGACGGGCGCTTTGCGCCGCGCCCTTTCCAGCTGCGCGTGTTCGCGGCCGCAACCGAAGATGGCGGCTGGACGGTGATGCCGGGCGCATTCGCGCGCGTGTCGCACGACCTCGACCCGCGCGCGATCAGCTTGCAGCGCGGCGGCGTTTCCGCCGATGCGTGGGTGCTCGCCGATGGGCCGACGGCGGTGACGACGCTGCTGCCGAACGCGGGCGCCATCGAAATCACGCGCCCGCGCGGCGCGCTGACGAGCCGCACGGCCGACAACCTCTTCTGGCTTGGGCGCTATGTAGAGCGCACGGAGGCGACGCTGCGGGTGGTGCGCGCGCTGATCGGGCGCGCGGGCGAGCGTGATCCGGCCGTGCGCGCGGTGTGCGAGCAATTGATGGCGCTGCTGGTGGCGTGGGGCGCGCTGCCGGCGTGGGAAGATGCGCCCGCGCCATTGCCGCACGTTGCCGCGGCGAATGCGCTTGTCGGCGCAGAGCGCACGGGCGCAGCGCTCGCGCTGGCGCAAACCGCGCTGCGCACGGCGTCTTCGATCCGCGAGCGGCTCTCGCCGGATGCGTGGCGCACGATCCAGGAACTGCCCGGGCTCATCGCCGCCGATGGCGACGTCACAGAGCGCACCGACCGCGCGTTGCGCGCGTGTGCCGCGTTCGCGGGCTTTGCGCAGGAAAACATGGTGCGCGGCGCCGGCTGGTCCTTCCTCGAGGTGGGGCGCCGGATTGAACGCGGCCTTGCGATGACGCGGCTTGTCGGGCAACTCGGCTTGTCGCCCGCGTCTTCAGCAGCGCTCGATACGTTGCTCGAACTTGGCGACAGCCAGATCACGTATGCGCAGCGCTATTTCGTGACGCCCTCGCCCGCAGCCGCGGCGGATCTGCTGTTGTTCGACGAAGGCAATCCGCGCGCGTGTGCGTTCCAAGCCGTGCGGCTGCACGAATTGGCCGATCAACTGCCCGAGGGCGCTTCTGGCGATGCGCCAGCGGCGTTCCGCAAAACGGTGGTGCTGATCGAGGCGGCGCTGGCGAGCGGCGGACCGTCGGATGCGAACGCTGCATTCGCTTCGCGGCTCGACACGGCGTTCTTGCAAGCAGGCGCGGCGTTCGCCGATCTCTACCTCGCCAACCGCGACCGGCTGGCGCCGCTCGGTCCATCTGACGGGCGGATCGACGGATGAGGTACCGCATCCGCACGGTCGCTGCCGCGCATTACGATGATGCGGCGCCCTTTGGCCGGCACTTGCTGCGTGTGAGGCCGCGCGGCGACATGGGCCAAGTGCTGCATGAAGCCGCGATCGAGATCGCGCCCGAACCTGGCGAGCGGGAAGACGGCGTCGATTTTTTCGGCAACAGCACGACGTGGCTCACGATCGAGCGTCCGCACGAAAGCTTTGTGGTGCGCACACACGCGCAAGTGAGCGTGCCGTTTGCGCCGGAAACGCCCGCGGATTCGACGCCGCGCTGCGACGTGCTGCGCGCGGAGGCGCTGACGCACGCTTCGCTCGATCCGCTGGCGCCGGCGCATTTTCTGTTCGCCAGCCGCATCGTGCGCGCGAGCGATGCGATCACCGCCTTCGCTGCGCCGAGCTTTGCGGACGATGCGCCGATCCTCTCGGCCGCGCTCCACTTCATGTGGCGCATCCACAATGAGTTCGCCTACGATTCAGATGCAACCGACGTCGATACGCGGCCGGAAGCGGCGTTCGCGGCGCGGCGCGGCGTCTGCCAGGACTTTGCGCATGTGATGATCGCCGGGATGCGCGGGCTTGGCCTGCCGGCCGCGTATGTGAGCGGGTTCTTGCGCACGCTGCCCCCGCCCGGACAGCCGCGCCTTGAAGGCGCGGACGCGACGCATGCGTGGGTCGCGGTGTGGTGCGGCGGAGAGGTTGGATGGGTCGGCCTCGATCCGACCAACGACATGCGGGCGGGCGCAGATCACGTCGTGATCGCGATCGGGCGGGACTACGCCGATGTCGCGCCCGAAAGCGGCATCGTGCTGACTTACGGGCCGCAGCGGCTGGACGTGGCTGTGGATGTGGCGCCCTCCGCCGAGGGCTAGCCGAATTTGTTGTGGTCCAAACGATTGGTGTTTTGTATAGTTTGTGAGCAACCCAATTAGGGGGCCCTGTTAGCAGGCGGACACCCGATGAAGCCATTGGAAGGCGTGAAGGTTTTGGACTTGAGCCACGCGCTCTCGGGGCCGACCTGCACCCAGATGCTCGCCCTGCTCGGCGCGGACGTCGTGAAGATCGAACGTCCCGGCGTTGGAGACGATTTCCGGCACTACACAGAGCACGCGGGCCTGCCGGGCATGAGCGTCCCGTTCGCGGCGACGAACACTGGCAAGCGCTCGCTGACGCTCGACTTCAAGCACCCCCGCGCGCGCGAAGTGATCCATCGGCTCGCCAAGCAATCGGATCTGCTCGTGGAGAATTTCCGGCCGGGCGTGCCGAAGAAATTCGGGCTCGACTATGAGAGCCTGAAGGCTGTGAACCCAGGGCTCGTCTATTGCTCGATCAGCGGCTTTGGACAGACCGGCGCGTTCCGCGATTGGACGGCGTACGACCATATCGTGCAGGCGATGAGCGGCATCATGTGGATGAGCGGCGAACCGGACGCTGGCCCGCTCAAGGTCGGCTTTCCGATGATCGACACATTCACCGGCTACATGGCGGTGATCGGCATTCTCGCGGCGCTGCGCAAACGCGATCTCACGGGCGAGGGCGATTTCGTGGATGTCGCAATGCTCGACAGCGCGTTCAAGCTGATGGGCGGTTCGCTCTCGACGTATTTCTATTCCGGCGAGATGCCCAAGCGCGCCGGAAATCGCGGCTATCGCCTGGTCGCGACAGCGGACATTTATCAGACCGCCGATGGCTACATCGCGCTCGGCGCCAACCACCAACATCAGATCGATGCGCTCTGCCGCGTGCTCGGCGACGAGACGCTGCTCGACGATCCGCGTTTCAAAACGCACAAGGATCGCGTTGAGAACTACGAAGCGCTGAGCAAGACGCTCGCGGATATGTTCATCAAGTTTCCAGGCGCAGAGCTCGAAGCGAAGCTTTCCAGCGCGCAGGTGCCGGTTTCGATCGTGCGGGATATGGCGCAGATCACGGCGCATCCGCATTTCGATGAGCGCAAAGTGTTTCTCGATGCGCAGATGCCGGGCGCTGCCGAACCGCTGAAGGTTGTCGGCCCCGGCTTTCAGATGGCGAACGCCGAGATCGAGGCCGGCGCTGTGCCGACGCTTGGCCAGCACACGGACGATGTGCTGAAGGGCCTCGGCTTCACCGCGAGTGAAATCGCATCGCTCCGCGCAGAGGGCGCGGTCTAGAAGTCGGTCGCGAGCGTCGCGACGATGCCGCGCGGATTGTTCACGTAGAGCGCGCCGGACGACAGCACTTGCCACGCGAATGCGTCCGCGACGTTCGTGACCTGCAGTCGCAACGTGTTGTGGCGCCCGCCGACTTCAAAGCGATAACGCATGCCCAGATCGAGCGTGGTGAACTCTTCCGTCATGAGCTGCTCGTTGCCAAGCTCCGCGAACGTGCGTGACGTTGCCGCGCGTGGGCCAGAATAGTTGAGCGCGGCGTCGACCGAGAGCCCCTCGATCCACGGCGTGCGGTAGTCGAAGTTGAGACGCACGGTTGTTTCTGTTTGCCCCACAGGGCGATCGCCGATGAGGCCGTTCGTAACAGCTTCGCCTTCGACGACCGGCTCCATCAGCACGACGCCGGCGATGACGTTGAGCCGATCCGTCACCGCGCCGCTGAGCGAAATCTCCGCGCCGCGGTGCCGCTCATCGCCGAGCTGACGATAGACGCGCGCGCTGTCGAGATTGAAGTACGGCTTCTCGATATCGAAATAACCCGCCACGAGCCGCAAGCGCGGCGTGATCGCGTAGCGGAGTCCGAAATCGATTTGCTCGGTGCGGATCGCAGGCGGCGTTTCTTGCGCATTGACCGCGATTTCGGGCGCGATCGGGCTTTCTTCGAGGCCTTGCGTGAAGCTGCCATAGAGCGCGAGACGGCGTGAGAGCGTGATCGCGAGCGTTGCGTTCGGGATCAGCGGATCGTCCGTCGTCACCACGGGCGCGAGGCCCGGCGTGGTGACGGTTTTTTCGTAGTCGATCTGCTGGACGCCGATGCTGGCTTCGCCAACGCCGCGCCAAGTGAGCTGATACGCCAGACCACCAGAAAACTGCGTCACCTCATCGAAGGAGGAAACGCCATACGTCCACGCCGGCTGCGGCATTACCGTGCGCTCGCCGATCTGCGCGGGGCCGAAGTTGCGGATCGAAGCGCCGCCGAAATTGCGCCGCCCTTCACGCCCGCGCACGGATGCATGGATGGTGTGGCGAAGATCTTCGCCGCTCCAAACGCCGGTGAGGCGCGCTTCGCCGGAAAGGCTGCGCTGCTCGTTGAGCGGCTCATCGGTGAAGCGGTGCGTGGCGGCGAGGCCTGCGCGATCGACGTTGAGATAGAGATCGCCGATGCCGCCTTCGCTGCCGTTGTTGTGCCGGAAGAGGCCCGCGTTCAGCGTGACGTGCTCGGTGATCGGCGTGGTTGCGCGCACGCCGTAGGATTCGATGTAGCCATCGACGCCCGTCCAGTCCTGCGCAAAGCCGCTGGCTTCGATTTCCGGCGGAAGATACGCGCCTGCCGTGAAGAGATAGGGCGTGGCCTTATCATCGAGGCGCCGGCCATAGCCGTAGAACGGCGTGACCTCGACGCCGGGCGCGGGCCGCCAGCGCGAGACGATGCCAAGCCCCCACGGATAGACCGACTCTTCGGGAATGAATTCTTCGACGCGATAGAAGAACCCGGCGGAGACGCCGAGTTTTTGCGGAATGATGCGCGCTTCAAGATCGAGTTCGACGGAATAAGCGTCGTGCGGGCCCGCTTGCAGCACGGTGGAGACGGCGTTGCGGTCGCGCACGGCGCGCAGCGTGTAATCGCTGATGCCGGTGGGCGCGGGGAACGGATAGCTTTGCGCGGAGAGACCGACGCGCACCTGCGTGCCCGCGACGAGACGCGAAGGCACGTTGGAGCGCATGTCGAAATACATGCCCTCAAGGCGCACATTGCCGGCGGCGATCGGGCTGAAGCCGCGCGCGTCACGATCGTTGTAGAGCCCAACGCGTTCGTTGCCGACGCTGGCGCCAAACGCATCGTCAGCGCTGCGCACGGCGTTTTCGTTGGCGCGCTGCGCATAGGCGTCCTGCGCGCATGCAAGCGCCGCAGCCGCCACAGTGAGCGCTAAAGCGCGCGCGCCCATACCGTCTCCCCCCGCTTGTCGTTCGGGGAACGCTGCCTGCAAATCCGTGTATATGCAAGTCTCGTACGGCGCGCGCAAACGCGCGCGCGCCGAGGTGTGACTTGGCCGCCGCGCTAGGGCGCTTTGGGTTGCGGCGGCGGCTCGTGGAGAATGTCCGAACCGGTCATGCTCTCGAGGATCGGCGCTTGCTCGAGCATCGCATCGCGCTGTTCGAGGTCGCGTCGAATTTCTTCGTGGCGTTTATCATCGAGCCCGTAGCCGATGAAGCAGGCGCCGCCGAGCATCACGAACACGATCGGCCCAAGCAGATAGACCCAGAAGAGCCCGTTGACGGCTTCAGGCGTGTTGGCCGCGCCTTCCTGCGCGTTGTACCCGACCCAAGCGAGCACCGCGAAGGTGAGCATGATCGAAACGGCGCCCGCGATCTTCTGCGTGCTGGTAATGAGCGCGTAGAGCAGCCCGACGCGCTGTTTGTTCTGCTCCAGGCGAATGAGATCGCCGACATCGGCCGTCATCGCGCGCGTCAGCAGCGAGAAACCGACAGCCGCGCCGCCAAGCGTGAACATCAGGATCGCCGTTGGCCAGAACTCGCCGCGCGGCAACAACGGCAGCACGATGAGCCCGAGCGAATAGAGCGTGCTCGCGCCCATCAGGGTGCGGTGCTTGGAGAACATCTCGGCAAGCCGCCCGAGCACGATCGCGCCGATAATACCCGCGAAAATGTAGATCAACAGCAGGATGTTCGCTTCGTTCTGCGAGAACTGCAGGTAATCCACGAAGAAGAAGAGATAGAGCGCCGACATCCAGCCAGGCCCCATCGCAAGGCAGAAATCGGCAACGATCAGCCGCAGCATCGACGGCTCGACGATCAGATCCCAATATTCCTTGAGCTTGAAGCTCTCGCCCGGCGGCTGCGGCTCGATCTTCTCTGGCGTGCGAAGGATCGCGAGCACGATGGTGATCGGCGTTGCAATGATCATGAACCAGCCCATTGCGGGCACGTGGTTCGTCGAGCCCTCTCCGGGATTGAGGTTCGCGAGAAAGATCGGCGCGAGCAGCACGGCCGTGGCGCCGACGACGCCGAGCGCCTGCAGAATGCCAAAGAGGCGCGAACGTTCATTGTATTTCGGCGCCAGCACCGAGGCCCAGGACGAATGCGACAGCGCGATGATCGAGAGGCCCGCATAAAGGATCAGCAGCCAGAAGATCATGTAGAGCTGATCGACGCCCTCCTGCGCCATGAACAGCATGTAGATGCCGATCATGAAGAGCGGCCCGCCGGCGATCAGCCAGACCCGGTAGCGCCCGAACGCCGTGCGCGTCTTGTCCATCACGAGGCCAAGGAACGGATCGAACACGATGTCGATCATCCGCACGATGCCGAACGCCGCGCCGACCGTGGCGAGCGAGAGCCCCAAATGGCTCGCGTAGTGGCGCGGTAGGTAAACGGACATCGCCAGCGCAAGGGCGCCGACAAGGAGGTTTGGGAGGGAGAACAGGACCGCGCCCCCGAGCGGGAACGAGTATTTGGGTTGCGGCTGAGACGTCATGGGACTCCCTAAGGTGGCTTATCGGCCCGCCGGCCACGCGTTCTCCGCCGCGTGGTTCCATTCTCGGGCGCCGCCGCGCGCCTGTCCATGAGCTTGGCCATCGCCGCCCGCTCACGAACGCGCCAGCCCCGCCGCCGGGGCTCTAGAATGACCTTTCTAGACGTTCGGGCGTAGGGATGGCCGCAACGGAAATCCGCTGGAGACACCACCCAATGCCCGCCGCAAAGAAGACTGCCCCGAAAACCGCCGCCCCCGCTGCCGCCACTGAAGACACCGCCCGCCGCATTTGGCTGGCCGGCGTGGGCGCCTATGGCCGCCTCTTCCAGGAAGCCCAAGGCCAGGTCGAGAAGGTCGCCGGCACGGCGAACGAAGCGTTCGACCAGCTCGTTGCCCGCGGCGAAGCCGTCGAGCACCTCGTGCGCGCCAAGATCGCCGAAAACGAAACCGCGCAGAAGGTCGCCGGCGTCGTTGAGCAGATCGGCGATTTCCGCGCCGAGCGCCGCGCTGCCCTCGAAGCGCGTGTCGAAACCGTCCGCAAGGCTGTCGGTGAAACCATCGCGCCGTTCAACCCGCTCGCGCTGATGAAGACGGTGCAGACGCTGCAAACCCGCGTCGATGCGCTGGAAGCTGAAGTCGCGCGCCTGAAGCGCCCCGCGCGTAAGACGGCGAAGGCCTAAGCCCGCGCCAGCGCCGCGACCGGAGCCATCACTTCGGCGGCGGCGCGCGCGATGCGCGCCTTGGCCGCTTCGTCCGCGCCTTCGAGATCGAGCTGTGTCAGCTTGAACCCGAGGCCGAGGGCGATCGTGCGAGAAAGCCCGTCAATCATGTTTGCATCAATCACGCCGTTCGCGGCGAGGCACGCAAGCATGTGCGCAGCGCCCGCTTCGAACGCCGCGAACACACGCGCGTAGCGAACAGCAAGACCCGGGAAAAGCGCCGCAAGCGCGCCCGCCTCGCGGAACAGGAACCGCACGTCATGGGCCTCTTCCATCAGGATATGGACATGCACCGCCATCGTCTCGACGCTGGCGTTCGCGCCTTCCATCTCGCCGCACGCAGCTTCGAGCACGAGCGCAAGCTCGCTCTCATACACATCGAACAAGGCGGCCACGATCTCGGCCTTGCCCTTGAAGTGGTAGTAGAGATGGCCGGGGCTGATGCCGAGCGCTGACGCGATATCGACCGCGCTCGCGGACGCCGCGCCCTCTTCGTTGAAGAGGTCGAGCGCGCCGGCCAAAATCCGGTCCTTGATGCTCGCCACGGGGCTCCCCTCGGCCGCGCTCTCGCCTGAACCGAAGCGCATTGACTTAGACGCATACGGCGCAGCACCGTTCCTCATCTTGAACCGAAAAGGCGAAACTGGGCGGCCAAAGACCCAGATCGCGGGGAGACGTCCGATGGCCAAGGATAAGATCGATCTGGGCGCTGACGCGCCGGACAATGTCGTTGCGCTCAACCCGATCGTGGGCCTCGCGCGCGAAGACCTCGTCGGCGCCGTGGCCGTGATGTTGCGCGAAACGGCGGGCAAGCCGGTGACCGGCGCCAAGCACCTCAAGTCGTTCGGCGAAGACGTGCTGAAGATCGTTCAGGACAAATCGGAACTGGCGCCCAACCCGCGCGACAAGCGCTTCCTCGACTCCACGTGGCGCACGAACCGCTTCTACAAGGCGAGCATGCAATATTACCTCGCCGTCCAGAAAGGCGTGGACGGGTGGATGAAGGATTTGCACCTCGACGAACTCGAGCGCGCGCGCGCCAATTTCGTCGTCTCGATGCTGATGGATTCGATCTCGCCGACGAACACGCTGATCGGCAATCCTTCCGCGATCAAGAAAGCATTCGAGACCGGCGGCGGCTCGCTCATCCGCGGCCTCAAGAACGCCTACACCGACATTACCGAGAACGATGGCCTGGTGAGCCAGGTCGATAAGCGCCCGTTCAAGATCGGCGAGAACGTCGCGGTCTCGAAGGGCGCGGTCGTGCATCGCACAGAGATGATGGAGCTGATCCAGTATCAGCCGACCACGCCGGACGTGCACAAGATTCCGCTGCTGATCATCCCGCCGCAGATCAACAAATTCTACGTGAACGATCTGACGCCGGAAAAGAGCATCGTGAAGTTCCTGCTCGAAGCAGGCATTCAGGTGTTCGTCGTCAGCTGGCGCAACCCGGAGGCCGAGCACCGCGACTGGGGCCTCGGCGCCTATGTCGATCAGCTGATTGAAGCGACCGACGTGATCGCGCAGATCACCAAGACCAAGAAGATCAACGTGTCGGGCGCGTGCTCGGGCGGGATCACGACCGCAACGCTTTTGTCGAAGCTCGCGGCTGCGGGCGACAAGCGCGTCAACTCCGTCGTGCTGATGGTGTGCGTGCTCGATCCGCGCGCGAACGATAGCGAAGTCGGCTCGCTCGTGTCGAAGAACGGCATCGAGATGGCGCGGCGGCGCTCCGCGAAGAAGGGCGTGCTGGAAGGCGCCTCGCTCGCGCGCACGTTCGCGTGGCTGCGGCCGAACGATCTGGTTTGGAACTACGTCGTCAACAATTACCTGCACGGCGAAGACCCGCCGCCGTTCGACGTGCTGTTCTGGAACAACGATTCCACGAACCTGCCCGCCGCGCTCCATTCGGATTATCTGCGCGTCTACGAAGAGCAGCCGTTCACACGGCCTGGCGAAGTCGAACTCGCAGGCCACAAGGTCGATCTCACGAAAGTCACGCAGGACACGTTCATCGTCGGCGGCGTGACCGATCACATCACGCCGTGGAAGGCGTGCTATCGCGCCACGCAGCTGCTGGGGTCGGAGAACATCGAGTTCATCCTCTCCCATAGCGGGCACATTCAGGCGCTGCTCAATCCGCCCGGCAATCCGAAAGCGAAATATTATCGCAACACCAACAAGCCGCCGGCGGACGTCGATCAATGGATGATGGCGGGCGCGAGCGAGAATGCTGGTTCGTGGTGGCCGCTCTGGAAGGAATGGCTGGTCGCGCGCTCGGGCGAGACCAAGCCTGCGCCGAAGAGAGTCGGCTCCGTGAAATATCCGCCGGGCGATGCAGCGCCGGGGAAATACGCGCTCTCGCCAAGCAAGGCGACGCGCCGCAAAAAGAAGACAGCATGACCGATCAAGCGCGCACGCCGCACTTCGAATACGTCTCGGCCGAGGGCCGCACGGTGCGCGCCGCGCTGTGGCGCGCGCCAAGCCCGGCCGCCGGCGTGAAAGCGCCGCCGATCCTGTTTTTCAACGGCATTGGCGCGAATATCGAGCTGATGGCGCCGCTCGCGGCATGGTTTCCCGAGCGCGATATTCTGACGTTCGACATGCCGGGCGTTGGCGGCTCGCCCCCGCCCACCTTGCCCTACCGCCCGTGGATGATCGCGCGGCTCGCCGCGAAACTTCTCGATCATTTCGGGTTTCGCGACTGCGATGTGATCGGCGTCTCGTGGGGCGGCGGGCTCGCGCAGCAATTTGCGCTGCAGCACGGCAAACGCGTGCGCAAACTCATTCTGGCCGCGACATCGACAGGCGCCCTCATGGTGCCGGGCGATGTGCGCACGCTTTCGAAAATGGCCTCGCCGCGCCGCTACTTCGATCCAAAATATATGCGCGAGCACTTCGAGACGCTGTACGGCGATGAAGTCGGCGGCGGCGAAGGCCATCTTGGGCGCATCTCGCCGCCAACGCGCATCGGCTATCTCTATCAGCTCGCGGCGATGATCGGATGGACGAGCGCGCACTTCCTGCCGTTCATCAAGCAACCGACTCTCGTACTGATGGGCGATAGAGATTCTATCGTGCCGTTGATCAATGGTCGCATCCTCGCGCGTCTTTTGCCGCGCGCCCGGCTTGAAATCATCGAAGGCGCCGGTCACTTGTTCCTGGTGACGAAAGCCGAAGAATCCGCACGGCGCATCCGCGCCTTCCTCGAAGAACCGGCTGCCGCTGCGTCAGCGCGCGGCGTCTGATGACGGACGCGACGGCGCACACGCATCCGCTGCTTGTTTCGCCGCCGCTGCCGACGTTGTTGCGGCTCGCAGCGCCGAACGCTCTTGCGATGGGCGCATCCACCGTCGTTTCCATCGCCGAGACTGCTTACATCGGCGCGCTTGGCGCAGCGCCGCTCGCGGCCGCCGCGCTCGTCTTTCCGATGATCATGCTGATGAACATGATGTCGGGCGGCGCGATGGGCGGCGGCGTTTCCTCCGCGATCAGCCGCGCGCTCGGCGCCGGCGCGCATGCGCGTGCGGAAGATCTGGCGCGGCACGCCGCGTATCTCGGCTTCGGACTAGGCTTCACGTTCCTTGTGCTGATGCTCGCGCTCGGGCGCCCGCTCTACGCGCTGCTTGGCGGCCGAGGCGACGCGCTGGCCGCGGCGATCGGCTATTCGGGCATCGTGTTCTTCGCGGCGGTGAACATCTGGCTCGCCGCGATGTTCTCGTCGATCCTGCGCGCGCAAGGCGACATGCTCTCGCCCTCAATGACGCTGCTGGCCGCGGCCGTCGTGCAGATCGCGCTTGGCGGCGCGCTGTGCTTTGGGCTCGGGCCGTTTCCACAGCTTGGCATTGCCGGCGTCGCTCTTGGGCAAGTGATCTCGACTGGGTTGAGCGCGCTGGTGATGTTCGCCCTGCTTCGGCGCGAGCGTGCGGCAGTGAAACTGCGTCTTGGCGGTCCGCTGCGCGCCGATCTCTTTGCGGATATTCTGCGCGTCGGGCTACCGGCGTGCCTGTCGCCGATTCAATCGGTGTTGACGGTGCTTGTGGTCACGGCCGTGGCCGCGCGCTTCGGCACGGAAACGCTGGCGGGCTACGGCATCGGCGCGCGGCTGGAGTTTCTGCTGATCCCGATCGCGTTTGCATTCGGCGTCGCGTCGTTGCCGATGGTTGGGCTTGCGGTGGGCGCTGGCGATATCGCGCGCGCACGGCGCGTGGCGTGGACGGCGGGCGCGCTCGCTGGGGCGATCGTCGGCGTGCTCGGGATCATCGTTGCGCTCTTTCCCGATCTTTGGGCGCGCATCTTCACCGACAACCAGGCCATCCGCGATGCGACGGCCGGCTATCTGCGCATCGTCGGCCCGTGCTTCTCTGTCTTCGGCGTCGGGCTTGCGCTCTATTTCTCTTCGCAAGGCGCGGGGCGCGTGCTGGGGCCGATCCTTGCCGGCACGGCGCGGCTCGTCGTCGTTGCGCTCGGCGGCTGGTATCTCATCGCGACCGACGCGCCGGCCTGGGGCCTCTTTGCCGTCGTCGCGCTCGGCATGCTGGCCTATGGCGGCGGCACAGCGCTCTCGGTGCTGCTGACGCCCTGGCGCAAGCCCGCCTGACCCTATGATTTTGCGGCTATTTTCAACGCGCCCGCGCGCCTTGACGCCTGCGGCAAGGGCTCTTTAGTATGTGTCACAAACTATACGTGGCATGACCTGTCTTTGAGGCCGGCGCGCCCGACTTCATGGGGGCCGGCCAATGACCGTGCAATACGACGTCCAAGATTCCATCGCGATCCTCACCATCGACCGGCCGCCGGTGAACGCGATTGACGTGAACTTGCGCAAGGGCTTGTGCGACGGGGTGCGCAAAGCGAGCGCCGATAGCGCCGTGCGCGCGATTTTCATTTGCGCGGCGGGGCGCACGTTTCTCTCTGGCGCCGATCTTTCCGAGTTCGACACGCCCATCGCCGATCCCGGCTATTACGAAACGCTCGCTCTGATCGAAGCATGCGAGAAACCCGTGATCGTTGCGCTGCATGGCACAGCGCTCGGCGGCGGATTGGAGACGGCGCTGGCGTGCCACTATCGCTGCGCCGTGCCCGACGCGCGCATGGGCTTTCCGGAAATCACGCTCGGCATCGTGCCGGGCGCGGGCGGCACGCAACGGCTGCCGCGGCTGGTGGGCGCCGCGAAGACACTCGACTTCATGCTTTCAGGCGCGCCGTTTGGCGCAGAGGAAGCGTTGGCGCTGGGCGTGATCGACAAGATCGTCCCAACGCCGCGCGAAGGCGGCCTCGCCTACGCGAAGGACTTGGTCGCGCAAGGCGCAAAGCCGCGCCGCACGGGCGATCGCGCGGTCGATGCGGGGGGCTTTGACGAAGCGGGCATTGCCGCGCTCTTCAAGAAGCACGAACGCGGCCTCAATGGCCGCTCCACGCAGCACGCAATTCTCGCCGCGATCCGCGCGTCCGTCGAGAGCAGCTTCGCGGACGGCCTGAAGCGCGAGGACGAACTTTCACGCGCCTCGCTTCTGACGCGCGAATCGCAGGCGTTACGCCACATCTTCTTTGCGGAGCGTGACGTCGCGAAGATTCCAGGCCTGCCGCCGACGAAGGCGCTGCCGATCGAGCGCGCAGCGGTCGTCGGCGCGGGCACGATGGGCGGCGGCATCGCGATGTCGTTCGCCAATTCCGGCGTGCCGGTGACGCTGATCGAGGTGAGCCAAGACGCGCTCGACCGCGGCATGAAGACCATTCGCGCGAACTACGACGAGACGGTCAAGCGTGGGCGGCTGACGGAATCGGAACGCGACGCACGCCTCGCACTGATCGGCGGCGCGCTCGATGCGAACGGCGCGAAGGACGCAGATGTCGCGGTTGAAGCCGTGTTCGAGAACATGGCGCTGAAGAAGTCCATTCTCGCGAACCTCGACAAAGCGATGAAGCCAAGCGCGATCATCGCCTCCAACACATCGACGCTTTCTTTGAAAGAGCTCGCGAGCGCGACGAAGCGCCCAGACAAAGTCGTCGGTCTCCACTTCTTCTCGCCCGCGCACATCATGCGCCTCTTGGAAATCGTGCGCTACGAAGCAACGACACCGGAAACGCTGGTCACGGCTCTCGATGTGGCGCGCAAGTTGCGGAAAACGGGCGTCGTCTCCGGGGATGCGTTCGGCTTCATCGGCAACAAGATGATGCAAGACGGCTATTTCCGCGAAGCCGAGCAGATGCTGCTGGAAGGCGCCCCGCCTGAGCAGATCGATCGCGTGATGGAAGCATTCGGCTTCGCGATGGGCCCGAACCGCGTGAACGACATGGCGGGCGTCGATGTCGGCACGCTGGTGCGCCAGGAACTCGCGACGCGCGAGACGCGGCCCGATCCGTACTTCGTTGTATCTGACGCGCTGACGCCGCTCGGGCGGCTTGGCCAGAAGACCGGCAAGGGCGTCTATCGCTACGAGCCCGGCGATCGCACCGCGCACCCCGATCCGGAAGTCACCGCGCTAATCGAGCGTCTGGCGGCCGAGCGGCAGATCAAGCGCGGGCCGATCTCGGATGCGGAGATCGAGGAGCGCTGCATTCTGCCGCTCATCAACACGGGCGCTGACCTCCTCGCGAACGGCATCGCGTATCGCGCGGCGGATATCGATGTGGTGTGGACGAGCGGCTACGGCTTCCCGCGCCACCTGGGCGGACCGATGTTCTATGGCGATACGCTGGGGCTGAAGAACGTGCTCGCGCGCGTCGAGGCCTACCATGCCAAGCATGGCCATTACTGGACGCCTTCGCCGCTGCTGATCGAACTCGCGAAAGCCGGCAAGACGTTCGCCGACTACGATAAGGGCCGCAGCTAGACGCTGCCGCGCCGCACCAGTTCGAAGCCGACATCGAACACCGCGCGTTCCGGCGCGCGGCCGGCGGCGCGATCGATCAAGATCTTCGCGGCGATGCGCCCGATCTCGGCGCCGTCGATGCGCACAGTGCTGAGCGCGGGCTCGGTGGACTCGGCAAATTCCAGATCGCCGAAGCCAAACACCGCGACATCTTCCGGCGTCTTGAAGCCGCGTTTTTGCGCCTCGATGAGCACGCCGTGCGCCTGCCAATCGGAACTGCAAAACACGCAATCGGGCGGCGCGCCATGCGCGCAGGCGGCTGCGAACGCTTCGCGCCCTTGCGCAAGGCTTGTGGGAACGGGAAAGGGCGCAGCGCTCGCGGTCGCTACGCCGCGCGCCTCCATCGCGGCGCGAAAGCCCTGCTCGCGCGCCAGCGCGCGCGGCGTGTTGGTGGAGAGCACGAGCGGCCGGCGCCGGCCCGCAGCATAAAGCGCTTGCGCGACCGCTTGCCCGACCGCCGTGTGCGAGAAACCAACCGCAACGTCTATCGGCTCGGCCGGCAAGTCCCACGTTTCGATCACCGTAGCGCCCGTGCCGACGATGCGGCGCTTCAATTCACCTTCGCGCAAATTGCCGGTGACGATGATCGCCTCGGGCCGGCGCGCGAGAATCGTATCGACGACGCTCGCCATCCGCTCATCGCCGCCGCCCGAGAGCGAGAGCATCACCTGATAGTTCGCCTCCGCGAGCGCGACCGTCATGGACTCGACGGTTTCATTGAAGATCGAGCGCGCGATGTTCGGCACGATGGCCGCGACGAGCCGGCTGCGGTTCGACGCGAGGCCACCGGCCATCAGGTTCGGCACATAACCGGTTTGCTTGATCGCATCCTGCACGCGCTCGAGCGTTTCGGGCGCCACGATCTGCGGCGTGTTCAAGACGCGTGAGACCGTTGCGGGTGAAACGCGCGCGAGGCGCGCCACCTCGTGCAATGTCGGGCGCGTCGTCTGAACGGCTGATCGATGCGGGGGGCTCATTGCGCCGCGATTGAACAGCGCCCTGCCCCTTTAGCGCAAGCGCGTTCGCGCGAAACGGTCCGCGCCGCGATCATGCGGCGCGGACCATACGCCCCACTATTGGCCGAACGAATACACGACCCGCGCCCCGTACTGGCGCGGCGCGCCGTAGAGAAGGCCGCCATCCGAGCTCGACGAGTTCTGAACTTGCGAGGCGATGTAGCGCTCATCAAGCAGGTTTTGGACAAACCCTTCGATGCGCCACGCGGCGTTCGGCTCATACGTAAGGCGCGCGTCCCACACGGTGCGGCCATCGACGCGCGTTGCAGCGCTCGGGAATGGCGTTGCGACCTGATCGGTCATCGCCGAGACCTGCAGGCGCGGCGTCAGCACGCTTTCGCCGAAGCGGAAATCGTACTGGATGCCGGCGCTGGCGGTCCATTCCGGGGAGAACGGGAGATCGCGGCCGACCGGCACGACTTCGTTCAAGCCGGACACCGTGTTTTGCAGCGTCGCAACTTCGGAGAACGTCGCATCAAGGTACGAAACGCCCGCATTCATCATGAGATCGCCGAACACGGCCTGCATTTCGAGCTCGGCGCCGGTCGCTTCGCCAGCGGCGGCGTTGCGCGTGCGCGGCGCACCGTTCACGAGCGCGGCGAACTGAATGTCTTCGTACTCGGACGAGAACACGTCGCCGTTAAGGCGGAAGCGCCCGTCAAGCAGCGTGGCCTTGAAGCCGATTTCGGTGACGAGGTTGGTTTCCGGCTCGAACAGCCCATCGGTGACGACGAGGTTGACGCCGCCCGCTTTGTAGCCGCGCGCGACCGACGCGTAGAACAGAAGATCTTCCGTCGGCGTGTAGTTGAGGGCCACACGGCCGGTCGTCGCGTCCGAATTGGCGACGCCGACGCCAGGGCCGCCTGGCGCAACAATGCGCGTATATTCTTGCGAGTCTTCCGAATAGCGCCCGCCGACGCTGAGTTCGAGCTGCGGCGTGAACGCGTAGGAAAACTGCCCGAAGAACGAGTCGGAGGAATTGTCCGCGTCGGTCATCGTCGTGTTGTTTGCGGGGAACACAGGCACGTCGCAGACCGGGCGGGCCGGAAGCGCGCAATTGAAGCGGCGCAGGAAGACCGGAATGTTCTCCTTCATCGAGAACGCGCCGATGACCCACTGGAACGGCCCATCGCCCGTCGAGACGATGTTCAATTCGTTGATCAGCGTGTTGATGCGCGTGAGCGCGTAGCCGATGCGCGCGCCTTGCGGCGGGCTGGCGGGGCTGGCGGGCACGGAGCTCGTACGGTCGCCGTCCGCTTGGTCTTCGTTGTAGCTGTACTGATAGCTCGTCAGCCAGCGGATCTGCGCTTCTTCCCACGCATCCCAGCGCGCTTCGAACGTCGTGCGATAGCCGGTTTGCAGGTTGAACGAGCGGGCGTCCTCACGGATGCGGAAGGGCTCGGTATCGGGATCGTTACGATTTTTGATCGCGTTGTAATCGGTATCGCTGCGGAAATATTCGTGGCTCAGGTTGAACTGAATCTCGTCCATCGGCTGGAACAGCGCATGCACGCGGAAGCCGTGATAGAGCTGGTTGCCCGGCTCGGAGGGCGAGGAGCCGACGTTATCGGTGAAGCTGTCGCGCGTGTCGTAAATGCCGGCGACGCGGAGCGCGAGATTATTGCTCACCGGGATGTTGACGGCCCCGACGGTGCGGCTCAGCGCGTAGTCGCCGACGGTTTGATCGATGTAGCCGTTCCACACGCCCAATTCCGGCGCGCGCGAACGCACGTAGATCGCGCCGCCAGTGGAGTTCTGGCCCGACAGCGTGCCTTGCGGACCGCGCAGAATTTCGACCTGGCCGATATCGTAGAACGAACCGCCGATCGTCTGTTCGTGCGGGATCAGCGCGCCATTCAGATAGTAGGCAACGCCCGGCGAGGAAGTCGGCGCCGATTGCGCGATGCCGACGCCGCGAATGTTGATGAACGTGGAGCGGTTGTAAGTGTTGATCGCGATGCTGGGGGAGACCTGCTGCAGATCCGACACGTTATCGACGCCTTGGCGCGAGAGCGCGTCCGCGTTGAGCACGGTGGCGGAGATCGGCACGTCCTGCAGGCTCTGCTCGCGCCGCTCGGCCGTGATCACCACGTCCTCGACGACGTTGGCGCTTTGGGCCTGCGCCGGCGCGGCGATCCCGGCCGCGAGCGCCAAAGTGGCCGAACCAAACAGGAATGCAGCCCGTGCGGGCTTCATCGAAGCAGTCATGTTTCCCTCCCCGCGCGACTTCGCCCGGCAGACCGGCGCACCGATCCGCACGGCCCGAGCCGCTTGCGCAGCGTGAGGCTAGCCGCGCAGCGGCGCTATGCAAGCGATTTCAGACGTGTCGCATACGATTATTCGGGCAAACGAATGGCCCTGTGCCAGCGGCGCCACACCGCGCTCAGCAGGAGATCGGGCGCTACGCCTCAGCCCTGCGCGGAAAGCAGCGCACGCGGCGCGTCCGGCTCGCCCTCAAGCGCAAATAGGGCGGCGATCACGCGCGCGCGCCGCTCAGCGCCCCAGGGATGACCGGCGCGATCGGCGCATTGGTGGAATTTATCGATCAACGCGTCGCGACCCATCGGGTTGTTGGGATGCCCGAACGCATGCGCGATCTCCCGCTTCAGCACGCGGCCGTCGCGCAAGGTCGCCGCCAGCACCCCGCCTGCCGTCTTATCCGGCCCCCAATCGCTGCGCGGCGCAAAGCCTGTGCGCGCCGCGAGCGCCAACACCTTCGGCGCCGCGCGCGCTTGCGGGGAAAAACTGTCCAGCGTCACCGCACCATCGACGAACGCGGTCGCGACCGTGAAGGGCAGCGAAAATTTCGCGTCGATCGCGGTGGCGGGCGCACGCTTTTGCGCTTGGGGCTCGACGAGCATCGTCAGCATCGGAATGCCGCCGAGATCGATGTGCTCGATATCCTCAGCCGCAACGCCCTCGCCGCGGAGCGCGAGCGCCGCTTCGATGAAAGCGTGCGTGCCCCGGCAGCTCGGCCAAAACTTGAAGCTGACGTCTTCGCCGAAAAATCGCGCGCCGAGATCGCCCGTGAGCACGGCCGCGTCATAGTCCCCCGCCGCATAGAGCGCAAAGAACCCGGCCTTGCCTTCGAACGGCGCCTCAAACCCGCGCACGCCACGGCGCGCGAGATCGGCCGAGAGCACGCCCGCTTGCGCCGCGAACCCATCGCGCACGGCGCGGATATGCGACTGCGCGCTGTACTTGATCTCGCCGCTGCACACCGTTTGGCAAAGCGTCAGCGAGAAGGCATCGATCACTTGCTCTATGCTCAGACCAAGGATGTTTGCGGCCGCCGCTGTCGCGCCAAACGCGCTGAACATTGGCGGCGGATACCAGCCGAAATTCTCCATCGGCGTCTTGAGGCAAAGGCCGATGCGGCACGCAAGATCGCATCCCACCGCGATCGCCGTGAGCAACGCGCGCCCATCAACGCCGCCGCGCATCTGCGCCGCTGCGAGCGCCGCTGGAATAACGGCCGCGTTCGGGTGCAGCGGCGCGCCATCGTATGCATCTTCAAAGTCGAGCGCGTGCGCCATCGCGCCGTTCGCAAGCGCGGCCAGCGAAGCTGGCGCGCGCTCGTCGTAGCCGATGATCGACGCATCGCCGCCGCCGGCTGCGCGCGCGAGATCGACGAACGCGCCGCACCCCTCGCCCATGCCGCTCGCGCCAAGCGTCACGCCCAGCGCATCAAGCAAGGACTTCTTGGCGGCCTCGATGGCGGCCTGCGGAATCTGCTCGTAGCGCGCGTTGGCGATGTGATCGGCGAGAGTGCGCGACAGGTTCGGCATGAACGCTCCTTGCGCTGACAATAGTTTGTTGTACGTACTATTTCAATGTCCGTGACGCTCCTTGCCGTTGGCGATGTCGGTATTTGCCGCGCCAAACCGGAAACCATGCTCGCCGGCGTGCGCAATACGTTGCGCGGCGGCGACATCGTGTTTGGCCAATTGGAGACAACCGTTTCCGAGCGCGGCGCGCGCGCGCCGCACGCAAAGCTCGCGATGCGCTCACCGCCTGCGATGCTGGGCGTATGTGCGGACGCAGGATTCGGCGTGATGTCGTTCGCCGGCAATCATTGCATGGATTGGGGGCGCGAAGCGTTCGCCGATACGTTCGCGCATGCGCGCGAAGCGGGCGTTGCGCTCTGCGGCGCGGGTGAAACGCTCACGCAGGCGCGCACGCCGGTGGTCGTCGCAAAGCGCGGCGTGCGTGTGGCGTTCGTCGCGGTGAGCTCGATCTTGCCAGACGGGTATTGGGCTGAACCCGAGCGGCCCGGCTGCGCCCCGATGCGCGCGTTCACGCATTACGAAATGATCGAGCACGATCAGCCCGGCACGCCGCCGCGCATTCATACCACGCCGCATCCGGGCGATCTGAAGCGCATGTGCGAAGACATCGGGGCGGCGCGGGCGCTTGCCGATGTGGTCGTGCTCTCGATTCATTGGGGCATTCACCTCGTGCCCGCTGAGATCGCCGCGTATCAATATGAGGTTGGTCGCGCCGCAATCGACGCCGGCGCCGATCTCGTGCTTGGGCATCATCCGCACATTTTGAAGGGCGTGTCGTTTCATCGCGGCAAACCGATCTTCTTCAGCATGGGCAATTTTGCGATTGAGCAGCCACAGGCGTGGGATCCTGGAATTTTGCAGCACCATTCATTCAAGCAGCTGATGGCGCTCAATCCGGATTTCGATTTGGAGAGCGCGTATCTGTTGCCGCCTGACACGCGCCACACGCTGATCGTGCGTGCGGAGCTGAGCGCGGGCGGCGTTGCGGGCCTGTCGTTCCTGCCGTGCTGGATCAACGATCGCTCCGAGCCGCAGCGCCTTGAACCGGACGATCCGAAGTTCGCAGCAGTCGTCGCTTACATGCGCGCGATCACGGAGAGCCAGGGGCTCAACGCGCGTTACGTGGTTGAGGGCGATGCCGTGAGGGTCGTCCCGCTTTAGTGGAAGTTGCGCCCGCCCGGCATGGCGACCTCGATCCGCTGCGCCACCTCTTCACGCACGCGCGAGCCCTGGGCGCCGCGTTTGCCTTCGTCGATCTTGCTCGGCGGCTCCAGCGCGTCGCCGCCGGTGGCGAGAAGGCGCAGCAGCCGTGTCTCGTCGCGCACGCGTTCGGCCACGACGTGCACGACGCCGCTCTGGTTCTGCACCCGCCCTTCGACCACAGCGAAGCGCGAGCCAAGGACTTCGGCGCGGAATTTCTCAAACACGTTGGGCCAGACGATCGTATTGGCGATGTAGGTTTCGTCCTCCAGCGTCATAAAGATGACACCCTTAGCGGTGCCTGGGCGCTGGCGCACCAGCACGAGGCCGCCAACACGCACGAACGCGCCGTCCGGCGTCGTTGCAAGATCTTCTGCGCGCAGGATGCGGCGCGCATCGAGTTCAGGACGCAGCAACTTCGCCGGATGCGCTTTGAGCGAGAGCGACAGGCTCGCATAATCTTCGACAATGTGTTCGCCGATCGGCATGCGCGGCAGATTGTAATCGGCCTCGCGTGTCGGATCGAATTGCGGCGCGAACAGCGGCAGATTCTCCTGCCCGCCGACACGCCCTAGCCCGCGCGCGGCCCAGAGCGCGGCGCGCCGGTCGAGCCCGAGCGAACGGAACGCATCGGCGTTCGCCAACGTCTCGATCGCGGCAGGCGATATGCCGCCGCGCAGCCACAGATCGCGCACCGAATCGTAGCCCGCGCCGCGGTTGGCGACGAGCTGACGCATCTCTTCTTCACGCAGCCCCTTGGCTTGCCGAAACCCAAGCCGCAGTGCGGCAGTGGTGCGGATATCGCCGCGCATATCGGCGTGACGTTTGTGCAGATGCGCCGCGGCGGCCTGCCCATCGTCTTCCAACGTGCAGTCCCAGTCCGAGCGGTTCACATCGACCTCGCGCACCGCGACGCCGTGGTCTTGCGCGTCGCGCACGATCTGCGCGGGCGCATAAAAGCCCATCGGTTGCGCGTTGATGAGCGCTGCGGCGAACACGTCCGGGTAATGGCATTTGAGCCAGGACGAGACGTAAACCAGAATGGCGAAGCTCGCGGCGTGGCTTTCGGGAAAGCCGTATTCGCCGAAGCCTTCGATCTGGCTGAAGCTGCGTTCGGCGAAGTCGCGTTCGTAGCCGTTGGCGATCATGCCGTTGATGAACTTGTCTTTGAGCAGCCCGATCGTGCCGACGCGCCGGAACGTCGCCATCGCGCGGCGGAGCTTATCGGCTTCTGGCGCGGAAAAGCCGGCGGCGACGATGGCGATCTGCATCGCCTGTTCCTGAAAAAGCGGCACGCCGAGCGTGCGCTGCAGCACCCGCTCCAACTCCTTGCTGGGATAAGTGACCTTTTCGATCCCCTGCTTGCGCTTGAGATAAGGATGCACCATCCCGCCCTGGATAGGCCCGGGGCGCACGATCGCGACTTCGATCACGAGATCGTAGAATTTTTCCGGCCGCAGGCGCGGCAACATCGACATTTGCGCCCGGCTCTCGACCTGGAAGACGCCAAGCGAATCCGCGCGCTTCAGCATTTCATAGACGCGGTCTTCCGTAGGCGGGAGCGCGGCGATCGAGAGCGGTTTTTCGTTCGGGTAATGCGCGGCCACCAGATCGAACGCCTTGCGGATGCAGGTGAGCATCCCAAGCCCAAGAAGATCGACCTTCAAAATCCCGAGCGCTTCCAGATCGTCCTTATTCCACTCGACGACGGTGCGATCCTCCATCGCGGCGTTCTGGATCGGCACGACATCGTCCAGCCGCTCGCGCGTGATGACGAAGCCGCCGACATGCTGGGAGAGATGGCGCGGAAAGCCCTGCAACTCGCCCGCCAACGAAAGACACGCCATCAACTTGCGGTCCGTCACGTCGAGGCCGATCTCGGTGAGGTCTTTTTCGGTGACGTCCTTCGTCCACCAATGAAACAGCTTCGAGAGCGATCCGATGCGATCCTCCGAATAGCCGAACACTTTGGCGACCTCGCGGATCGCGCTGCGTCCGCGATAGCAGATCAGCGTCGCGGCGAGCCCCGCGCGGTGGCGGCCATAGGTGTGATAGACATACTGGATCGCCTCCTCGCGCCGCTCATGCTCGAAATCGACGTCGATATCCGGCGGCTCGTTGCGCTCGACTGAAAGAAAGCGCTCGAACAGAAGATCGTTCACCGCCGGATCGACGGCGGTGACACCAAGGCAGTAGCAAATCGTTGAGTTCGCCGCTGAACCGCGTCCTTGGCAAAGGATCGGCGGCACATCCTTCCCGTCAATGGTTTTGCCAGATCGCGCGAAGCACACGATGTCATGCACGGTCAGGAAGTACGGCGCGTATTTGAGCTCGGCGACGATGCCGAGTTCATGCACGATCGCGGCGCGCACTTTTTCGGGCACGCCCTCAGGATAGCGCTCGGCGGCGCCTTTCCAGGTGAACGCTTCGAGCGCTTCCTGCGGCGAGGCGTAGCCCGCTTTGGTTTCCTCCGGATATTCGTAGCGCAATTCGTCCATCGAGAAATTGAGCCCGTCGAGGAAGCGCATCGTTTCGCTGACGGCTTCCGGCGCGTCGCGGAACAGGCGCGCGATTTCTTGCGGCGTTTTGAGGTGGCGCTCGGCGTTCGCCTCCAAAAGACGCCCAGCCGCGTCGAGCGTGGTTTTCTCGCGTATGCAGGTGACGACATCCAGTAACGGTTTGCGCTCAGGCGCGTGGATGAGCGGCGCGGTGGTGGCGATCAGGCGTGCGCCAGAAGCGGCGGCGATCTCCCCGAGCGCGCGGCGGCGGCGCGCATCAGCGCCGTCATACACGACGGGCGCGGCGAGCCAGGCGGCGCCCGCGCGCGCGGCGATCTCCTGCAGTAACGCGGCAAGCGCCGCCGTTTCTTCACCGGCCGCGACGATGGCTTGCATGCCCTCTGCATGCGCCAGGAAATCTTCGCGTGTGAGATGGCACTGCCCTTTTGGCGCGCGGCGATTGCCAAGCGTGAGCAGCCGGCACATCCGGGCATAAGCAGCGCGATCTTTTGGGTAGGTCAAAATGTCCGGCGTTCCGTCCGTGAAAACGAGGCGCGTGCCGATCGCGAGGCGCAGCTTCTGCTCTTTCGCCATGACATGCGCGCGCACCACGCCCGCGAGCGTACAGCGATCGGCCACGCCAACGCCCGCAAGCCCGAGGCGTTTTGCTTCGGCCACCATCTCATCCGGGTGCGAAGCGCCCCGCAGGAACGAGAAATTGGTTGTGAGCGCGAGTTCCGCGAAAGCCGTCATGCGCCGCTACCCGAAGAAACCGTGCACGAACCAAGCCGGCGTTGGCGTTTCGCGCGCATAGAGCCCTTCGCGAAAAATCCAGAACCGCGCGCCCGCTGCATCCTCGACGTGGAAATAGTCCCGCGTCAGCGCCTCGCGCTCCCACCAATCGGGCGCGATCCGCTCGGGCCCTTCGGCGCGCGCGACTTCATGCTGTACGCGCCGCCAACGAAAGCGCCGTGGTGGGCCATCTGGCGTTGCGGCCAGCGTTTCGATCGGCTCGGGGCGCGCGAGCAGTTTGAGCGGGCGGGGCCGCGCGGGCGGGCGATGCACTGCCGGCGCATCTGTGAGCGCGGGCGCGCTCGTGGCGGCCCGCTCTGGCCAATGATCATCGGCGCACGCCAAGCGGCGCACGTTCACCGCGCCAAGACGCGCGCTCAGCGCATCGATGAGGCGCGCATCGCCTGCGTCGCCATCGTCTTCGCGAAGGCGCCCAGTCTCCAACACGTCGAGCCGGATGGCTTCGACGCCGAACTCGAAGGTGCGGTCATCCTCGGCAGCGTTGAGCTGCTCGCGGAACGCGCGCAGCAGCGCTTTCACTTGGGTCTCTGGGCGGCTGAAACCGGCTTCAAGACGGCGGCGCCCGCCAGAAACGGCGAACAGATTGAGCGCCAAGCGCCGCGCGCCAACGCCCCGCAGATCGAGCCCCGCGACAACCTCTTCAGCAGCGTCAGCGGCGGCGATCATCAGCGCATCGGCATGAAAGAGCGGCTCGAGAAAACGGCGCAGCGCGAACAGATCCGGCGGGGGGCGGCGATAGACGAGCGCGGGCGGCGCGCGCCCGAGCGCTTCATCGAGCAGGCGCTGCGCATCCTCCCCCGCGCGCGCGGCGAACGGCGCGCGCGGCCGCGCGATCAGCGCGCCGATATGCGTCAGCCCAAGCTTGTTCAAAAGCGCCTCAGCTGGCGGCGAAAGCCGCAGCGCCGCGATCGGCAGGGGCGCGAGATGTTCCCCCGTTTCCCCGGGCGGCGCGACAGGCCCGCGTGCAAAGCGCGCCAGCGCCCACGCTGCGCCAGGCGTATCGGCAAGCGCGACGCGCACAGAAAAACCGCCCGCTGCAATGCGGCGGGTGATGTCTTCCCGGAGCGCGGATTCGCCACCGAAGAGATGCGCCGTCGCGCCGATCTCAAGAAAAACGCCATCGGGCGGCGCAAGCACGATCGCGGGCGACCAGCGTTCGCAAAACGCGGCGAGCCGATCGAGCAGCGCGCCATCGGCGAGTGGATCGGCCTCGATTGCGACAAGGCCTGGGCGGATCGCGCGCGCGTCCGCGAGCGTCATCCCCGCAGTGAGGCCGTTCTCCCGCGCGCGCGCATCGACCGCGTCGAGCACGAACGCCGCGCCTGCGCGCGTGTAGGTGGCGAGCCCCTCATCCGACGGCGCGGCGCGGCCAGTTTTGATCAGCCGGTCCGTCGCCAAGCGCCGGAGCCAGATCGCCGCCCAACGCTTCGTTGGCGTTGGTGTTTGCGGCGCGTCGCGATTGCGCGATGCGGAAACCGTCATCACTCCACTCCAGATCAAGCGTGCGCGGGCGCACGCCGCCGCGGTGGCGCATCAGCTCTGCCGTAAGCGCAGGCGCGCCGATCTCGTCGCGATGCAGCGTGCGCGATGGCGCAGGCGCGATGCGCCAGCGCGTCCATGCCGAACTCGTGGGCGCGGCGCGCATGAACTCTGGCCGCCCGCAATCGCCGCGCAGAAGGAGCGCGGATGCGCCGTGCGCTTCGGCGACGAGGCTGAGGCGGCGCGTGGCGGTGAGATCGATCGGCTTGCCGCGCGCGCCCAGCTCTAAAAGCACGCGTGCGCCGGGGCGCTTGAGGGCCTCTTCGGCCGCCCAAAGCGCCTCCACGCGCTTCTGCGCGCGAACCAGCAGAACGCTGGCCGGATCCGCGAGCGCCGAAAGGCCCGGCGCGTAAAGCTCTCCATGCTCGGCGCTGGCGGCAGCTTCCCGCACCCACACCGTCTGGCCCGCCGGGACGGAAGCGCCGAGGAGAAACAGGAGCGCCGCCCCCTCCCCGCCCCAAGCAGGGAACGCCTCGTGCACACGCCCCGCAGAAAGCCGGGGCAACGCTGCCCCCACGTTAAAAACCCCTGAAAAATCCTCCGCTTCCGGGCACGAAGCCCGAACAGCGGAGGCCGCCGCGAACGGCAAGGAGGGCAGGGAGGCCGACATTGTTCTAGTTTTGTTCTATACGGATGTAAAGTCAATCCGTTTCCGAATTGTTCCTTTCCGGCGATTTCGGCTTTGTCAGCCGCTTCACGAACCAATCCTCCACCGGCTGGCCGAGCACCAGGATCGCGAGCGTGAGCGCCACAGCCCAAACGACGAGCGCCCATTCCCCGAGCCCGCACGCAATGCCGACAGCGGCGGTCACCCACACGGTTGCGGCGGTCGTGAGGTTCTTGACGTCGTTGTTGTCGGCGCGGCGCACGATCACGCCCGCGCCCAAAAACCCAACGCCGGTGAGCACGCCCTGCAGCACGCCCTGGACAACACGGCTGCGCGCATCGGGATGCGGCCCGATGAGCGGATCGCCAATCGCCGCGAGCGCGACGATGGCGGCGCCCACAGAGACAAGCCCAAGCGTGCGCGCGCCCATCGCTTTACCGGCGATGTCACGGTTGAGGCCGATCACCATGCCGGCGATTGCGGCGGCCGCGAGCCGCAAGCCTGGCTCAGCGAACGCCGCGAACGCGTCCATCACACCATGCTCTCCAGGAGACCCTTGAGCGGGATGGTGCAGAAAGCCACGGATGAATCGGCCACGCCATAGGGCATGAAGAGAAAGCCGTTCGTGGCGAGCGCGCCGCACGTATAGACGACATTCGGCACATAACCTTCGCGGCTCTCATCGGAAGGCCGCAGCAATGGCAGCGGCGTGCGCGCGAGCACTTTGCGTGGATCGGCTTTATCGAGGAGCGCGGCGCCGATCGAATACTGGCGCATCGCACCGACGCCATGCGTCAGCAGCAGCCACCCCTCTTCAAGCTCGATCGGCGGGCCGCAATTACCGATCTGAATGCGCTCCCACGCAAAGCGCGGCTCCATGATGCGCGCGCCATCGCCCCAGCGGAGGAGATCGTCCGACTCGAGAAAGTAGAGGTTCTCGTTATCCTGCCGGCCGATCACGGCGTAGCGCCCGCCGATGCGGCGCGGAAACAGCGCCATGCCCTTGCTGGCGGCGGCGCGCCCGCGCATCGGTTGCAAACGGAAGGCGCGAAAGTCGCGCGTGCTCAAAAGCTCGGAGGCGATATCGGCGCCGCTATAGGCTGTGTAGGTGCCGTAATAGATCGGGCTCTCTCCCGGTTCTGCGAACCGGACAAGCCGAAGATCTTCCAAGCCGTTGCGCTGCTGGCGTGTGAACGGGAAAATCACGCTACCGGAGAGCGAGGCGTTCTCGTGGCGTGCGACACGCACATCGTTCTCGTCGATTTCCTGCTGCGTGATGCCGTTCACCGCCATCGCGAACGGCGGCTGGACGAGCAGACTCATCGTGCCGTTGGCGTAGAGAATGCCTTCGCGAAACGCGATCGAGGAGATGTGCCCCTCCCCGACCGTCCGCAGCGACAGAACAAAGCGCACATCGCCTGGCGCAAGGCCCGTCTGATCGGGATGCGGCACGATGCTGGGGTTCATGATCGCGGCGGCCGCGTAGGAATATTCGTGACAGAACGAGGCGCCGATCAGCTCTTGCTTGGCGGCGCTGATCTTGGAGGGATTTAGCCCAAGCTCTTCCGCGACATGCCGGAAGCGCTCAAGGTAGATGCCTTGCGTCTGCCAATGGCGCCCGTCGAAATCGTGATCGACGAGCGCGTTTTCTTCATCGCATTCAGCGTCGCTGAGCGCGAGCACGGCATCGACGATCCGGCGCGTGCGATTGGGTTTTGCCGGGCCGCCTGGCGAAATGTGCAGCGGGCGGATCACCACGCGCGCGGGATCGGCCGTCAGCCTGATGGGCAGCGTGGTGATATCGACCAAGTGCGGCTCCGCGTCAGCGCGCCAATGTCTCTTTCGCTGGCTCGCGCTTGGCGGCGCGCACCAGCGTGTGCATGGAAAACAGCGCTTGCTGGAAGGCAAGCACCGATTCAGCGCCGCGATTGAGGTTCGGCCCGCCGCGGCCGAGACCGTCATAACAATCGCCGGTCTTCGGATCGGCGAGCGGCTGCGCCAGATCGTTTTCGCCCAAGAACCAGTCGAACGCGCGATGCGCTTCGCCAATCCAGCGCGCATCGCCATCGAGCGCGTACGCTGCCGCGCACGCTTCGACCGCCGCGAGCGCTTCGAGCGGCTGCTGATCGAACGGCGATGGATCGGCGTAAGGCTTGCCGAAGCTCTCCGACCCGACCGCGCGGAACACGCCGCCCGCGCCCGTGTGCTTGGCGCACAGCCAATGCAGCGCGGCGAGACCGGCCTCGCCAAGCGCAGGCGCATCGAGAACCTTGGCGGCGCGCAACAGCGCCTCTGGCAAGCGCGCATTGTCGTACCCAAGCGTGGGCTCAAACCAGACCCAGCCCTCGCGGCGGTTTTCGGCGAGCTGCGCGGCGATGTGTGCGGCGTTGGCAGCCAAGGTCTCGCGCGCCAGTCCGTGACCGGCGCGTCCTTCCAGATAGGCAGCGCAGGCGAGCGCCACGAAGGCGCGCGTGCGCAGCGGCGTAAGCTGAGCCGCATGCGGCAGCGCCCGCTCGAACAGAGCCGACGCCCATTGCGCATAGTCTTCGCCAAGCTCGCCTTGCGCAGCGATGGCGAGCGAGAGAAGCGCGCGGCCAAAGCTATCGCACGAGCCGCGCTCTTCCAGCCAGCGCCGGTCAAAGCTCATGAAGTTTCGGAAGCAGCCGCCATCGTCATTCCAGGCGTGTTGGATGAACGCGGCGTAGTGGCTCGCACGCTCCAGCGCGCGATCTGCATCGGCGCCAGCGGCGCGGGCTTGCGCCATCAGCATCAGCGCGCGCGCGTTATCGTCCGTGCAATAGCCGTGGCGGCGATCGGGCACGCAATAGACGCCATGCTGAAGAATGCCGGTGGAATCGCTCATGCGAAACACGGCGTCGAGACGCGGGCGCGGCAACACGCGCGGCGCGGGCGGCGGCGTGCGGCGATCTTCGGCGCGGGCGAGCGCAAAGAGTTGAAGATAAGAATCGGCCGAGCGCGACCAGGTGGTGGCGCGGCCTGCGGCGTAGGCGTTGGCGCGGATTTCGTCGCGGCGGCGATCGTCCGTCAGCAAATTGACGATCTCGCGCGCGAGCGCATCGCTGTCACCGAACGGTGTCAGCACGCCGCGATCGTCCGCGAGCAACTCGGCGGCATGCCAGTACGGCGTGGAGACGACCGGTTTGCCAAGCGCAACAGCGTAAGCCAGCGTGCCGGACGTCGCCTGCGCTTCATTGAGATAGGGCGTGACGTAGACATCGCACGCCGAGAGATAACCGAGCAGCATGTCGGTATCGACGTAGGCGTTGAGGAAGAGCACGTTGTCCGCGACGCCCAGCTCTTCCGCGAGCTTGGCCAGCCCCTCCCGGTACGCCTCGCCGTTTTCGGCGACGATGTTTGGGTGCGTGGCGCCCAGGATCACGTAAAGCGCATTCGGGCGCGCGGCGACGACGCGCGGCAAGGCGCGGATCATCACGTCGATCCCCTTGCCGGGCGACAGGAGGCCGAACGTCAACAGCACGTCGCGCTGCGAGAGACCGAGGGCCGCTTTGTGCGCTGTGCTTTCGGTGAACGGACGGTCGGGCGCGCCGTGCGGCGCGACGGCGATCTTGCGCGAGGGCACGTCGTACACATCCATCAGGATGCGCCGCCCGCGTTCGGACATCACAACCAGACGATGCGAGCGCGCGATCAGCCGCTGCATCACGCGGCGCTGATCCGGGTTCGGCGCCGAGAGCACGGTGTGCAGCGTGGTGACCACGGGCTTGCGGAGCTTTTCGAGGAAGATCAGCAGATGCGCGCCGGCCGGGCCGCCAAAGATGCCGAACTCATGCTGGATGGAGACAACGTCAACGCTCGAAGCATTGATGCGCGCGGCGGCCTCGGCGTAAGCGGCGGGATCATCGGCGGGAACCGTCATCGCAACATCCGGCGGATAGGCGTGGCCGCGGCCGTCGTCCATCGCGTAGATCGCGGCCTTCATGCGGGGCTCGGCGCTGGTGAGCGCGGTGAAGAGATCGCTGGTGAACGTCGCGATGCCGCAGCGCCGGGGCGGAAAATTTCCGAGGATCGCCAGCGAGATGGCCTGAGGCGGGGCATGCGAAGCAACCTGGGGCGGCGCCAAGCGGAGGGGCGCGGCGTTGCGCGCGGCTTTGGCGTTTGCCAGGTCGAGCATGGGCGATCCTTCGTGCTGCGGGGCTATCGACCTTTCCCAACGCACGACGGCGCTCTTCGGCGCCGCACAAAAATACCGGGAACACGAAAAAGGGCGCGCCGCGGCGCGCCCTCCTCCGTTTGCTCGCCTACGCGCTTAGCGCCGGTACGCGACGCGCACCCCAAACGTGCGCGGCAGGCCGGGCGCCGCGATTGGTGTTACGTCCGCGGCGGCGAAGAAGTTGCGCGTCTCGTGATATTCCTCGTCGAGCAGATTGCGGCCCCACAGCCCAAACTCCCACGGACCATCGGTCGGCCGCACGGAGAGGTTGGCGTTCACGAGCCAATAGTCCGGCACGCCGTAGCCTTCGCCGAATGTCGGCTTCAGGAGCGGCGGATCGGTTTCGCCGCGATAGGAATAATCGACCGAGCCCGACCATTCCCAATTGGCGCCGACCGCGCCCTGGTAAGCGAGCGAGCCATTGTAGGTGAGCTCAGGCGGGCCGAGACGCTCGCCATTGGCGTTGCGGCCGACCGGCGTGCCGGAGGCGTTGCTCGCGGCGATGTCGAGGATCAGGAAGTCCTCGTCGAATTCGCCGTTCTGGTAACCGATCGCTTGCGTGATGGTGAGCGCCTCGATCGGGCGCCACACGAGTTCGAGTTCGGCGCCATAGATGCGGCTCGAAGGCGCGTTGGTGATGCGGCCCACGGCGGCATTGTTGGCCGCGATGAAGAGCGCGTTCTGCACCTGCTGATCGGTATAGTCGTAGTAGAAGAGCGCGCCGTTGAGCCGCAGCGTGCGGTCGATCAGCTCGCTCTTGAACCCGACTTCGTAGGCGACGAGCACTTCGGGATCGAACGCATCGACCGCATCAGGGCTGAATGAATTGTACGCGGTGAAGCCGCCCGATTTCACGCCGCGGCTGATCGAAGCGTAGTACAGGAGATCGTCCGTTGGCGTCCATTCCAGCGCCACGCGGCCAGAGACTTCCTGCATCTCCGTCGTGTTGTTTTGCAGCGGAATGACCGCGCCGCCTGCGAAGTTCGTCGTGAAATCGACGAGACGCCGCTCTTCATCCTCGTAGCGAATGCCGGCCACGAGATTGAGCGTCGGCGCGACCTGGTACTCGATCTGCGCGAAGATCGCGGCCGTATCGACCTCTTGCGAATACGGCGTCGAGAGCGAGGCGATCGGGCCAAAGCTGTCGCCGAAATCCGACTCGTAATTGTCGGTCAGTTCCTCGTCGCCGAAATAGACGCCGACGATCCAATCGAACGCGTTGTCGCCGTTCGACGCAAGGCGGATTTCGTTCTGGGTGACGCTGGCTTCGCTGGTGAAGAGCGTGCCGGCCACCGCGAGCGGCAGAGCATCCCAATCGTTCAACTCGCGGCGATCGAGATGTTCGTGGCTCAGGATGTAGGTAAGCGTCGCGCCGCCGAAATCGTACCGCGTCGTCAGGCTCGCGCCCGCGCCTTCATTGTCTCGGAAGGGCGCGGTGTTCTGCGCAAGGCCGGTCTGCGCCGCGAACGCGGGCGAAAACCCCCAGCTGGTCTGATCGTGCTCATGGGCGATCGTGGCCGGGATCACCGGCAGGCCCGGGCCGCCGGGCGCAGGCGTCGCCGGCAGGTTCTTGAAGAGGATGAGCCCAAGGCCGTCCGATTGATCGCGGAAGCCGTGCAGGTTCAGGAGGAACTCAAGATTGTCCGTCGCGGGCAGTAGGAACTGGCCGCGCAGCGCGATGCGATCAGCGTCGCCAAGCTCGGCGCCGGTTTCACGATTGGTCTGCCACGCGCCGCCTTGCGCGAACGCGCCGGAGATGCGCGCCGCGGCGCCGCCGCCGAGCGCCCAGTTCACATAGCCTTCGCCGCGCACCGCATCGTAATTGCCGTACTCGGCGTTGAAGCCGGCCGCGAATTCATCGCGCGGGCGCGCACTGATCACGTTGATCGCCCCGCCCGTCGTGTTGCGCCCGTAGAGCGTACCCTGCGGCCCGCGCAGCACTTCGACGCGCTCGACATCGAACAGCACGCCTTGCGTCATGATCGGGAGCGTGTAGGCGACCTCATCGACATAGACGCCGACCGTCGGAGCATTGTTCGACGCGTAATCGCGAAAGCCCACGCCGCGCAGCGAGTAAGACGGCTGGCCGCCGCCGAACTGGCTTTCGACTTCAAGGCTGGGCGCGAGGTTCTCAAGCCCGTTGACCGTCGTCACGCCCTGCTCGAGCAATTGCTGGCCAGAGAGAACGGAGACGGCGAGGCCAACGTCCTGCACGTTCTGCTCGCGCCGCTGCGCGGTGACGATGATCTCGGTCCCGTCCGCGTCTTGCGCGTAGGCCGCGCTTCCGGTGAACGCAATCGCCGCAACCGCGACGGACAACAAAAGCCGCTTCATCTAAAGACCCCTCGCATTCTGCGCTGGCCGCTATACTGGCCGGGTTCGCTACGCCACGTCCCTTAAGACCTTCTCAATCGTGGAGAAGGTTTCGTCGAGTTCATCCGCCGTCCCGTTCAGGAATGGCGCAAATTGCAACACATCGCCGCCGTTACGAACCATCAACCCTGCTTCGAACGCGCGCACATGCACTTCGAACCCGCGTGCGCCGGGCGCTCCTTGGCGCGGCGCCAGCTCGATCGCGCCCATAAGGCCGAAATTTCGGATATCGATCACGTTGGGGGCGCCCCGCAGCTGATGGATCCTTTCCGCAAACGCAGGCTCCAACGCGCGTGCGCCGTCGAACGAATTCTCCTCTGAGTAGATTTCGAGCGTCGCGATCGCGGCGGCGACGGCGGCGGGGTGCCCCGAATAGGTGTAGCCGTGGAAGAACTCGATCGCGTGCGGCGGGCCCTGCATGAAGGCGTCGTAGATGTGCTGGCCTGCGATCACCGCGCCCATCGGAATGACGCCGTTGGTGAGCCCCTTCGCAGTGCAGATGAGATCGGGCGTTACGCCAAAACGCTCCGCCGCAAACGCTGCGCCGACGCGGCCAAACCCGGTGATCACCTCGTCGAAGATCAGGAGAATGTCGTGCGCGGTGCAAAGCGCGCGCAAACGTTCGAGATAGCCTTGTGGCGGCGGGATGACGCCCGTCGAGCCTGCAACGGGCTCGACGATCACAGCCGCGATGCTGTCGGCGCCATGCACGCGCACGTGGTGCTCTAGCGCATCGGCAAGCTCCGCGCCGTGTTTGGGAAGGCCGTGCGAAAATGCGTTGCGCTTGAGATCGAGCGTCGCCGGTAAATGGGAGACGTTTGGCAGCAGCGCGCCAGCATAGACGCTGCGGTTCGCCAGAATGCCGCCGACCGAAACGCCGCCGAAGTTCACGCCATGATAGCCGCGCTCGCGGCCGATCAGCCGCTTCTTCTGCGGCTTGCCGCGCGCATGCTGGTACGCCAGCGCGATCTTGAGCGCGGTTTCGACGGCTTCTGAACCAGAGTTGGTGAAGAACGCGCGCGTCATCCCTTCTGGGGCGAGCGCTGTCAGCCGCGTGGCGAGGTCGAACGCGCCGGGATGGCCGATCTGAAACGCCGGGGCATAGTCGAGAGTCTCCAACTGGCGGCGCACCGCTTCGATGATCTGCGGCCGGCCATGCCCGAGTCCCGTGGTCCAGAGGCCGGAGAACGCGTCGAGCACGCGCGCGCCGTCTGGCGTCTTGTACTCGTGGCCGGAAGCGGAGGCGACGAGGCGCGGCGCATCCTTGAAGGCGCGGTTTGCCGTAAACGGCATCCAATAGGCGTCAAAGCCAAGCGTGTTGCGGCGATCCATGGGGCCAATCCTCTGCCCCGCACTCTCGCGCCGCCGCCGCGTGCGCGCAAGAAAGCTTCACCCCGCCGGCGCTTGAGAACGGCTAAAGCTCCGCTGCGGCGCCATGCCTTCGCGCGGGGCGGCGCGAAGTGGTAGCCTCAAGGCATGAGCAGCGATTTTCTTGGCAACGCAATCAGCGTCGGCGATCCCGTCGCGATCGACGAGTTCGTCGACGGCTTCCTGAGCTACGAGGCGCGCGCCGCGAACGTTCTGCGCGCCGCCGAGGCCGCCCCGGAGAGCGCCCTTCTAAACGCCTACGCCGCCGCGCTCTGGATGTTCCTGGAAGCGCCGGGCGCAGCGGCGAAGGCCGCGCCCTTTCTGGCCCGTGCAGACGCCGCCATGCACGCAACGCCGCGCGAGCGGATGACGGCCGCGTTCGTGCGGGCCTGGAGCGAAGACGACATCGCGCGCGCGCTTGCGATCGGGGCGGAGCTCAACGCGGCCCACCCGCGCGACCTGACGGTGCTGAAGCTACGGCAGTACCTGCAATTCAACCACGGCGATTTTCCCGCCATGCTCGCCGCCGCATCTGGTGTGTTCGATGCGAACCGCGACGTTGCGCAGATGCACGGCATGATCGCGTTTGCCTATGAGCAGTGCCATCTGCTCAATGAGTCGGAGGCCGCTGCGCGAGAAGCGCTGCGGCTAAAGGCAAAGGAACCGTGGGCGCAGCACGCGCTCGCGCATGTCATGCTGACGCAAGGGCGGATCGGTGAAGGCGCGGCGTTTCTTGAAGGCGCCGCGCCCACTTGGACCGAACTGAACTCCTTCATGGTGACGCACCAGTACTGGCACCTAGCGCTATTCTATCTCAGCCAAGGCAAGTTCGCTGACGCTTTGCGGCTCTATGATGAGAACGTATGGGGCGTCGACAAAGGCTATACGCAGGATCAGGTCGGCGCTGTTTCGCTGCTGGCGCGCCTCGAGATTGCGGACGTCGATGTCGGGCCGCGGTGGGTGGAGCTGGCCGAACACCTCGCGCCACGCGCGGGCGATGTGGTGCTGCCGTTCCTGACACTGCAATACCTCTACGGCCTGGCGCGCGCTGAGCGGCGCGAAGCGGACGCACTCATGGCCGCGGTGCGCACAAAGGCCGGGACAGACGCGGTGTGGCGCGATGTGGCTTTGCCGGCGGCGGAAGGTCTGCTCGCGCACGCGCGCGGCGATCACGAAGGCGCGGTGGAAAAGCTCGGCGCAGCGCTGCCCAAGCTTTATCTTACCGGCGGCAGCCACGCGCAGCGCGACCTGTTTGAGCAGATATGGATCGACGCGCTGATCCGCGCGGGGCGCTACGTGCCCGCACAGCAGGCGCTGGAGCTGCGGCGCAAGATGGACCCCGATGGCGCCGTGGTGAACGCAGCGCTCGCACGCGTCTATCGCAAGCTCGATCTGCCAGCGCAGGCCGCGCAAGCGGCGACGCGCCTTCCGGCTTAGATCGTCCGCCCGCCGTCCACTTCGAGGGCGACGCCGGTGATCATGCTCGCTTCGTCCGAGCACAGGAAACACGCGGCGCTGGCGATATCCTGCGGCGTCGAGAACCGGCCGAGCGGGATCGAGGCCAGGAACTTGGCGCGCACCTCCGGGGTATCGCCGCCCATGAATGTCGCGAGCAGCGGCGTTTCGCCCGCGACGGGGTTGAGCGCGTTCACACGCACGCCGAACGGCGCAAGCTCCACCGCCATCGCACGCGTCGCTGTGATCATCCAGCCCTTGCTGGCGTTGTACCAGGTCAAGTTCGGGCGCGGGCTGACACCGCCCGTGGATGCGACATTGAGGATCGCGCCCGCGCGCGCGGCCTTCATCGCCGGCGCAAACGCGCGCGCCATGAGATAGACGGACTTGGCGTTGACGGCGATCAGCCGATCGAACGTTGCTTCATCGATCTCGTCGAGCGGTGTGGGGCGATGGCCAATGCCGGCGTTGTTGACGACAATGTCAACGCCGCCAAACGCACGATCCGAGGCTGCTTTCAGCGCCGCGACGCTCGCAGCGCTCGACACATCGCACGCGTGTGTTTCCGCGCCGGTTTCGCGCGCAAGCGCGCGCGCGGCGTCTTCGTTCAGATCGGCGATCAGCACACGCGCGCCCTCTTCGGCGAAACGGCGCACGATGCCCTCCCCAAAGCCTGATGCGCCGCCCGTCACGATTGCGCGTTTGCCCGCCAGCCGATCACCCATGATGCGCCGCCACTGTTTTCACGGCCGAGAAGCCATAAAGCGCTTCCATGCCTTTCTCGCGTCCGTGCCCGGACTTGCCAACGCCGCCGAACGGAAGCTCAACGCCACCGCCCGCGCCGTAATTGTTGAGGAACACCTGCCCTGCCCGCAGCGCCTTCGCGAGCCGCATTTGGCGGCCGCCGTCGCGCGTCCACACGCCGGCCACGAGGCCATAGCCTGCGCCGTTCGCGATCGCGACCGCTTCGGCCTCGTCATCGAACGGAATGATCACTTGCACGGGGCCGAAGATTTCCTCACGCGCGCTTTCATGATCGCGCGGCGCATTCGCGATCAGCGTGGGCGCTATATAGTGCCCGCCCCGTGGCGCATCGTCATCGATCACGCCCTGCGCGGCGATTGCGAGCCCATCCTTGCGTGCACGCGCGAGAAAGCCCTCGACGACGCTCTTTTGCTTCGTCGAAATGAGCGGGCCGACGTCGCGGTCCGCAAGCGCGGGGCCGACGACAAGCGTGCGATAGCGCGCGCTCATGCGCGCGATCACCTCGCCGAGAACACTGCGCTCCACCAAAATGCGCGAGCCAGCCGAACAGGTTTGGCCCGCGTTCTGTATGCCTGCGTTCACGAGCACCGGCGTCGCTGCATCGAGATCCGCGTCGGCGAACACAAGTTGAGGAGATTTGCCACCAAGCTCGAGCGTGACCGGCGCGACATGCCGCGCCGCCGCAGCCTGCACGAGCCGGCCAACCTCAAGCGAGCCGGTGAACGAAAGATGATCGATCCCGGAATGCGCAGCGAGCGCTGCGCCTGCCTCTTCGCCAAGACCGGTCACGACATTCAGCGCCCCAGCGGGCAAGCCTGCCTCCTCCGCGATGCGCGCGAATGCAAGCGCCGTCAGTGAAGCTTCTTCCGCGGGCTTGAGGACGCACGCATTGCCCATCGCGAGCGCAGCGCCAACGGAGCGGCCGACGATCTGCATCGGGTAATTCCACGGCACGATGTGCCCCGTCACGCCGTGCGGCTCGCGCAGCGTATAGACGGTGTAGCCCGCCTGATACGGAATGGTCTCACCGTGAACTTTATCGGCCGCGCCGCCATAGAACTCCATGTAGCGCGCGAGCGCGATCACATCCGCGCGCGCTTGCTTGAGCGGCTTGCCAACATCGCGCGCTTCAAGCTCAGCGAGCATGTCCGCGCGTTCGAGCACGACTTGCCCAATGCGCGTGAGCAAACGGCCGCGCTCAAGCGCTGTCGCCTTGCCCCACGCGCCGGCGCGCGCGGCATCCGCCGCTGTGACGGCCGCGTCGATTTCCTCTTCGCCGCCGCGCGCGAGGGTGGCGAACGCCTCGCCGCGCGAGGGATCTTCGACAGGAAGCGTCTCGCGCAAAGCGCGCCACTGGCCCCCGACAAGGATTTCGTTCGGTCTGAAGGGAATGTCGCTCATGACTCGCTCGCGAGATCGAGGCGCGGGCTCGCCGCAGCCAGGGCCGCAGTATAGGGATGTGAAGGCGCGTCGAACATCGTGCGCGCTGCCCCCTCTTCCACGATCTTGCCGGCCTGAAGCACGATCACGCGATCCGCGATCGCCCGCACGACCGCCAGATCGTGCGTGATGAAGAGATAGGAAAGTCCCAGCCGGCCGCGCAGCTCCGCGAGCAGATCGAGGATTTGCGCGCGGATCGAAACGTCAAGCGCGGAGACCGCCTCATCGAGCACCAACAACGCAGGCTCCGTCACCAGCGCGCGCGCAATGGCGATGCGCTGCCGCTGGCCGCCGGAGAACTGATGCGGGTAACGCGCCGCATCCGCCGGCGAGAGGCCAACGTCTTCGAGCACACGCGACACGCGCGCGCGCCGCACTTCCTCACTGAGCGCGGGCTCCATGAGATGCAGCGGCTCGGCCACCAGCCAGCCAACGCGGCGGCGAGGATTGAAGCTGCCATAAGGATCTTGAAACACGATCTGCGCGCGCAGGCGCATCGCCGTCAGCGCGGCGCCGCGCGCGCTCGCCCAATCGCGGCCGTCGAGTTTCACGGCGCCTGAGCTGAGCCGCTGCAAACCAAGCGCGACACGCGCAAGCGTCGACTTTCCGCTGCCGCTTTCCCCGACGATGCCAACGCTCTCGCCCGCGCGCACCGCCATCGAAACGCCATCGAGCGCCCGCACTGCGCCGCCGCCTTCGCGCGCATGAACGACCACGGCGCTCTCCACGCGCAACACCTCCGCGCCCAGCTCACGCGCGGGCGCGGACCCCGGCTTAGGCGTGGCGGCCGCGAGCAGCGCCTTGGCGTACGGGTGCGTCAGCCGCCGGAGCGCGCCGGCGCCTTCCGCCTCATCCACGATCGCGCCGCCCCGCATGATCGCGACGCGGTCCGCGTAGTTGGCGACGATGGAAAGATCGTGCGTCACCAGCACGACGGCGGCGCCCGCGTCCGCGAGATCGCGAAACAGCGCGAGCACCCCGGCTTGGGTTATGACGTCAAGCGCCGTCGTCGGTTCATCCGCCAGCACAAGCGCGGGCGCAAGCACCGTGGCGATCGCGATGGCGACGCGCTGGCGCTGGCCGCCGGAAAGCTCGTGCGGGTAACGCTCGAGCCCAATGGCGCTCAGGCCAACACGATCCAGCGCCGCCCGTGCCTGCGCCTGCGCTTCCGCGCGCGAGACCTTCCGGTGCAGCAGCACGGTTTCCGCAATCTGGGCGCCGATCGTGCGCACCGGGTTGAGCGCGCTCATCGGCTCTTGAAACACCATGCCCATCGCAGCACCGCGCAACGCATTGAGCCGCGTTTCGCCGGCGCCGGCGATTTCTTCGCCCGCAAGCTTCACCGATCCGCTTAGGCGTGCGCCGGGCGGCAGCAGCTGCATCGCAGACAGAAGCGTGAGCGACTTGCCCGAGCCGCTTTCGCCGACGAGCGCCGTGATCCTTCCCGGCTCCGCGGCAAACGATACGCCGTTCAGGATCGGCGCGCCGCCAATCGCGAGGCTGAGATTGGATATCTCGAGTGCGCTCATCGGGCGGCACGCTGCTTTGGATCGAGTGCATCCCGAAGGCCATCGCCCATCAGATTGAGACCAAGCACGGTCGCGAAGATCGCCAGGCCCGGCGCGAGCGCGAGCCACGGCGCGAGGAACACGAACGTCTGCGATTCCGAGAGCATCCGGCCCCAGCTCGCGTCCGGCGGCTGCACGCCAAGCCCGACATAGGAAAGCCCCGCTTCCGCGATCACGCCGAGCGAAAACTGAATCGTCGCCTGCACGATCAGCTGATCGGCAAGGTTCGGCAGCACGTGCTCGACGGAAATGCGAAACCCGCCCTTCCCCGCCGCGCGCGCCGCCAGCACGTATTCACGCCGCCACAGCGCAAGCGCGCCGCCGCGCGAGACCCGTGCGAACACCGGCACGTTGAAGACGCCAATCGCGATCATGGCGTTCACGCCGCTTGGGCCGAGCACGGCTGTCAGCAAAATCGCGAGCAGAAGCGCGGGGAACGCGAACACCATGTCATTCGCGCGCATGATGATCTCATCGATCAGACCGCCGCGCGCCGCCGCCAAGAGGCCAATCGGCGCGCCGATCCCGATCCCGATGCCGACAGCGACCAGAGCGACCGCGATCGAGTTGCGCGCGCCGGCCAACAGCAGGGACACAACGTCCCGCCCCAGATGATCGGTTCCAAGCCAATGCGCGGCGGAAGGCGCGGAGAAGGCGCGCGCGACGTCGATCGCGGCGATGTCGTAAGGCGTCCATGCCAGCGACACGAGCGCGGCCAGGATCGCTGCGCCGGAAAGCGCCGCGCCGAGGATGAGCGCGCGGTTCATGCTGGCCGCCGCAAGCGCGGATCGGCCGCCGCGTAGAGGAGATCGACCAGAAATGCGATAGCGACGGCGGCGAACACCAGCAGCATCACCACGCTGCGCACGACGATGAGATCGCGCTGCACGATGGCTTGGAACACAAGCCGCCCAAGGCCCGGCAGGTAGAATACGTTCTCGATGATCACCGCGCCCGCGAGCAAAAACGAAAACTGCAGACCGAGAATGGTAAGCACGGGGATCATGGCGTTCGGCAGCGCGTGGCGCGTGAGCGCGGCCCATTGCGAGAGCCCCTTGGCGCGCGCCGTGCGCATGTAATCTTCGTTGAGCGTATCGAGGAGCGCCGAACGCATCACGCGCGTGAGCACGGCCGCTTGCGGCAATGCAAGTGCGAGCGCGGGTAAAGCGAGAGAACGAAACAGCGCGACCGGCCCCGCATCCCATCCCGGAAAGCCACCGGCGGAAAACCAGCCGAGCGTGGTTGAGAACACCAGCACGAGCAGCAGCGCGATCCAAAAGTTCGGCGTGGCGACGCCCGCTTGCGACAGCGCCATCACCGCCGTTTCAGTGGGCCGACCGCGTTTGCTCACGGCGAGCAATGCTGCGCCAAGCGCGAGGCTGGATGAGAGAACGAGCGCGATCGCCGCGAGCGGAATGGAGAGCGCCGCGCGTTCGGCTACAAGCTCCGAGACAGGCACGCGATAGGTGTAGCTGACGCCGAGATCGCCGCGCAGCAGCCCGCCAGCCCAATCGACATAACGCTGTGCAAGCGAACCATCGAGGCCAAGTTCGGTGCGCAGCGCCGCGACCGCCGCTGGGTCGGCGTTGAGTCCCATCATGTAGGCGGCCGGATCGCCCGGCGCGATATCGATGATCGCGAACACGACAAGGCTTGCGGCGACGAGCGTAAGCATGAGCGCCAAAGCACGGCCGGCGAGGTAGCGGATCATGATCGATCGCTCCAATACGCCGCGGTGAGATCGTTCGCCTGCACGGGCGAATTCACCCACAAGCCTTGCAGCTCTTTGCGCCAGACGCCGATCTTCGGCAGCTGGAAAAGATAGACATTGACCGCATCATCCGTGATGCGTCGCTGCGCCTCTTGCAGAAGCGCGGTGCGTGCAGCCGGATCGCTGGTTTCCCCAAGGCGCGCCATGATGGCTTTGAAAGTCGGCGCCGCGTAACGGAAGTAATAGTCGTCCCGCCCGTAGATTCCGATGTCCATCGGCTCGGTGTGCGAGATGATCGTCAGATCGAAATCGCTATTGCCGAACACCTGCTCGAGCCATTGCGCCCACTCGACATTGCGGATCTCCGCCTCGATGCCGATGGCGCGCAGCTGCGCGGCGATGATCTCCCCGCCCCGGCGCGCATAGCCCGGCGGCGGCAGCGCGAGCGTCGTGCGAAAGCCGTTCGGAAAGCCCGCCTCCGCGAGCAACGCGCGGGCGCGCGCGGGGTCGTATGGATATTGCGCCGTAAGATCGAGATAGGCCGGATGCGTCGGCGAAAAATGCGTGCCGATCGGCGTTCCGTAGCCGAACATCGCGCCTTGAATCACCGCGCGGCGATCGACGGCGTGCGAAATCGCGCGCCGCACGCGCAGATCGCTGAACGGGGCGCGGCCATTGTTCATCGCCAGGATGGTTTCGCCCTCTGTCACGCCGATCGCGACACGGAAGCGGCCATCGCGCTCGATTTGCGGAAGCAACTCGGGCGCGGGAAAGTCCGGAAAGCCATCAACGTCATCCGCCATCAGCGCGGCGTAGCCGGCGGAGGCGTCCGGGATCGTGCGGATGGTGACGCCGTCGAGGCGCGCGGGCGTTCCCCAATACGCATCGTTGCGCGTGAGCGTGATCAGCGCGCCCCGCGCCCAGCGCGCGAACAGGAAGGGGCCCGTGCCGATCGGGTGGGTCATGTTGCCCGCCGCGCTTGCGCGCGAAACGATCACGGCGTCGCCGCCGCCGAGCGAATTGAGGATGGCGCCATCGGGGCGTTTCAGCCGCACACGCGCGCGCAGCGGATCGAGCGCGGCGACCTCCGCAATCGGCTCGAACAGTTCTTTCTGTGCGTTGGTGGAATCGTCCGCGCGTGCGCGGTCGAGCGCAAACACAACGTCATCGGCGGTGAACGGCGCGCCATCGTGGTAGCGAACATCCGGGCGAAGGTGAAACACGTACTCTCGTCCGCCTGCGCCGACCTCCCAACGCGCCGCGAGCGCAGGAAGAACGGCGCCGTCTGCGCCGATGCGCGTCAGCCCCTCGAACACGTTGGCGTACACGACCTCATCGATCGCGGCGGCGGCTCCCGCTGTCGGATCAAGGTGCGGCGGCTCGAGCGCGACACCAAGGCGCGCAATGTTGGCTGGCGCGCGCGGCGGCCCACACGCGGCCAGCGCGCTTGCCGCCAGCACAGCACGGCGGCTCAATCTCACAGCGCGCCCAAGAGCTTGCCGGCCGCAAGCGCCATCACCTTCGAGGACGCGACCAGATCGTCGATCGCGACATATTCATCCGGCTGGTGTGCGAGATCGAGAATGCCGGGACCGTAGGCGATGCAGTCTCGCAGCTTGCCGATGCGATCAACGTGCTTTTGATCGTAGGTGCCGGGCGAACAGATGAATTGCGCCGGCTTCTTCAGCACGCGCTCGATCGCCGCGGCCGTCTCGCGCGCGACGGGCGCATCGCGATCGATCATCACCGGCGCCACCTCGAAGAGATCGCGCAGCGCGTACCGGAAACCTGGGCGATCGCGCGCGAGCCGCTCCAAGAGGCCGCGCACTTCGCCCTTCACGTCCTCCAGAGTCTCTTCCACCAGGAAGCGCCGGTCGATCACGGCGCGCACCGAGTCGGCGACGACCGGTGAAGGCAGCCCCTCTTTCGGTTCGGCCTGCCCGCCGTGAATCGAGTTGATGTTCATCGTCGATTGGCGCGCGCCATCGGGCGCGACGGGCATGGCGGTGTGTTTCGCCGCGAGCGCGGGATAGAGCTCGTGTTCGAACCGCTCCAGCACGGCCCCCATGTGCCGCACAGCGCTGTCGCCCAAGAACGGCATGGAGCCGTGCGCGATGCGTCCCTTGGTTTCGATCTCGGCCCACCACACGCCGCGATGGCCGATGCACACGCGATCGACATTGAGCGGCTCGGGAATGATCACGTGGTCGACGCGAGGCTTTGAGAAATAGCCGCGCTCCGCAAGCCAAGCGACGCCGCCATAGCCGCCGCTCTCTTCGTCCGCCGTGCCTGAGATTTCGAGCGCGCCCGGCAACTCGGCGCCGGAATCGATGAGCGCTTCGACGGCGACGATCGACGCCGCGATGCCGCCCTTCATGTCACACGTGCCTCGGCCATAGACGCGCCCATCGCGCACCTCGCCGCCCCACGGATCGAGGCTCCAGCCGTCGCCGGCTTCAACGACATCGATGTGCCCATTGAAGTGCACGCATGGGCCGGGCCGTGCGCCTTCGCGCCGCGCGATCACGTTCCAGCGCGGGTAGGCGTCGCTGTCGCCTGGCGCGCCTTCCGCGCGCTGATAGTCGATCGCGAAACCGCGCTTGGCGAGGCGCGCGCCGATCAGTTCGGCGCAGTCGCGATAGAACGCGCCGGGCGGATTGACGCTTGGGATACGCACCAGCGCCTGCGTGAGCGCGACCATTTCATCGGCGCGGTCATCGAGCGATCTTAGGAGGGCGTCGGCGTCGAGAGGCATGGCGCGATGTTCCGGGCCGAGCCTTCAAAGTCAATTGCATCCGGCGGGTTCGCCAGCCGCATCCCAAGCGCACGCGGGAGCGCGGCGGGGGGACGGCAATGATACAAGGCTTGCGAGCAACGGCGGTTGCACTGTTGGGATGGGTTGGCGCAGCGGGCGCAATAGCGGAACCAATCCCCACGCCGCCGGCCGCGCCAGAGGGCGCAGCGCCCGCCTCCCTCTTGCCGGAGCTTGTTGAGGCAGCGCGGCGCACGGCGCGCATAGAGAATGGCCGCCTTGTCGGCGACGGCGCGGACCTGCTGCGGCGGCTCGGCGCAGAATCGCATTTCGTGATGCTTGGCGAGGAGCATGGCTCGGAAGGCATCGCGAACTTCGCGACCGCGTATTGGCGTGATTTGCACAACGCCGGTTATCGATATGCGGCGATCGAAACTGACCCCTACGTCGCGCACGTCATGGAGCGCGAACTGCGCCGCGGCGGCGTTGCGGCGTGGCGCGACTTTGCCGCGGCGCATGGCGGCGCCCCAAGCGCGCCGTTCTTCACATGGACCGCGGAGGCCGACTACGCAGCGGCGGTCGTTCGCGATAGCCCAGCGCAGCCGGCGCTCTGGGGCCTGGATCAAGTGTTCGTTGGCGCAGCGCCCTGGCTGCTCGCGGACATCGCAGCGCGCGCCCGCAATCGGGAAACGCGCGCGCTCGCGCAGCAGCTCGCCGGCGAAGCGGCAAGCCGATTTGCGTGGCTGGGCAGCGCTGATGAAGCCGCGCTCCGCCGCCTGCGCGCGCTGATGACTGGCCGCGACGCGCAGTTTGCGCCCCTGCTCGACGACATGATCTTATCCAACGAGATCTACCGCCCCTACCTCGGGAGCGGAGGAGAATACTGGATATCCAACACGGCGCGTGAAAACCTCATGCGCCGCAACTTCGTGAGCGCATACCTGCAAGCAGAGCGGCGGGACGGCGCGCCCCGCGTGTTCTTGAAGTTCGGCGCAAACCACGCCTTCCGCGGCGCCTCGCCGCTCTCGGTTCAGGGACTAGGCGGGTTCGTCAGCGAGTTTGCGGCCGCGCGCGGACAATCGGCGCTGACCGTGCTGGCGCTCTGCGGGCCGGGAAGCGAAGTCTCCGGTCAGGCAAGTCCGCCCGTTCCGTGTGGCCCGCGTTATGGGGAAACGTGGGCGTTTCTCTCTGCCGCAACACACCCAACCGAGATCAGCGTGTTCGATGTGCGCATGATGCGGCTTCGTCAGCGGCGCTGGGCGCATCTGCCGGTGGAGGCGCAACGCGTGCTCGGCTCATTCGACATCATCGTAGTCGTGCCAAACACGCCGGCGGCGCGCTATTTCGACGGCATGTCCTGGCCGGCGGACGCGCGCTAGGCGCCCTTCCGGATCGCCTCGAGCTTGCGCAGATTTTCCTCGTGATCCTCGCGCGAGATTTTGTAAGTGCCGATAATGAACACCATGATGAGCCACAGCGTGAGGATCGTCGGGATGTAATACGCGCCGAGCCGGATGATCGTCTCCGGTGGCACTTCCGATGGATCGGCCCCGGCCGGGAACTGCGCCAGTGCGAGCACCAGCGTCGCCATCATGATCCCAAGGCCGTTGACCATTTTGCGGATGAACGTGGCGGCTGCGAAGAACAGCCCCTCCGAGCGGCGGCCTGTTTTGAGCTCAGCTTGCTCCACGAGATCGGCCATCATCGAGGACGACAGGATCTGGAAGCAGATGATGAGCCCCACATCGATCGTGGTGGCGGCCGCGACGAACCAGAACTGGAACGTTGGGTCGTCTGGCAGCACACCGGTGATCTTCAGCAGCATCGGCAACGGCGAACCGAGAAACGCGATGAGCCCAATGATGATGGCGCCGCGCTTCTTGCCGATCGTCTTCGTCACGATCGGCGCCATCAGCGAACCAATGATCGCGGAGATGAAGACGCCCGTGGTGATGACGGCGTTCTGCTCCGAGCTGAAACCCCAAAAATAGGTCAGGAAGAAGAACGAGAGCGCGGCCGAAAGGCCCGAGGCGACCGCACCAAACATCGCCGAGATGAAGAGCGCTATGAACGAGCGATTCACCAACGTGTCGAACATTTCCTTGAAGACCAGCCCCAAGGTCATCGTGCGCTTTGGCGGCGGCGGCTTGAGGTGCGCGATGCGCGAATGCGTGCCGAGCGCGGAGACGCCCATCGCAATCAGAATGCCGATCGATGAGATGATGCCGTAGAGCGCGTAGGCGTCCCGGTTGAACTGGCCGTTCGGGATCGTCGCCGTCACGAACGCAGGAAAGAGCAGCGCAAACATCGCGACGGACATGGCGTTGCCGCCCGTCCAGCCAAAGTAATAGCGATACGACATCAGTGAGCTGCGCTGGTCGTAATCTTCCGTCAGCTCCGGCGCGAGCGCTGCGCTCGCGGTTTCGTAAACCGCCACGAAGGCGCGGATTACGATCGCGAGGACGAGCAAGTACCAGAATAACGCCGTCTCAGACCAATCGGCCGGCGGCGCCCAGAGCAGAAAATATGTCGCCGCGACCGGGATGGTCGCGGCGTACATGAAGGGATGGCGCCTACCCCACTTGGAGCGGAGATTATCCGACCAATAGCCGAGAATTGGATCGATGATCGCATCCACGACCAGCGCGATCGTGAGCGCGAGACCAACCAACGCGGCGTCAACGCCGATGACCTGACTGTAGAACAGCAACAGAAAGTAGCTGAACCCGTTGTCCTTGATGCCGAACGCGACGGAGCCGAAGCCGTAAGCAAGCTTGGTCCACAATGTGGGCTTGCTCGGGACGGCGGCGGGCGATGCGGCGGCTGGGCCGGCGGCGACGTCGGTCATGGCGCGGCGCCTTGATGTCAGTTGAACACGATCACCGACCGGGCGATCTCGCCCCGCTTCATCTCCGCGAACGCGTCGTTCACCTGCTCCAGCTTGATCCGGCGCGACACCATCTCGTCGAGCTTCAGCTTGCCGGCCATGTACATGTCGACGAGGCGGGGCATATCGACCGGGAATTGGTTCGAGCCCATCGCCGAGCCCTGGATTTTCTTTTCGCCCAGAAACGCAAAGCCCGGCAGCTCGATCGACTGGCCGATCGGGATCATGCCGATGATGTTGGCCGTGCCGCCGCGCTTCAGCATCTGGAACGCCTGCTCGGACGTTTTCTTGAGGCCGACCGCTTCGAACGCATGATGCACGCCGCCCTTGGTGAGCTCCAGAACTTCTTTCACGGCGTCGGTCTCGCTCGCGCAGATGAAATCCGTCGCGCCGAAATGCTTGGCCATGTTGTCCTTGGACTTGGACATATCGATCGCGATGACGCGCCCCGCACCCGCAATCGCCGCGCCGTTGATCGCCGCGAGCCCAACGCCGCCGCAGCCGATCACCGCCACCGTTTCGCCGGGGCGCACCTTCGAGCCGTGGAAGACCGACCCCACGCCCGTCATCACGCCGCAGCCGATGAGCGCTGCGCGATCGAGCGGCATGTCTTTGCGGATCGCGACGCAAGCATGCTCGGTGATCAGCATCTGCTCGGCGAACGAGGAAAGGTTGAGGAATTGCGGGAGCGGCTTGCCGCCTTGCGAGAGGCGCGGCTCTTCATCGGCCTTGCGCTTCGTATCAGGCGATTGGCAGAGGCTGAGGTGCCCCGTGAGGCAGTGCTCGCAATGGCCGCAGAAGGCGGAGAGGCAGGTGATGACGTGGTCGCCGACCTTCACCGTGCGCACTTCCGAGCCGATCGCTTCGACGACGCCCGCGCTTTCATGGCCAAGCACGGCCGGCAGCGGGTGCGGATACGAGCCTTCGATGAAGTGGAGGTCGCTGTGGCAGACGCCAGCGGCGGCGGTGCGGATCAGCACCTCATGCGGGCCGGGCTTATTGATCTGAACGTCTTCGATCTGGAGGGGCTTGCCCACCTCACGCAACACCGCAGCCTTCATCGTTCGCTCCTCCGCTATATTGTTGGAGCCACTATGACCGCCCGGCGCTTAGGTGAAAAGGGCGCCCCGGGTTGCGGGTAGCGTTAGGGAATGTCAGCGCGTACGGCCGGCGGCGGCGATGCGCTCGATGGCGCTTTGGGTGAGCCGGTCGAACGCCTCAGCGCTGGGCTGCTTCTTCGGCATCCGGTTCCAGGCATCGAGCGCGGCGACTTTGTACGCCTCGGCGAGCGTGGGGTAGTTGAAGGTATTCTCGATGAAGTAATCGAGCGTGCCGCCAAGATTGAGCACGGCCTGGCCAATATGGATGAGCTCAGTCGCGCCCTCGCCCACGATATGGACGCCCAGCAGGCGGCGCGTTTCGAGCGAGAAGATCATTTTCATGAAGCCAGAGTCGAGCCCCATGATGTGGCCGCGCGCGGTTTCGCGGAAACGCGCAACGCCCGTCTCGTACGGGATGCGCTTAGCGCGCACCTGCTCCTCAGTCATGCCGACGGTGGAAAGCTCCGGCACGGCGTAAATGCCGTACGGAAAAAACTCCGGCGGCGCGTGGGCGGGCTCGTTGAAGGCGAGGCACGCAGCGATGCGGCCCTGCTCCATCGAGGTTGAAGCAAGGCTCGGGAAGCCGATGACATCGCCGACGGCGTAAATGTGCGGAACGGCGGTGCGGAACGTGCTCCGGTCAACGCCGATGCGACCACGCTCGTCTGCGGCGAGGCCGCACGCTTCGAGGCCGAGGCCGTCCGTTGCGCCTTTGCGCCCCGCGGCAAACAGCACCATCCCGCTGGTGACGATGCGCCCGTCTTCCAGATCAACCTGCACCGCGCCGGGCGCGATGAGCCGGACGCGCTTTGCGACGGACTGAAACCGCAGCGTGACGCCGCGATCGCGCATATCGTGGATGAACTCGTCGATCAGCTCCCGGTCGAGAAAGCTGAGGAGCGAGTCGCTCGGCTCGATCACCGTCACCTTCACATCGAGCGCGCTCATGATGGTCGCGTATTCGATGCCGATGACGCTAGCGCCGATCACCGTCAGCGAACGGGGCAGCTGCTGAAGGTCGAGAATTTCGTCGGCGTCGACGATGTATTCGCCGTCGAATGGGATCGCCTGCGGGCGGTGCGGGTTGGTGCCGACCGCGAGGATGAAGTGGTCCGCGCTCGCGCGGCGGACGCCATCGGCAGCGTCGATCTCGATCGTGTGCGCATCGAGGAAGCGCGCCGCGCCCGTGACCCAGGCGACATTGTTGCGGGTGAACTGATGCTCCAGCACCTCGACCTCATGATCGAGCGTGATGGCGAGGCGCTGGCGAAGGTCGCCGGCCGTGATCTCGGCTTTGGTCCGGTGCGCGCGCCCATAGATGCCCCGCTCGCGCCAGCCGGAGAGGTTCATCACCGTCTCCCGCAGCGTCTTGGACGGGATCGTTCCGGTGTGCACGCAAACGCCGCCGACACGCCGGCCCTTCTCGACCACGAGCACGGACTTGCGGAGCTTGGCGGCCTGGACCGCGGCCCGCCGGCCCGCCGGCCCCGAGCCGATGACGATGAGATCGTAGTGCTGCACGCCGCGAGGCGTGGACTGCGCCGCTCGCCAAGACGTTAACGCCCGTTACGCGGCGACTTTCGCGCCTGCCTTGTGCAGCGTGAAGTCCTTTGGATCGGGCGCCAGCGTGGCGCGCCAATAGTCGACCAGCGCGAACGGCCAGTTCTGCGTCACGCGGCCCGTCTCGTTCTTGTACCAGCTCGTCACCTGCGGCGCGCCCCAGGCCATCTTCGCGTTCTCGGCATCGACGCGCACGTTGAATGCGTCGTGGACGTCTTGGCGGACCTCCATCGAGCCTGCGCCCGTTTCCGCGAGCAGCTTCAAGCTGTTCACGATGTAGCGGACCGAGCACTCAGAGAAGAAGATGATCGAGCCGTTGACGACGATGTTCGTGTTCGGGCCGTAGATCATGAAGAGGTTCGGGAAGCCAGGCGTCGTCATGCCAAGATAGGCGCGCGGCTCGCCCCCCCAGGTCTCGTGCAGATCGCGCCCGCCCCGGCCCTTGATCTTCATCGGCATCAGGAATTTCGAGGCATGGAAGCCCGTGCCATAGATCAGCACGTCGAACTCGTGCTGCGTTCCGTCTTCGGTCTTGATACCCGTCTCATTGATCTCAGCGATCTTCGACGTGGTGAGTTCGACGTTCGGGCGCTTCAGCGCTTCGAGCCACACGCCGTTGTCCAAGAGGCCGCGTTTGCCGCCGAGCGGATAGGTCGGAATGATTTTTTCCGCGAGCGCGGGATCATCGGCCGCTTGCGCCAGCGCGCCCGCGATCATCTCGCGGAACATCTGATTCACTTGGCCCACCGCCGTTGATGGGCCGTTCCAGCCTTCATCGGCGCGCACGGCTTGCAACAGCCCGTCCGTCGACATCCAGAACAGGAAGAACCTGTACCACTTGTCGTACATAGGCGCGTGTTCGAGCAACCACTTCATCCCGTCCGGCACGGTCTCGTGGTAGTGCGGCACGGGGAACGCCCACGGCGGCGTGCGTTGAAACACGGTGAGCGATTTCACCTTGCCGGCAATCTCCGGCACGAACTGATACGCGCTCGCGCCCGTCCCGATCACGCCGACGCGCTTGCCCGTGAGGTCCACATCATGGCGCCACTCGGCGGAGTGAAACGCTGGGCCTTTGAAGCTCTCGCGGCCCTTGATGTCCGGCATGCGCGGGCGATTGAGCTGCCCAACCGCGGTGACGACGGCGTTCGCTTCAATGACCTCTTCGGCGCCGGACTTGTTGTCGCGCACGCGCACGCGCCATAGATCGCGCGCTTCATCGAACGCCATATCGAGCACAGTCGTCTGGAAGCGGATGTTCTTCTTCAGATCGTACTTCTTCGCGATGCCCTGGAAATATTCGAGCAGCACGGGCTGCGGTGAGAAATGGAACGGCCAGCCGTGGTTCTGCTCGAACGAGTAAGAATACATGTGGTTCGAGTTATCGACACGGCAGCCCGGATACGTGTTCTTCAGCCACGTGCCGCCGACATCGGCGTTCTCTTCAATCACGACATGCGAAACGCCCGCCTGGTTGAGCCGGATCGACGTCAGCATGCCGGACATCCCGGCGCCAACGACGAGCACTTTTAGCTTGCTCGCAGCGCCTTTCAGGGCCGGCGTCTCCCATTTCGGATTCTTCGAGCTTTCGCCGTCGATCGCGAGTTCGTCTTGCAAGAACGGCAAATACTCTGCCGGCACTTCGGCGCCCGCGATGAAATTGATCATCTTTCGCGTCGCTTCCGGCGAGAGCGGCGGCGCGGGCGGGAGCGTGCCCGCAAGCTTGGCGCTCAGCACTTCTTTCGCTTTCGCCCGGATCGCGTCCTCCGCGCCGGGCGGAAAGATCGGCTCGCCGCGCGGGAACGCGTTGTAGGACGGCTGCCATTCCGGCTTCAGCAACGACGCGTCGCCCGTCATGTGCACGAGCGAGAGCACGAGCGCAGGCAGATGCGCGTCTTGCAGGATGCGATCGAGATCGGGCGTGGCGGACATGCGTTTCCTCTTGTTCAGCGCGGATCGGGCAGCGCGAGCACGCGCTTAGCGACCACGTTCAAATTCACTTCCGAGCTGCCGCCCTCGATCGAATTGCCTTTCGACCGGAGCCAAGCGCGCACGGTGCCGAGTTCGACAGGATCGAAGCCCTCGCCTTCCCAGCCAAGGCCGCGCGAGCCCATCGCTTCGATCATCAGCTCTTGGCGTTCCTGCGCGAGCTTCGCGCCGGCGTATTTCATGATCGACGTCGCCGCGCTCGGCCCATCGCCCTGCTTTGCTTCGGCGGCAGCCCGCTGGCCGGTCAGCGTAAATGCGCGCGCTTCCATCATGTGCGACGTGAGTTTCAGCCGGTAATCCGCATCGCTCAGCTTGCCGCTTTCGACGCCGACATACTTTTTCGCGACTTCATCGACGCTCGCTTGCCGTGCTGCTGATCCAAGCGCGCCGCCGCCGCCAAGGCTGGCTGAAATGTTCTGCCGCTCGAACTGCAGCAGCCGCTTGGCGATCGTCCAGCCCGCGTTGAGTTGGCCAACGAGGTTTTCCTTCGGGACTTTCACATCGGTAAAGAACGTCTCGCAGAACGGCGACGTGCCGTTGATCAACAAGATCGGCCGCGCCTCGACACTCGGCGTGCGCATGTCGATCAGGATGAAGCTGATGCCTTCGTGCTTCTTCGATGTGTCGGTGCGCACGAGGCAGAAGCACCAATCCGCCAGGTTCGCGCCGGACGTCCAGATCTTCTGCCCGTTGATGAGGTAGTGATCGCCCTTGTCTTCGCACCGTGTTTGCAGCGAAGCGAGATCACTGCCGGCGCCGGGCTCGGAGTAACCCTGGCACCAGCGAATTTCACCGGTGACGATCTTCGGAATGTGGCGTTGCTTCTGTTCTTCCGTGCCGTACTCGAGCAGCGTCGGCCCGAACATCATCACGCCCATGCCGCCGATCGGATTCCAAGCGCCCGCCTTGCCCATCTCCTCGAACACGATGCGCGCTTCGGCGTTGGAGAGCCCGCCGCCGCCATATTGCTCCGGCCACGTCGGCGTGCCCCAGCCCTTGGCCCCGATCGCACTTTTCCATTTGACGAAGTCGGGATCCTTTTGATCGCCGCCGCCCTGCATGAACTTGAGGCCCTGGCCCTTGAGCGAAGGCGCGAAGTTCTCCGCGATAAAGGCGCGCGCTTCGGCGCGAAGCTGCTCGCTCATGCCAGCACGCTGAAGCCGTTCTTGATGACCGTGACGTTGCGGCTCTTCACGCGCGCCTCGAACGAGACCTCGTTGCCATCCTTCCAAAGATCGACCGTGATCGTCTCGCCGGGAAACACGGGGCTGGAGAAGCGCGCCGCGTGCCGCTTGATCGCGGCGGGGTCGTAGTCGGCGTAGGTCTGCAGCACGGCGCGGCAGGACACGCCATAAGTGCACATGCCGTGCAGGATCGGGCGCGGGAAGCCAGCCGCCGTCGCAAATTCCGGATCGGAGTGCAGCGGGTTGCGATCGCCTGACAAACGATAGAGCAGCGCTTGGCCCGGCCGCGTCGCGATATCGACCGATTGGTCCGGCGCACGCGTCGGCGTCTTGTGCGGTTCGGGCTGGCCATCGCTCGGCCCGCCGAACCCGCCATCGCCGCGCGCAAAGATCGACGACACCAGCGTCGCGAGCTTCTCGCCTTTGCCGTCCTTCAGCACGGTTTCGTTCTGGATGACCGCGCCTTTCCCTTGGCCTTTGTCGTAGACGCCGAGCACGCGGCTATCGGCGGTGATTTCCGCGCTCGTCGGCATCGGCTTGTGGAACGTGATGTCCCGCTCGCCATCGACGACCATCACGAAATTGATGTTCATCATCCCCGGCCCCGCGCCCCACGCGACGACGGACGCGAGTGTCGGCACAGCCTTGAGATCGCGCTCATACACGTAGCGCAGCTCTTTCAGGTCCATCGGATCATCGCCCATGCCGATGCCGAGCGCGTAGAGCATCGTGTCCTTCTCGGTGTACGAGAATTTCTGGCCCTTGTTTTCCATCTTCAGGATGGCGGGGTACTCGATCGGCATGGCGCTCCCTCTTGGCGTTCGCTTGGCTTGGCGTTGGCGCGATTGTTTCGCGCCTTCACGCGCGCGTCAAACGTGCCGGACCGTCAAGCGCGCCTAGGCGCTCTCGGCCTCGCTCACCGGCGGGCCACGCCAGAGCAAGGCCGGCTGGCCGCGCACGTAGATCAGGTGAAACTTCGGCTCGAGCGCCGTCAGCCCGCGCAACATGGCCGTGAGGCTGTGGAAGCCGAAATACGCGTCCGGCCCTGAGCGCGCGAAACCATCCATGTGACGTAGCAGCGACAGCGCTACCCGCGTGGGCAGCGGCTCGCCCGGGTTGAGCGCCGCCGCGCGCGCCAGGCGGCGCGCGGCTTCCTCACGGCTC
>CAZMCA010000004.1:0-16762 GCA_964564595.1 uncultured Caulobacteraceae bacterium
CAAGCTGAAGCTCATTCTTTGCGGCTTCCACGAAGGCGCGCTGATGGCGCAGGCGGCGTTCAAGATCGCGCGCCCCGGCAAGCGGCTCGTGTTCATGTACACGACGAGCTCGACCGACCTGCAAAAGAAGCTCGGCGTGAACTGAGCGTGACGAAACACGCCAACATCATCGACGCGATCGGCAACACGCCGCTGATCAAGCTGCGGCGCGCGAGCGAGATCACGGGCTGCGAGATTTGGGGCAAGGCGGAGTTCCTGAACCCGGGCCAGAGCGTGAAGGATCGCGCAGCCCTCGCGATCGTGAAAGACGCGGAGGCGAAAGGGCAGCTCAAGCCCGGCGGCGTGATCGTTGAAGGCACGGCGGGCAACACCGGCATTGGCCTTGCGCTCATCGGGCGCGCGAAGGGCTATCGCACCGTCGTGGTGATGCCGAACACGCAAAGCCAGGAAAAGAAGGACGCGGTGCTCTCGCTTGGCGCCGAACTCGTCGAAGTCGATCCCGCGCCGCTCGCGAGCGATGGGCACTACACGAAAGTCTCGCGCCGCATCGCCGAAGAACGCGCCAAGACCGAGCCGAACGGCGCGATCTGGGCCAACCAATTCGACAACGTCGCGAACCGCCAGGGCCACATCGATACGACCGGCCCGGAAATCTGGAACGACACGCAAGGCAAAGTGGATGGCTTCATCTGCGCCGTCGGTTCGGGCGGCACGCTCGGCGGCGTGTCGATGGCGCTCAAGGCGCGCAACAAGAACGTCGTGATCGGCATCGCCGATCCAGGCGGCGCCTCGCTTTACAATTACTACAAGCACGGCGAGCTGAAGGCCGAAGGCAATTCGATCACCGAAGGCATCGGCCAAAGCCGCATTACCGCGAACCTCGAAGGCGTCGTCGTCGATGAAGCGTTCCGCATTCAGGACGTCGATTGGCTGCCGGTGCTCTATTCGCTGATCGAGGAAGAGGGCATTTCCGTCGGCGGCTCGTCCGCGCTCAACGTGCTGGGCGCCATCGCGCTCGCGAAGAAGCTGGGGCCGGGCAAGACGGTCGTCACCATTCTTTGCGACTACGCGAACCGCTACACCTCCAAGCTCTTCAATCCGGAATTCCTGCGCGGCAAAGGCCTGCCGACGCCGCCTTGGATGGGCTGACCTCGGCGTAGGTGCGGTTTCGCACGTATAGCGTGGATTGAAATCCCGCACGGCTCAGACACACTCGCGCGCCGCCATTCTGGAGCAGCGAGCGTGAAAATCGTCATCCTTGCGTTCTCTCTTCTGTTCGTTGCGTGGGCCTCGCCCGCGCACGCGCAAGACGGACGTTGGACGCGCGTGCGCGCGCCGCACTTCACGGTCTACAGCGACGGAGAGCGGGCGGCGGCGGTCGAAGCCGCGCGCACGCTTGAATCGTTCGACACGCTGTTGCGTTTGATCACCGGCGTGCGGCCCGAGCAGGCCGCGCCTGCGCTGGATGTCTTCATGCTGCGCCAGCGCGCGTCGCTCAACGATGTCGCGACGGTGGGGCCAAATGTCTACGGGTTCTACAGCGCGGGGTCCGAGCATGTCGCGGCCTACGCAGTCTATCGCCGCGCGGGATCGATGGATGCCGATGACATCCTCCTCCACGAATACGCGCACCATTTCATGTTTCAGTTTTTCCCGACGCTTTATCCGGCTTGGTACGTGGAGGGATTTGCCGAGTACATGGCGACGGCCGTTCTCGGTGAGGAGCGCTTCGAAGTCGGGCGTTACGCGCAGGTGCGCGCCGATTGGATCGCATACGGCGGCTGGTTGCCGATGGGCCAAATGCTGGCCGGAAACGTCGGTGAACTCACGCGCGAAGAGCGCGCCATGTTCTACGCGCAAAGCTGGCTCATGGTGCACTACATCTTCGCATCTGAGGCGCGCAAAGCGGCGCTGCGGACTTACATTTCCGCGTTGGTCGCGGGCGGCGACGTGGAGACCGCGTTCACGCAGAGCTTTGGCGTGTCGCCAACCTCATTCCAATCTGACCTTCGGCGATACGCGCAATCGCGCTTGTCGGTGGGGATCATCTCCGGCGTGCGCCGCGCGCCGGCGGATGGGTTTGAAGTGACGCGCCTGCCGGCGTCGGCGGACGAGCTGTTGCTGCCGCTGAGCGGATTGCGGCGGCAGGGGATTGTCGCTGAGGACGATAACGCGGAGGGCGCCGCGTTGGCTGAGCGCGTGCGCGCCGAAGCCGCACGCCACGGCGCTGACCCCTTTGCGCGCGCAGCCGGCGCGCGCGCGGACATCTTTACGGGCGAGACGGCGCGCGCACGCGCAACGCTGCAAGAGCTGGTTGCGGCCGCGCCAACGGCGGAGATGCATTATCTGCTGGGCGTGAGCTATCTCGTCGATGCGCGGGCAGAGCCTCCACGTCGGGCCGAGTTGATGGGGCAAGCGCGCGTGCATTTCGCCGCGGCCAACCGGCTTCAGCCCGACAACGCCGCAACGCTCTTTCGCTATGCCGAAGCCACCTATTCGGACCCGGCGCGGCACGACAACGCGTTCGACGTGCTGCTGCACGCACAAGCGCTCGCGCCGCAGGTGGATGAGTTCCGCATGCAAGCCGCCGCCGAACTCATCGAACGTGAACGCTACGACGAAGGGGTGCGCATGCTCCGCCTCATCGCGAACCACCCGCACGCGGGGCCACACGCGCAGCTGGCGCGCAGCATGATCGAGGACGCCGAGAGCCGGAGCCGGGAGCGCGCGCAACAACCCCAAGAGGTCGAAGCGCGCTAACGCTCAGGCCAAAGCGCCGGGAGCTTTTGCACGATCCAGCGCGCGAGGTGCGCGTTCACCGCGTTTGGTTCTTCCTGCGCCATCCAGTGGCCGGAGTTGACGGTCGCTTCGGTGAGGTTGGCGCAGTTCGCCCGCATCGGCCCAGCGAGCGGGCTCGTCAGCGTTTCGCAGACATAATCATACGCGGCATGAAGGAAGAGCACGGGCATGTCGAGCTTGCCGCCGTTCTTCGCTTGCTGCGCGTGCGCGATGTTGCGCGCGCCGTTCATGTACCAGCTGTCCGGGCCGAAGAAGCCATTGCGGGTGAGCGATTCAATGTAGACGGCCGCGTCTTCCGCAGTGAGAACCGTATCGTCGCGCGGTACGGGCGGTGCGCCGACGCCGGGGCCGAACCAGCCGCCGCGCGCGCGTACGCCTGATGTGATTGCGGGCAGGCCCGCGCCATCGGGATTGCCGCGCCTGAACATGGCGTGGACGGAGTTGGCGATGTTGGCTTCGAACGCGCCGCAGGCCTTGTCGAAGCTCTCCTCGTAGAACAGCTGATAGTCCCACTGGCCGGCGGGATGCTCGGCCTGCGGGTAGAGCGTGCGATCGACGAGTTTGATGAGATTGTCGGGCGCAAAGCCGTTCGGGATGTACGGCACGCACAGGTTCGCCACGCCGTGGCAGCGCTCGGGATGATGTTGCGCGATCGCCCACACCGCCGGCGCGCCCCAATCGTGGCCGACCCAGATGGCTTTCTGCGCGCCCAGTGAATCGAGGAGCGCGATCATGTCGGCCACGACGTGTTCGAGCGCGTAGTCCTCGTGGCGCTTGTAGACGCTCGACTTGCCGTAGCCGCGCATGTCCGGCGCGATGGCGCGAAAGCCGAGGCCGCCGAACACCGGCAGCTGATGGCGCCACGACAGCGAAAGCTCGGGCCAGCCATGCACGAAGATGATCGGCGTCGCGCCTTCGCGGCCGGCGGCGAGATAGTGCGTGGTGTGCCGCGGCGTGGATTGTGTGTGTGAGGTGATCATCCGGACCTCTCTGCCAGAAGAACGCTCCGGAGCGTCAGGCTTTCAACGCTTTGCCGAGTGCGAGGAGTGGGGTGCTTTGCACGTCGGGGATGCTTCCATCGGCGCGGGGGCCGACATTGATGAGGAGGTTGCCGCCGCGTGTTGTCGTTTCGCGATAGAGTTTGAGCAGCGCGTCGGCCGTCATGTAGTCGCCGGTTTCTTCGTTGGCGTTGTAGCCGAAGGCGAGCCCTAGGCCGCGCGTGCATTCCCACTTTTGATCGGCGTAGGCGGTCTCGCTGTATTCGACGCAGCGGAAGTCGCAATGCGGCGGCGCGCGGGACGGCGCGCCGACGCCGTTTTTGGCGATGCCGGCTTTGACGCTCGCGTTCATCGCGGCGCGGGCGGCGGGCGCGCGCACAGAATGGAAGAGGGCGCTCTCGCCCATCCAGCGATCGTTGATCACGCCATCGGGGACGGCGGCGTAATAGTCGGCGAACAGCTGCGGGACGTCGCGCTTGTCGGGCCAGGCGATGTCGTTCCAGAGCACGTCCGGTTTGTAGCGCACGATCAGCTCGCGGACTTGGGCGGCGGCATAGGCGCGGTAGGCGTCATCGATAGGCACGCAAGCGAACATGTCGGCGAAGTTCGAGATCGGCGTGTGCCGGAACGTCCAGTCGAGACCGCCGGAATAATAGAGCCCGAAGCGCATGCCGCGGGCGCGCACGGCGGTTGCGAGTTCGCCGATGTAATCGCGCTCGCTCGCCCAGTTCGGCAGGTGCGGGTTTTTCACGTCCGTTGGCCACAGGCAGTAGCCGTCATGGTGTTTGGTGACGAACACGATGTAGCGCGCGCCGGAGGCGGCGAAGAGATCGGCCCACGTATTCGCATCGAACGCAGCGGCGGCGGCCTCGAACTCATCGCGGAACGCTTCGTAGGGGCGCGCGCCACCGTAATGCTTGGCGTGATGGGCGGCGGTTTCGCTGCCCGGGATGCGCATCGCGTTCCAATACCATTCGGCGTAGGGCGCGCGCGCGAACGCGTTCTCGTAGTCGTTGACGAAGAGGTCGCTGATGTTTTCCCCGCGCGGCGCGAACGCGGGCACGGCGAACATGCCCCAGTGGATGAAAATCCCCAGCTGCGGTTCAGCGAACCAAGCCGGGCACGGACGCCCGGCAAAATCTGAGAACGCCGCCATAAATTCCTCGCCGCTTATCGTTGTTGGCGGCGAGGGTGGCCGTGCGCTCTAGCCTTGTCCAGATTGACGAGGCGGCGCCTTGGGCGCTTCGGCGATGATCTCGCGCATGGCGGCGCTCTCGGCGGCATAGTCTTCCGTGAGCTGCGTGAAGAAGCGCTGCTGCGCGGCCATCATCTCGCCTGCGTCCGCGCACTTGGCGAGCGCCTCGAACTGATCGGCGTAAGCGCGCATGCGCTGCGCCGAAAAGCGCGCAGCTTCGAGCGCGAGGCGCTGTGTCAGCTGAAAGCCGGGAAGGGTGAGGAAGGCGTCGGCGGGCGATTGCCCGTTGAGGCGGCGAGCGGTCATGCGCGAAGGCTCCGTGCCGGAGGGAGGGGCGGGCTTCGCGGGCGGGCGCTCACGCCGTTCGGGACACGCCAGGCGCGCGAAGGCGCTGGCGTCCTACACCTGTCAGGCGAACGGGGCGAGTGAAATTCTAGAAGCGGCCGCGCAGGACGAGTTGGCCTTGGCAGCCATCGCGCGAACACTCAGCGCCGGCGCTGCGGCCGCTATGGCCGTTGGCGGCGCAGGCCCCCACGACGAGAACCAAAAGAAGAAGCGCGGCGCGCGCGGGGCGGGTGAACATGGTTTTGCTCCTGTTCACCGCGTCTGCAAGGCGCGCGCCGCGCCGATTAAGGTTTACGAGGTCGAGTCGACGAGCTTGGCGATCGCATCGAGGTAGCGAGCGAAGGCGGCGCGTCCTTCCGGGGTGATGCGGGCGCGCGTGAGCGGCTTGCGGTCCCGGAAGCTTTTGTCGATGGCGATGTATCCCGCCTCTTCGAGTTTCTTGAGGTGAATGGAGAGGTTGCCTTGCGTGGCCTCCAGCACGGTTTTGAGTTCGTTGAAGTCAGCGGCTTCGTTGGCGGCCAGATGCGCCATGATTCCAAGGCGAAGGCGCCCGTGGATCACGTCGTCGAGGTCGCCAATGTCAAAGACGGCGGCCATCTCTAGCGCGCACGCGCGAGCACGAGCCCCGGTCCGCCCATGCAGACGATCAGCCCGATCCCAAGCAGCATCGAGAAGGTCAAAATGTCGGGCGCAAAGCCGAGCGCGATGGCGAGCGCGAACCAGGCGGCCGCGACCACCCCGTGCCATGCATGCTGATACCAGCGGTTGGAGACGAGCCAGGCCGCGCCTTGAAGCACGCATACGACGATCGGGTAGATCAGCCAGATCGTCATGCTCTCATTGCGCAGCGCAACGGTGGCGATTGCGATCGCGAGGACGGCGTTCGCAACGCCTGTCGCCATGAACACCGTCTGCACGGCCTTCGAAGCCGGGCCGCCGCGGCTGTCTTTGCGGCTGCGCCAGAGGATCGCGGCAAGGACGGTGAAGAAGACGAGCGATGGGACGGTCGCGAGGGCGAGCGCAGCGAGCGGCCCGAGGTTGAGATAGCCGATGCCCTGGGCCCAGTGGCCGAGCGTTTGGAGGCCGTAGGCGATGCCGCCGGCCGTGTAGATCTGCCCGAAGGTGCGGGCGCCCGCGGCGCCGCCGTCGCCTTCAACGAGCGATTTCAGATAGGCGATGTCTTCCTGCGCGGCGTTGTAGGTCATGGCGTCTGCTCCTCTGTAGACAGGTTTGAAAAACAAACTGGTCTACGTCAAGTGCGCATTTAACCTGATGCAATTTGTCGGGATTAGTCGCGCTGCGGGTAGGTTCACGAAATCGGGCGCGCGGGCTGGCCAGAGGGCGCCTATCTCAGGGATGCTCGCCGCACGCCGCTCCGCCCCCCACGTCTAGGATTTCGATGCAATCTTTTCCCGCCTTCTTCCCGCTTGAGGGACGGCGCGTCGTCGTGATTGGGCAGGGCCCGGCGGCGGACGCGAAGGCGCGACTGTTCGACGGGAGCCCTGCGGCGCTCGAGCGGTTTGATGCTTCACCCGGCGTTGAGACGCTGCGCGGCGCGGCGCTGGTGTTCGTTGCGGGCGAAGACGAAGCCGATCGCATGCGCGCATGGCGCGCGGCGCGTGAAGCGGGCGTTCCGGTCAACGTCGTCGATCACACGGAGCTTTGCGATTTCTACACGCCCGCGATCGTCGATCGCGGCGCGCTGGTGATCGGCGTTTCGACGAGCGGGGCCGCGCCCACGCTGGCGCGCGATCTGCGCGCGCGGATCGAGCAAGTCGTGCCCGCTGCGTACGAAAAACTCGCGGCGTTCGCACAGCGCATCCGCGCGCGCGTCACTGCGCGCCGGCCCGGCATCGATGCGCGGCGGCGCGCGTGGGAAACCATTTTGCGCGGCGCGGCGGGCGAAGCGGCGCTCGCGGGCGATATGGACGCTGCCGAGCGCGCGGCCGAACGCGTCCTCTCGGGCGATCCGCGTGCGCGCGGCGTGGTGCACCTCGTTGGCGCGGGGCCCGGCGATCCGGATTTGCTGACGATCAAAGCGCTGCGCGTGATGCAGGACGCGGACGTCGTATTCTACGACAAGCTCGTGGATCCTCGCGTGCTCGATCTCGTGCGCCGGGATGCGGACCGTGTGTTCGTCGGCAAAGCGCGCGGCCAGCACGCGGTGCCTCAGCGCAACATCGAAGAGCAATTGATCGATGCGGCGAAGCAAGGTCTGCGCGTCGTGCGGCTGAAGGGCGGCGATCCGTTCGTGTTTGGACGCGGCGGCGAAGAGCTGGAGGCGCTGAAAGCGGCGGACGTTGCGGCCTATGTCGTGCCGGGCGTGACGGCGGCGCTTGGCTGCGCGGCGGAAGCGGGCACGCCGCTCACGCACCGCGATCACGCGCAGGCGGTGACGTTCGTGACCGGGCACGCCAAGGGCGGCGGCGCCCCGGATTTGGACTGGCGCGCGCTTTCAGCCGCAAAGCACACCGTCGTTGTTTACATGGGCGTCGATACCGCGCCGCTGATCGCCAAGAAGCTGATCGAAGCGGGGCGCGCGGCGGGCACGCCCGTGCTGGTGATCGAGAATGGGACGACCGCGCGGGTGAAGCGGGTGCGCGGAACGCTGGATCGTTTGGGCGAGCTGATGGTGGAGGGCGAGATTTACGGGCCGGCGATTTTGATTATCGGCGAGGTCGCCGCGCTTGGCGATGCGGACGTTGCGAAGATCGTCGCGGAGGCCGTGCAATGAAGGCGCTGACTGGCTGCGATCTGCCGACGGGCGAAGTGATCTACTGGACCGCCGATGGCGCCTGGTCGACCGACATCGCGGACGCCCATCTCATGGAAGATGAGTTCGCGAACGCCGCGCTCGCGGAGGCCAAGAAGCAAGAAACGGTCGTCGTTGGGCCATATCTCATCGTGATGGATGGCCCGGGCGTGCCGACGCATCGTGAAGCGATGCGCGAAAACATCCGTGCGCGCGGGCCGACGATCCGGCTCGATCTCGGCAAGCAGGCGGAGGACGCGTCGTGAGCGGCGATCTCGATCGCAAGCTCGATGCGGCGCTTGAAGGCACGTTCCCCGCGAGCGATCCGGTGGCGTTATCGTCTGAAGACACGATCACGTTCTATGGCGACCGGCGCAGCGGCAATTGCTTGAAGGGTCTGTGGGTCGTCGAGCGGCGCGGGCTGCGGCATCGGTGGATCGACGTCGATATCTTCAAGGGCGAGAGCCGCACCAAGCAATTCCTGGCGATGAACCCCGCTGGCCAAGTGCCCGTCGTGATCTTGCCGGACGGGCGTGCGCTCGCGCAATCGAACGCGATCATGCTCTATTTCGCGGAGGGGACTGATCTCATCCCGGCCGATGCGTATGATCGCGCCAAGATGAACGAGTGGCTGTTCTGGGAGCAGTACAACCACGAGCCTTCGATCGCGGTTCGGCGCGCGCACATCCAGTTTCTGAAGAAAGCCGAAGCCGATCTCGATCCGGCGCTGCTGACGAAGGGCAATGCGTGCTTGGCGCGCATGGAGCTCCAGCTCAAGGAAACGCTGTATCTCGTCGGCGATGCGCTGACGCTCGCGGACCTCGCGCTGGTTGCATACACGCGCTGGGCGCACGAGGGCGGCTACGACCTCAACCAATTTCCCGCCGTGAAGGCGTGGGTGGCGCGCGTGGAGCGCGATCTCAATCTTTCGCCCGCTGGGGAGGCGGCCTGATGTATCGCTACGATGAGTTCGACGAAACGCTCGTGCGCGAACGCGTGGCCGAGTTTTCCCAGCAGGTGGAGCGCCGCCTGAAGGGCGAGATCACGGAAGATCAGTTCAAGCCGCTGCGGCTTATGAACGGGCTCTATCTGCAGATCCACGCCTACATGCTGCGCGTGGCGATCCCGTACGGCACGCTCGATAGCCGCAAGATGCGCCAACTCGCGATGATCGCGCGCAAATACGACAAGAACTACGGGCATTTCACGACGCGCCAGAACCTGCAGTACAATTGGCCCAAGCTTGTCGATATTCCGGCGCTCCTCTCAGACCTCGCGGACGTCGAGATGCATTGCATTCAGACGAGCGGCAATTGCATCCGCAACGTCACGGCCGATCACTTCGCGGGCGCGACGCCGGAGGAGTGCGACGATCCGCGCGTGTGGAGCGAGATCATCCGCCAGTGGAGCACCTTCCACCCGGAATTTTCGTACCTGCCGCGCAAGTTCAAAATCGCGGTGACGGCCGCGCCGCACGATCGCGCAGCCATCCAGCTGCACGACATCGGCATTCAGATCACGCCCGATAGCGCCGGCAAGCCGGTGTTCACGGTGTATGTGGGCGGCGGTATGGGCCGCTCACCGTTCGTTGCATCGAAGATCAAGGAAGGCGTGCAGCCGAAGGATCTGCTCTCGTACCTGGAAGCGTGCCTGCGGGTTTACAACCGCTATGGCCGCCGGGACGACAACAACAAGGCGCGCGTCAAGTTTCTCGTAAAGCAGCTTGGGCCGGAGGAATACGGCAAGCAGGTCGAGGCCGAATGGGTGACGATGCGCGATGGCGTGCTCGGGCTCCCGCAAGACGAGATCGACCGGGTGCGCGCGTACTTTGCGCCGCCGCCGTTCGAAAAGCTGGGCGCGAGCGCAGCCTATGCGAAAGCGAAAGCCGAGAACGCCGCGTTCGCGCGCTGGACGCGCACCAATGTGCATCCGCACAAGCAGCCAGGCTACGCGTCGATGACGATCAGCCTGAAGCCGATCGGCGGCGTGCCGGGCGATGCGACGTCCGAACAGATGGAAGCCGTCGCGGACCTTGCGGAGAAATATTCGTTTGACGAGCTGCGCGTCACGCACGAGCAGAACCTCGTGCTGCCGCACGTCAAGGAAGACGATCTCTTCACGGTTTGGAAGGCGCTGCAGCCGCACGATCTGGCGACGGCCAATTACGGGCTGGTGAGCGATATCATCGCGTGCCCAGGGCTCGACTATTGCGACCTCGCCAACGCACGCGCGATCCCGATCGCGCAGGCGATCTCGGAGAAGTTCGCCGATCTCGATGCGCAGGAAACGATCGGTGAGCTGAAGATCAAGATTTCAGGCTGCATCAATGCCTGCGGCCACCACCACGTGGGGCATATCGGCATTCTCGGCGTCGATCGCCACGGCGAGGAATATTATCAAATCCTGCTTGGCGGGCGGGCGGACGAGAACGCGCGGCTCGGCAAGATCGCGGGCAAGGGCTTTCCCGGCGAAGCGGTGCCGGACGCGATCGAGCGCCTGGTGACGAAATATCTCGACGTGCGCGCCAATGAGCGTGAGCGGTTCATCGATGCGTTCGAGCGCGTCGGCGCGCCGGCCTTTGAGGAGGCGCTCTATGGCGCGTGAGCAGGTCAAGAAGAAACCGCCCGCAAAAGGCGGCGCCCCAGCGCCTCTTCAGGGTGGCGTGCTGATGGACAAGACGGGCGCGCGCGTTGCGAGCGATCCGTGGACGTTCCTCGCCGACGAAGACGCGATCCCCGAGAGCGGCGACATCGCGGTCTCGCAAACGCGCTTCCTGGCTGAGCGCGAAGCGCTGCTGGCGCGCAATGCGGGGCGGCTTGGACTGGTGATCCAGCCGGCGAAGGAAGAGGTGGAAGCGGTCGGCGCCGATGCGCAACGCTTTGCGCTGATCGCGGTCGGCTTTCCCGCCTATCGCGATGGGCGCGGTTTCTCCACGGCGCGGCTGCTGCGCGAGCGCTATGGCTATTCGGGCGAACTGCGGGCAGTCGGCGATGTGCTGCCTGACCAAGTGTTCTACATGCTGCGCTGCGGTTTCGACGCGTTCTCGCTGAAGGCGCACCATCCGGAAGAAGATTTCGCGCGCGCGGCCAAGACGTTCTCGATCTCGTATCAGTCCGCGACCGATCAGCGTTTGCCGGTGCACCGGCTCCGTGCGGCGAAGAAATAGGGCAAGAGCGATGAGCACGATTCCCGCCGATACGGTCGCGCCCGATCCGAACGATCCGGCGCAATTGCGCGCAGCCGCGCTCGCCGCCGAGCTTGAGGGCAAGGAGCCTTCCGAGATTTTGCGCGCGGCGCTGCAGCGCGAATTCGCCGGCGAGATCGCGCTGGTGTCTTCGTTTGGCGCCGAATCCATCGTGCTGCTGCATCTGGCCGCGCAGATCGACAAGAACGTGCCAGTGATCTTCATCGATACGGACCGGCATTTTGCGCAGACGCTGCAATACAAGGATGAGGTCGTCGCCAAGCTTGGGCTGACAAACGTGACGACCGTCGGCCCTGATCCGGCCGAAGCGAAGGCGCGCGATCCCAAGGGCGATCTTTGGAAGACCGATCCGGATGCGTGCTGCGAATTCCGCAAAGTCGTGCCGAATGAAACGGCGCTCGCGCCGTTCACGGCGTGGATCAGCGGCAGAAAGCGCCATCACGGCGCCATCCGCGCGCATCTGCCTGTCGTCGAGCACGACGGCATCCACTTCAAAGTGAACCCGCTCGTTGCGTGGGGGCCGGAGGAAATTTCGGCGTACATGAAGGCGCACGATCTGCCGCCGCATCCGCTCGTCGCCGAAGGCTATCCCTCGATCGGCTGCTGGCCGTGCACCTCGCCGAGCGAAGGAACGGACGCGCGGGCAGGGCGTTGGGCGGGTTCGGGCAAGACCGAGTGCGGCATCCATCGCGCCGCGCCTGTCGCGCGCCGCTTGGTGTTCTAGAGCCGCATGGAATTTTTCTCCGGCGATAACAACGCGCTGTTGGAGGGCTTTGCGCTCTTTCTGGCGGTAGGCTTTCTCGCGCAGCTGATCGATGGCGCGCTCGGGATGGCGTATGGCGTGATCTCATCGACGACATTGCTCGCGTTCGGCGTGCCGCCCGCGCAAGCGAGCGCGATGATCCACGCCGCGGAATGCGCGACGACGGCAGCCTCCGGCGCCTCGCACCTCGCGCACCGCAACATCGATTGGGGTTTGTTTTTGCGCCTTGCGCCCGCGGGCGTCATCGGCGGCATCGCGGGCGCTTACGTGCTGACAGGCATCGAGCCGACGCTGATGAAGGCGATCGTGATCGCGTATCTCGCGGTGCTCGGCGTGCTGATCCTGCTGCGCGCGATCCGCGGATTGAAGGAGGCGCCGCCGAACGTGCGCTACGCAGCGCCACTCGGGCTGGTGGGCGGTTTTCTCGATGCGAGCGGCGGCGGCGGCTGGGGGCCGGTGGTGGCTTCAACGCTGATGGGGCGCGGGCACACGCCGCGCTACGTGATCGGCACCGTGAACGCGACCGAGTTTCTGGTGACGCTCGCGATCTCGGCGACGTTTATCTGGGCGTTCGTTACCGGGCGATTCACCATCGAAGGCGGCGCGCAGGGCGCGGGCGCGGCGCTCGCGGGCCTCGTGCTCGGCGGGCTAATTGCGGCGCCGATCGCGGGCTACATCACCAAGGTCGTGCCCGCGCGCACGCTGATGGCCGCGGTGGGCGGCCTCGTGGTCGCGCTCGCGCTTTGGCAGGGCATCCAGCTCTGGCCGAAGCTCTTGGACAACGCGCACCACATGCAACAGCTGATGGCCTCGCTCTAGCAAGGCTTGTCGCGCAAGCGAAACGATGACGCGGATACGCGGCGTTTACGACATGTCTGCGATGCTGACCGTTCATGGTCAGCGCGATTTCCCTTTCGTTTTTCGGCGGCTCCTCGGGCGCTTCGAGTTCGAGCGTCGATGCGAGCCTCCTGGTGGCCTGGGCGAGCGCCAAGGCGCGCGTGCCGAGCGCGAACCTCCCCGCGCCCGGCGCTGACCGCAACGCGCCGACGCCGCCTTGGACGCCGGGCTATACGCCCGCCAACGCCGCGCTCGCCGAGAGCGCGCTTGCAGGCAAGGATTTCTTCGATCCGAAAGCGGCGCTCTACGCCGAGCTTTCGATGGGCGAGGACTATCGCCAGCTGTTCGCGCTCTATCAGGGCATGAAGACGATGTCGGCGCTCGCCGAGCGGGCGGAGGGCACGGACCTTTCCACCGTGATGCGCACGCGCACCGAGCAGGCGTTCGCGCGAGGCATGGCCGAGCTCGAGAAATATCTCGCCGCGAGCGACTTCAACAAAGTGCGGATCGCGCAGGGCGACCGCGCCGATAGCGCGACCACCAAGCTCGGCATTCCGGTCATCACCAACGACTACACGACGAGCCCGCTGGTCAAAGGCACGCCGTCCTCGATCATTCCCGGCATGCCGAACGATGCTGTGTTCGACATTGTTGCGAAAACCGCGGGCGGCACGGAAAAGCGCGTCACGATCGATCTTTCGGAGCTGGGCTCGCTGCCGCGCTCGCTGTCGCAGATCGTGAGCTTTGCGAACAACAAGCTTTCAGCCGCGAACGTGCTGACGCGCCTCGAAACCGTGAACCTCGCGCCCAAGACGCGCCAGGTGACGATCGGCGGCCAAAGCGTCACGCGCGCTTACATCGGCCCCGGCGAATGGGCGCTGAAAGTGAAAGTCGGCGCCGGTGAGACGGTGCGCTTCGAAGCGGCCGCGCCTGAGCCTGCGTTCTACGTGCTTGGCGAAACATCGAAGGGCGCAGCGCTTCTGAAGCTGCAGGACACGGCAGGCAAAGGCGGCCAACCCGAATGGTTGCCGCGCCCCGATCCAACGAGTGACCCGATCGGCGCACTGCTCGCGACCGGCTTCATCGGCGCGGGCGCGCCCTACACATCAGCGCCCGCGTCGGCGATCGAAACCAAAACGCTCGCGCTCGTATCGGATGGCGACACGGCTTCGGAAGCTTCTCTGAAGGCGGCCGGCGAAGCGGTGCTGAAGCTTTCGTTCGAAGACGGTCGCACGCTGACTGTCTCGACGGGCTGGCGCGGCGGCGATCAGGAAGCATGGCGCGTGCGCGCGGGCGAAACGGATGAGCAAGGCATGGTCGATGACCTGGCCGAGCGCCTCACGCAATTGCTGCATGAGCAGGGCGTGGAAGCGGGCGTCGATAGCTGGGCGAGCGGCGCCAATGGCGGGCTCTCGTTCTACACCGGCGATGGCGTGCGCATCGAAAGCTTCCAGATTTCAAGCCGCCCTGTGACGCTTGAAGCGGGCCGCGCGCCGGCGGGCGGCTATGTGGGCGGTTTGCGCGCGGGCGTGTTCGCGCGGCGTTTCGAAACCGCGAGCGTTGGCGCGCCGAGCGATCTCTTCACCGGATCGCAGACGATCTCGATCACAACGGCGAGCGGCGTCAAACAAATCACCGTCGATGGCGGCACTGACGGGATCGACGCCGCGACGCTGGCGACGCGCTTCAACGACAAGATCGTGGCGCAGAACATCCAGGCCAATGTCTCGATCGTCGATGACGGCGGCGCGCTGAAGCTGCGCGTCGATACGCTGCATGGCGTGAGCGCTGTCGAGGCCAAGTTCAACAACACGACCTACGCGGCGCCGCTCGCTGCGCCCGGCGCGTGGGCGAATGGCGGCTTGCCGGTCGCGGGCGCGGGCGATCCCTACGGCGATTCACGGCGCTCTTACGCCAACACGGGCGTGTCACCATTTCTCAGCGAAACAGGCGCGCTCGATCTGGAGATCGTTGTCGCCACGCCGACGGGAAACAAGACCGTTACGGTTTCGGTGAGCGCGCAGGAGCGCTTGGACAATCCGGATGCAGCGCCAGGGCAATGGAATGCGCTCTTTCAGCAGCGCCTCGATGCGGCGCTCAATGCGGCGGGCGTTTATGTCGCCGCGCCGGGCGGTGATCTTTCGGAGTTCATCGTAGCGGAAGGCGCGGGCCAGCGTTTGCTCTCGGTAAGCGTCAACGGCAATGCGGTGGCGTATCAGGCCGATACGCCGGCGTTCGCGGTCGGCGGGGCGTTCGATGCGCGCCGCAGCTTCACGTCTTCGCCGGCGGCGAGCGGCGTGAACGATGTGTCGCCCGCGCTGGTGAACGATCCTTCCGTCTCGGTCACTTTTGAAACGGTGTGGGGAACGCGCACGATTTCCGCTTCGCTGCAGGGCGGCGATGCGCGCACGCTGACGATGGCGGCGCAGCGGCTGAACGAAGCGCTCGCGGCGGCAGGCTATGACGTTGGCGTGGCGGCGACAGATCTTGGCGGCGGCGGTGCGGGCCTGCGCGTCGTCACCGGCGCATCGTCCACAGTGTCACTGGTGAGCGATGTGACGGTCGGCGGCGCGGCGCATGCTGTGACGCTCGATGCGATCGACGCGGTGAGTCGGGGCGACGATCCGATCGGCGCGCTCGATGTGTTCGCGCGCGCGAGCCGCAATGCGGCGGTAATGGCGGCGGGGCCGGCAAACTCATTTTATCAAGCCGGCGCGTTCGACTCGAACTGGTTCGCGGGGCGCGATTTCGACAAGGTGCTTGGGCAAGGCGCCAAAGTGCTCGCCGCGCGCGCGACAGCGATGGCGCCGGATGGCTCGGTCTATGTGCTGGCGGATGTTTCGGGTGTTGCGGGCGATACGCCCGTGAAAGGCGCGCGCGATGTGGCGCTGCTGAAATACGATTCAACCGGCCGCATGCTTTCGGCGCGCATGCTGGGCGCGGCCAATGAAGCGCAGGGCTTCTCGCTCGCCGTTTCGGCTGATGGCAAAGTCGCGGTTGCGGGCGCGGTGACGGGCGTGCTGACGGGCGCGGGCGTTGACGCGGGCAAAAGCGATGCGTTCGTCACGCTCTACGATGGCGAAGGCAAAGAGCTTTGGACGCAGCGGCGCGGCGGCGCGGGTGATGACCGCATCACCAAGATCGCGTTCGCACCGGATGGCTCGTTGATCGCCGCGGGCGTGACCGACAAACCGCTTTCGGGCGCGCAGATCGGCGAAACCGATGCGTTCGTGCGCGGCTATTCGGCAAGCGGCGCGGTGATGTTCACCCGCCAATACGGATCGAGCGGCGCCGATACGGCGGGCGCGCTTCTGGTGCGCGATGCGGGCGGCGGCGCGGTTGAGATTTTCACGGGCGGCGTCGAAAACGGGCGCGGCGTGGTGCGCTCCTTCACGTTCGCGCCGACGACGGGCGTGGCCGAAGGCGCGAGCCGCGACCTCGGCAATTTCTTCGGCGGCGCGCTGACAAGCCTCGCGCACGATGGAACCTCGCTCTATGTCGGCGGCGCGATCAGCGCAGACCGGTTGAATGTTGCCGGCACGGCGCGCGGCGCCGCTGCCGGCATGGAAGGCTTCATCGCGCGGATGGACGATGACCTCGTTTCCGCCGGCCTCGATCGCGCGACCTATCTGGGCTCTGCACAGAACGACAGCGTGACCGACATCGCGATCGTTTCCGGCACGATCTACGCGCTGGGGAAAACTGGCGGCGTGCTCGCGGGGCAGGGCTTTGCGAAAAGCGAGAACGCGTTTCTCGCGCGCCTCGATGCTGAGGGCGATATCGATTGGACGCGCCCGTTCAGCCAATCGACGACGCGTCTCACGCCAACCGCGCTCGCGGTCGATGCGGGCGGCGCAAGCGCGCTCGA
>CAZMCA010000004.1:16862-49825 GCA_964564595.1 uncultured Caulobacteraceae bacterium
TCGTGATCACGGCGCGGGACGGGCGCGCGGTGCGCATCGATCCGGGCGCGGCGGGCAAAAGCGCGCTTGGCGGGCTCGGGCTCGTTGAAGGCATCGTGTCGCGCAAACCGGCCGACACCAGCGCAGTGCGCTCGTTCGGGCTTGGCGTTTCGCGCGGGGAGCTTTCGATCACCTCGAAAGACGGAATCGCGAAGGCGAAGGCCGAGCTTGCGGCGGCGCTCTCGATCATCCGCCAAGCCTATGAGGCGCTGTCGAACCCGAACGCGAAAGAGCAGACCGAAGAGGAAAAGGCGCTCGAGGCCAAGCGCAACAGTGGCGTCGCGCCTACATTCCTGACGCGCCAGCTGGCGAATTACCAAACCGCTTTGGCGCGGATGGGCGGCTAGCTCAGCGCGCGGGCGCGAACGCGGCGATGTCGCGCGGCGGCTCTTCCAATTCCCACACGGCGTTGCAGCTGGCGCAGAACGCCACGTCGCACATTTGAATGGTCAATTGGCCGCCCGCGCGGGTGGCGATGCGTTTCGGCCTGCGAATGAGCAGCGCCGCGCATTTTGGACAGGGTTCGCCGATCTTCTTTTCGTGCATGAACGCCCCCAACGGCTCGGGAAGTCTCACTTCACTTGAGGATGCAAGAAAGGCTGCGCCCGTTCCGTTGCGCGAGGGTTAACGGCGCGGCGAGAAACGTTGACCTTTTGTGTAGGGCGAACGCTTAAGGCTCACGCGGCACGATCGGGGCATGACCATCAGCGCCATCTCCGCCGCCTCGAGCGGCCTTCTGCGCGCCGTCGAGGCGATCGACCGCGCCAGCCGCCAGGTCGTTCAGCGCACGTCAGGCGCCGAAGAGGGCGATCCTGCCGAGCCGATCGTCGATATCATCGAAGCCAAGCATGCTTTCGCGGCCAACGCCGCAACGCTGAGCGCGATCGACGATACGAACCGGCAGCTGCTGGATATTCTCGTCTAAGGCCAGAAATACGGCCGCCGGCGCTCTTGCTGTGTATCGCAGGGTGCGCAGCCGGGCGGCCGCTTTCTGAACATCGCCGAGACTGACGCCAATCTGCGACACCGTTGTGGCGCGGTGATGACTATTTCGCCGCCATCTGCGTGCGCGCTACACGCCGTTCGCGCCAGGGCTGGGCGTGCGCGGTTGAAACTCTGCGGCGCGGGCGCGGGCTTGCTCGATCTCGAACGGCGTGAGCTCAGCTTCAAGCGCCGTGATGCGCGCGGTGACTTGTTCGTCGCGCGCCGTGCGGGCGGCGACTTCGAACCAGAACAGCGCCTCGGCTTCGTTTGGCGGCGCGCCGCGGCCTTCGGCATGAAGAACGCCGAGATTGAACTGGCTCTCGGGCAGCCCGAACTCGGCGGCTTGCCTGAACCAGCGATAGGCGGCGGCGTCATCGCGCGGGCCGCCTTCGCCACGTGCGGCGTAGACGCCAAGATCATGCATGGCCTGCACGTGCCCAAGATGCGCGGCGCGCTCGGTGGCGCGGCGCGCCTGTGTGAGATCGCCCGCGCTTTCGGCGAGTTTGGCGAGGCGATAATGCGCAGGCGCGTAGCCGCCATCTGCGGCGCGTTCGTAGAGCGTGCGCGCGGTTTGCGCATCGCCCGCTTCGAGCGCGGCGCGTGCTTGGCTGGCGAGCGTGGCGAGATCGGCGCTCGGCAGCGCTGGCGCGGGCGCGACGCGCGTTGTTGCGGCCGCCGTGAGGCGCACGGCGGAGGCTTGCGCTTCGGCGGGGCCAAGGCTCACGCCTTCACCCGCGCGTTTGTAGAGCGCGCCGCTGACCGCGAGCGCGGCGACGAGCGCCATCGCGGCCACACGCCCGATCCGGAACGGCGCGCGGCGTGGCGGCGGCGCATAGTCATGGTCATCGTCTTCCACGGGCGGCGCGTAAGGCGTGGCGAGCGCGGCGCGGCGGGCGCGCGTGAGATAATCTTCGGCGGCGCGGGCGGTGAGATCGAGCGGCGCCTCGGCGGCGATGTCATGCAGCACGAGCGGCGCGGGCGCGCTGCGGCGCTCAGGCGCGACGCCGGTGATGTGGGCGGCGATCGTTTCATACGCGGCGGCGGCGCGCGGATCGGCCTCCGCGATCATGCGCCCGCTGACGGCGCAGGCCGCGTGCAAAACCGGATCGAACGCAATCGTCGCGAGCGGCAGGATGCCTGCGACTTCAGCGAAATCCTTGGCGGCGATCTCGGGGCGCTCGGGTGCGCCGGCCATCGACAGCACGACGTGGGGCGAAAGCTTGCCTTCACGCGGCGCGCGCAATTGGTCGAGCATGTTCTTGGCGTCGCGCAAGCTCGCAAGATCAGGGCGCGCAACGATCACGACGTCATCGGCGCGCGCGAGCACGCTGCGGGTAAGGCCTGTCCAGGCGTGCGGGAGATCGATGATGACAGCGGGGCTCTGGCGGCGCGCATGTGCGATCAGCGCATCGAGCGCGGCTTCGTCCAACGCATCGGCGTCGAGCGCGGCGGGCGTGGCGAGCAGACAGACGCCGCGCGCGGGCGGCGCTTGCGCGTCATCGGCGAGCGCTTGAGCAAGGCTCTGTCGCGGCGCGTGCGCGCAATCGAGCGCGGCGGCGCCAAAGTGCACGTCGAGATCGACCAGGGTGGCGCGGCTTTCGGACGCTTCGGCGATGGCGTGCGCGAGGTTGCGCGCGAGCGTGGAGGCGCCAACGCCGCCGCGCGCGCCGATCACCGCGATCGTGCGCGCGGTTTCCGCTTCGGCGTAGAGCGCGCAAAGGCTCGCGGCGATCGCGTCGCTTGCGGCGGGCGCGGTGAAATATTCGCTAACGCCGCGCGCGGCGAGGTCGCGGAAGAAGCTGATATCGTTCACGGCGCCGACGATGGCGATGCGCGTATCCGGGCCAAGCTGCGCGGTGAGATCGGCAAGGCTCGCGAACAGCTCGGCGCGGCTCAGCGTCGTGTCGAGGAGGAGAAGATCGGGGCGGCGTAGCGTTGGCAAATGCGCGCGCGCGCCATCGACGCCGCCGCGAAAAATCTCGATGCGGGCGCGCGCCGCGCGCGGATCAGCGGCAAACGCCGCGAACGCTTCGGCGCTCGAGGGGCGATCCCAGAACGCGTAGATCGTGAGCGCAGGTAGCGGCGGCTGCGCGGTTGGAAGCGGCGTCCACGCGTCAGGGTCTTCGTCGGCGTCATTGGCGGGCGCTGCGGCGTACGTGCGCGGCGTCACATCATCGAGCGCCGTGCGTGCAGCGAAGGGCGAGGCGCCGAAGATTTCGTCGTCCTCATCCGGCGGATCGAAGGGCGGGTCGTCGTAAGGATCGTGCGCGGTGTCGTTTGCTTGGAGCGCCGGCGCACTCGGCGGCGCGGGTTCAGCCTCAACGAAGACCGGCGAGGGCGCCGGAAGTTCTTCAAGCGGAACGATGTCTGCGGACGCTTCATAGGCATAAGCGGCCGGCTGAGGCGCCGGAGGCGTTCCGGCGCGGCGGGTTTCCTCGATGCGATAGCGGCGCGCCTTGTTGCGGCGCGCGCGATGTTTCTTCGCTGCTTTCATGATCCCGCGCTTCTGCTGGGACGCGCGCCGGCTCAAGCGCGCACGCCGGCAGTGGTCCGGCGCTGCGCAATTGTTCCCGCGAACAATTGCTAGCGATTTAGCAAGCGAAGTGAACGTGCATTAACCGCAGTTACGCGCGCACGCCCACGAGCACGCAGCTTTTGCGTATCCAGAACGCGTCTTTGAGCTGGCGTGACCATGCGGCCCAATTGGCGGCGATCGCGGTTGCGACGCCAAGGGGCGCTGCGTGCTGGCGCATCACGATAGGGTCGGGACAGAAATCGTGCCACAGGCAGAGCCCGCCGGGCTTCACCCACGCAAGCGCGCGTTCGGTATCGGCGGCGACCACGGGCGCGGTGTGCCCGCCGTCGATCAAGATCGTATCGAAGAAGCCGGGCGCATAAGAATCGAGCGGCATTGTCGCGGTATCGGCGAGAACTTGGTGAACGCGCGATTCATAACCTGCTTCGCGGTAGAGGCGCCCGATGAACACGCCTGCATCGGTTTGCACCATTTGCACGTCGCCGCGCTGGTGCGCCTTTGCGCCATCGAGCGCGATCGTGTCTTCGGCTTTGCTGGCGTAAGCGGGATCGCCGTTCATGGTCTCGCCGTCAGGCAGATTGGCAGTCCAAATCTCGGCGTCGCACGATTGCGCGATGAGGCGCGCGCCGAAGCCTTCCCAGGTGCCGAATTCAAAGTGCTTCTTCGGGCGGGCGTTCGCGTAGAGATAGGCGAGGATCGGCGCGTCGTCCGTCTCCATCTTCCAATCGAGCATGGATTTGGCGGCGCTTTCGGCGCTTTGCGTGAAGGGCGTGGCGTAGCCGAGGCGCGCGTGGAGCGCGCCGGCGTCAACGATATCGATGTGAGTCACGCCTGCTCCTGCTCGCCAAATTGCGTGGCGGCCGATGCAAGATCGGCGATAGCGATGCGCGCGCCTTGGGCGACGTCGCGCGCGAGCCGGTCGATCGCGCCCGCATCGCCGCGCCGGCGCAACACGCGCACGCCGTGGAGGATGATCTCGGATGGCTGGCCGCTCGGCGAGGTGTTGCGGACCATCAGCGCCGCGGTATCGGCCGCATCCTGGAAGCGCACGGTGACGGCGGCGCGCCCTGGCTCTGCGTCGCGCTCCTTGGCGACATAGTCTTTCCAATCGGCGCCGAGCGCGCCGATGCCGACGCGGCCCGAGACGAGTTCGTAATGCGCTTCGATCGCGAGATCGCGGAGAGCGGGCCCGGTTGGAATCTCGTTTAGGTCGAACGAGAGCGCGAAGGACCAGATATCGGGCGCCGTCTTGAGCCGCAGGCCGATCGGCAAAAAACCTTCCAGCGCGGCGATTTCGGCGGGCGCGGCGGGCGCATCGCTAAGCGTTGCGCCGTTGTGCGACAGCGCGGGCCCGAGGCGCGCATCCGTGAGCGCGGTTTCGGCTTCCGGTTCGCTTGCCGACATCCAGAGCGAAAATGTCGGCGCCGTGGCGCGCTGCTCGCCGCGCTTCAGGATGAAGTTCTCTTCGTCGAGCACGAGCGCGCCGTCATAGCCTTGGCCGGAAAGCCAGGCGAGGGCGGCGTTGACCGTCTGGTTGCGTTTGGCGAGCGCGTGGTTGAGTTCGACGATGATGTACGGATTGAAGCGCTTCAGCGTCTCGACGGCGCCCTGCAGCACTTCGAAATCGAAGCTGTCGACGTCGATCTTCAAGAGATCGAGGCGTTCAAGTTTTAGCTCGCGCATCATCTGATCGACGGTGGCGAACGGGTAGGTCTTGCGCTCCGGATCCTTGCCCCAGATGCGGAAGATGGATTCTTCGAGCGCGCCGGCGTCGCGGCCGAGCGCGATCTGATGCACGTCAACATTGGCGCATTTGTTGTGCGCGAGGTTGGCGCGCAGCATGTCTGCGGTTTCAGTTGGCTCGAAAGCGTGGACGCGGCCGGCGAGCGCCGAGAGCAGCGTCGCGTACGTGCCGACATTGGCGCCGACATCGAAGCAGACCCAGTCGCGCTTGACCTGGGTGACGCACCAGGCGCGCGTGTCGGGCTCGGCCTGCGCGTAATAGGTCGCGAACTCGTCGTAGTACGCGACAAGCTCCGCGCTGGGGCCGCCGGGCGTCGTCAGTTTGATTGATGGGAAGCGTCACGGCGGATGGATGGCCGGGCGGGAGCGCGCGTGTCAACGGAAAGGGGCGGCGCCGGAGGCGGTCTTCCCTGCGGACCTGACGCGGGCTATACGCCCCGGCCTTAGGCCGTCGTAGCTCAGTGGTAGAGCGCATCCTTGGTAAGGCTGAGGTCGCGAGTTCAATCCTCGCCGACGGCACCATTTTCCTTCACCACCTCCTCAACCGCTGTACCCTTGCCGGGTGCGGAAGGCGCTGGCGTGCTTGGGATTTCGGCCGCGTAGGGGTCGGCCAAACAGGCGATCCGGAGAGCGGCCCAGGCGTCCGCTGGGAGCGAGGCGGGCCGGCCCGGCTGGGCGCGGGCGGCGGCTTCGGCGGCGCGGCGGGCCGAATCGGGGTGGGAACTGAGAAGTTCCGGGATCGAGAGCCCGGCGGTTTCCCGTCGCTCTTCTTCGGCCAGGCGCTGGAACAGCGGGGCGACGGCGCCGGGATTGAGGCCGGCGCTTTCGAGCAGCCGGTAGCCGATCGCATCGGCCTCGGCTTCGTCCTCGCGGCTGAAGCGGAGCGTCAGGATGTTCATGGCGGCGACTGTTTGCCCCGCGCCCGCGCCGCCGAACACGATGTCGAAGAAGAGCCCAGCGCCCATCTGGCGGATCACATTCTTCATGACGTGCTGGGCTTCGACGTGCCCAAGTTCATGCGCGAGCACGCCGGCGACTTCATCCGGGCTTTGCGCGAGCGCGATCAGATCGTCCGTCACGACGATGGCGCCGCCGGGCAGCGTGAAGGCGTTTGGAAAGCCGGCGTCGACGATGTGGACTGTTGAGTGCGCAGCGCGGGGCGCATGCATCTTCAACTGACGGAACATCTCTTCGAGCGCGCCCTGGCCGGGGCTCATTGCGTCACAGCGCGTGGAGACGGTTTCGACCTGCGCCCAGCCCAGATCGGCGAGGCGCGCCTCGTAGCGCGCGGGCGCGATCGCGGCGAGCGGCCCGGCGGCGAGCGGCACGCCGACAAGAAAGAGCGCCGCGAGCGCGCCAGCGCCGGCGACGAGTGAGAGCAGGAACGCTGGGCGCTCGCGGCCGAGCGCGTGCGGCGTGAAGAGATGCGGCGCCGCGCGGCGCGCATCGTTCGCTTCGCTTTGCGTGAGCGTGACGCGCTCGCCCGTGTCCGGCGCGCGCTTGAGAACAATCGCGCCGCCGCCGTCATCGGCGCGGCGGAGGTCCGCCCAGCGCCAGATCGCGGAAAAGCCGGGCGCTTCCAGCGCAAGCGCATCGGGCGCGGCGCGGGCCGCGATCTCGTGCGCGAGCGCGGAGCGGCCATCGCTATAGCGCGCCATCAGACCACCCCCACGCCGAGATCGAGATCGAACGCATCGGCGATGCCTTCGCCGGCCTTCTCTTCAGGCACGATGCTCTGGCCAATTTCGGCAAAGCGCGGCTGGCCGATCATGGTGAGGCGGTTGAACACGTAACGGACGTAAAGCGCGCCCGCGAGCGGGGCCATAAACCCAAGCGACAACGCGAAAATCAGCACGCTGGCGATGGTGACGCCGTAGAGGCCAAACGTCGTCGCGCGCAGCTCAAAGCGCGCGCCGTCGATCGTCAGCAGCGCGGCGGTGCGGTTCATCGCGGCGGCGTTGAACGGCGCCCACACCAGGAGAACGAGCAGGAACGCGAGCACGAGGAGGCTTGCGAAAGCGGCGACCGAGAGCGCGATTTCGAGCGGCGTTGTGATGTCTGTGGGGTTGTAGCCCGCGCTCGCCGCGATGAAGCCGCCGAGCACGAACGCGCCGAAGAACGCGATCGGCGTGCCGATCCAGGCGAGCGCGTACGGGCCATAGAGTCCGCGCGCGAGATCTTCGTGTGCCTCGGTGAAGGCGAAGGGCTGATCGCCAAAGCGCGTGTTCGACCACAAGAGCTGCGCGCGGCGCATGCGCGCTACGGGATGAAACCAGCCGAGCGTGATGGCTTCCAGGAGCGACCAGCCGATCGAGGCCCACGCATAGGCCCAGCCCGAGCCTTCCAGCGAGAGCCGGATGCCGCGCCAGCGCGTGCGCGAGAGCTGATAACGGCGCATCCAATAGCGCGCCGCGTTTATGAGCGGCACGGCGACCGCGTAAAACGCCAGGAACATGAGCCCTGCCGTCGCCGGATCGAAGGCGAGCGGGGCAAGGTAGAGAACGAAGATCGCCGGGAGGAAGAACGTCGGCAGCGAGAGGAGGAAGCCGCGGAAAAGCTCGCCGCCCTTGCCTGTGTACTCCAGCGGATCGCCCAGCAGCTCGGTGCGCGCCCAGAGCCGGCGGCGCATCCGCGTGCGCGCCCAGAAGCGGTAGAGCGTGAGCGTTACGAGCCCGAGCAGCGCGTTGCGGCCCGCGAGCGCGGCGATCTCGCCAAAGCGCGCTTTGTGCGCGAAGGCGTGCCGCGCCGGCTCCGCGTCCAGACTGGTCCCCGCTAGGCTCATCGCGTCCCCGGGCTTGACGTTACCGGGCAGGGGCGGCGAGGTCACGCCGATGGCGCACAAGCCGCAAGACCCGCCGCCCAAGAAGGCGCCCGCTTCTGACAAGGAAGCGCGCCGCGCCGCCGCTTTGAAGCGCAATTTGGGGCGCCGGAAGGCCTCCAAGAGCTAGGGCGCGGCCGGGGCGGGGCGTCGCCTTGCTTGCGCCCCCAACGCGCCGCATAAGGCGAGCGCCGGGGGCCCCTCTCAAACGACTGGGCATAAAGAGTTTCATGGACCGCATTTCGATCAAAGGCGGCGCGCCGCTCAACGGCGTGATCCCGATTTCCGGCGCGAAGAACTCGGCGCTCAAGCTGATGGCGGCGAGCCTGCTTTCGAGCGAGCCGCTGACGCTGGAGAACTGCCCGAACCTCGCCGACACGCGCTTCATGGCTGAGCTGCTGGCCTCGCTGGGCGTGAAGGTCGATTGGAAGAAGGGAACCTCCACGGCGCATTTCCATGCCGCCGAGATTGGTTCGACGATCGCGCCCTACGATCTGGTGCGGAAGATGCGCGCCACGTTCAACGTGCTAGGGCCGCTGCTTGCGCGCGTGGGGCACGCGACGGTGAGCTTGCCGGGGGGCTGCGCGATCGGCGCGCGCCCGGTCGATCTGCACTTGAAGGCGTTCGAGGCGATGGGCGCCGATATCGTCATCGAGGAAGGCTACGTGAAGGCTGCGGCTTTGCGCGGCCTCAAAGGCGCGAACATCCAGTTTCCGTTCGTCTCCGTGGGCGCGACCGAGCATGCGATGCTGGCCGCCGTGCTCGCACATGGATCGACGGTGCTGGAGAATGTCGCGCGCGAGCCGGAGATCGTCGATCTCGCGGAGTGCTTGAACGCGATGGGCGCGCGCATCGAAGGCGCGGGCGAAGATGCGATCTGGATCCGCGGCGTGACGAGCTTGAAGCCGCATACGCACAGCGTCGTGCCGGACCGGATCGAGGCAGGCACCTATGCGATCGCGGCTGCGGCGGCGCGCGGCGATGTGCTGCTCGAAGGCGCGCGCGCCGAGCATCTGGGCGCGCTAATCACGGCGCTGAAACAAGCGGGCGTGGAAGTGACGACGGAGAACGCGGGCGTGCGCGTCAAGCGCGTCAACGGCCGGCTTTCGGCCGTCGATATCGAGACCTCGCCGTTCCCGGGCTTTGCAACCGACCTGCAAGCGCAGTTCATGGCGCTGATGGCGCTGGCGGACGGTAAGTCCGCGTTCAAGGAAACGATCTTCGAGAACCGCTTCATGCACGCGCCCGAGCTCGCTCGCCTTGGCGCCAAGATCAGTGTGCATGGCTCGGAAGCGGAAGTCGAAGGCGTCGAGAAACTGCACGGCGCGCCGGTGATGGCGACGGACCTGCGCGCCTCGGTGAGTCTGGTGATCGCCGGCCTCGCCGCGGAAGGCGAAACCATCGTCAATCGCGTGTATCACCTGGACCGCGGCTTCGAGAACCTCGAAGCCAAGCTCGCCGCATGCGGCGCGCAAGTGAAGCGGATCAAGTGACGCGATGAGCGGGGCAAGCAGGGATTCTGGGCTAAGGCTGCTGGCGAGCGACGTGGCCGATCTCGAAGTGATCTCGGCGGCCGCGCAAGATGCGCTCGTGCGCGCACGCGATCTCAAGTTCGATCCGCGCGCGCGGCGTTTTACGGCCGATGTGTTGCGCTTCAAGTGGGAAGCGGCGGGCGCGGGCGGGCCGTATGAACGCGTGCGCGCTGCGCTCGCGTTCGACAGCGTGCTGGCGGTGAAGACGCGCAGGCTGCGCCGGGACGAGCCGGAAGCCTTGGCGGATATCCTCTCCATCAAGTTCGATGCGGATGCAGAGCCCCCAGGCGGCGTCGCGCGCATCGTGCTTGCAGGCGATGGCGAAATCGCACTGACGGTCGAGTGCCTCGATGTGACGCTGGCGGACCTTGGCCCGAGTTGGCCGACGCAACGCAAACCCGATCACGAGCCCGCGTGATGGCGCGCATTCTCGATGCGGCCGATCCGGGCTTTGCCGCCGCGTACGAACGGCTGATCGCCGCGCGCGGCGAGCGGCTGGACAAAGCCGAAGCCGTGGCGCGCGAAATCGTCGACGCCGTGCGTGCGCGCGGCATGGCCGCGATCTGCGAGTTTGCGGCGAAATACGATGGCGTTTCGCTGAAGCCCGAAGACGTGCGCGTTACGCAAAGCGAGATCGAGGCGGCCGTGCGCGCATGCCCGCCCGATCTCATTCGTGCGCTGGAGCAAGCCGCCGAGCGCATCGCCTCGTTCCACGAGCGCGAACGCCCGCAGGACGGCGGCTACACCGACGCGCAGGGCGTGCGGCTGGGTTGGCGCTGGACGCCGGTCGATTCCGCTGGCGTGTATGCGCCGAACGGGCTGACGGCGCTGCCGAGCTCCGTGCTGATGAATGCGATCCCGGCGAAGGCCGCAGGCGTTGGGCGCGTCGCGATGGCGACGCCGCCGGGAAAGCTGAACGCGCACCCGGCGCTGCTCGCGGCGGCGAAGATTTCCGGCGTCGATGAAGTTTGGAAGATTGGCGGCGCGGCGGCGATCGGCGCGCTCGCTTACGGTGCAGCGCCGCTGGAGCGCACCGATGTCGTCGTCGGTCCCGGCGCTGCGTACACGGCGGCGGCCAAGAAAATCGTCTACGGCGCGGTGGGCGTCGATTCCATCGCTGGCCCGTCCGAGGTGTTCATCCTGTGCGACGGCGCGGCCGATCCGCGCTGGATCGCGGCCGACCTGATGGCGCAAGCCGAGCACGACGAAGACGCGCAATCGGTGCTGTTCACGACGTCACGCGCGTTCGCAGAGAAGGTGGCCGCGGAAGTCGATGCGCTGTTCGCGAGCGGCACGCTGCCGGCGCGCACGCGTGTGTCGTGGGATACGCACGGCGCGATTATTCTGGTGCGTGCGCTTGAAGAGGCAGCCCCCTTCATCAACGCCGCAGCGCCTGAACATGTGCAGATCGTGGCGGGCGACGCCGACGCTCTCGCGGGCCTCGTAAAGCACGCGGGCGCGATCTTTCTGGGCGCGCACGCGCCTGAGGCGCTGGGCGATTACGTCGCCGGCCCGAGCCACGTGCTGCCGACAGTGCGCGGGGCGCGCTATGCTTCTGGCGTGACGACGCAGACCTTTATGAAGCGCACCAGCATGATCGGGGCGGACGCCGACGCGGTGCGCGCGATCGGGCCCGCCGCGGCGCGGATCGCGGACGCAGAGGGGCTGCCCGCGCACGCGCTCTCCGTGCGCCTCAGGCTCGCTGAGAACTCATGAGCAATCACCGCCTCGTCGATATCGTGCTCGACGAAGGCTCGCTGGCGGCGGCCACGGCCGACGCCGAACATGAGCGGCGGATTGCGATCTTCGATCTGCTGGAATCGAACGTCTTCGAGATCGAGGGGATGGACGAAGGCCCCTATGCGCTGACGCTTTCGATCCACGACGGGCGCCTTGTGTTCGACGCCGCGCGCGCTTCCGATAAGCAGAGCATCCGGGCGGTGGTGCTCTCGATGTCGCCGTTCCGGCGCGTCATCAAAGACTACTTCTTCATCTGCGAAAGCTATTACGCCGCGATCCGCAACGCGACGCCGAGCCAGATCGAAGCGATCGATATGGGCCGGCGGGGCCTCCACAACGAAGGTTCCGAACTGCTGGTGCAGCGGCTCGCGGGCAAATTCAAAATCGATCACGATACGGCGCGGCGCCTGTTCACGCTGATCTGCGCGCTGCACGTACGGCTCTGAGCGATGAGCGCGCTGCCGCAGGCCGTGCTGTTTGCCTGCCACCACAACGTCATCCGATCTCCGATGGCGGCGGGCCTCTTGCAGCGGCGCTTCGGCAATCAGATATGGGTCGATAGCGTTGGCGTGCGCGCGGGAACGGAGGTCGATCCGTTCACGGTGGTCGTGATGGACGAACTGGGCGTCGATCTTTCCCGGCATCGTCCGAAGGGCTTTGCGGACCTAGAAGACACCAACTTCGACCTCATCATCACGCTGACGCCAGAAGCGCACCACCGCGCACTCGAATTCACCCGCACGATGGCGGTGGAGGTCGAGTATTGGGCGACGTTCGATCCCTCGCTGACGCAGGGCTCGCGCGACCAGCGGCTCGATGAGTACCGGGCCGTGCGTGACACGTTGGACAAGCGGATCGCGGCCCGGTTTCCGCGCCCGGAGACCGGCTAGGGCCGTCTTGCAAAGGGTTCCGGCAAGGTCGACGGGGCGGGCGGCGCGCTCTATAGAGGGGCCGCCTCGGCTCTGGCCCTTCCGGGCGGGTCCGAGGTTCTCCCCAGCTCCCGAAAACCGGCCGCCTGAGGGGCGCTCCTGGGGGGCGGATATTGGAGAGACGGGACAAGAGGACTGAATGTCGAAAGAGGAATTGCTGGAATTCGCCGGCACCGTGATGGAGCTCCTGCCGAACGCAACTTTCCGCGTGAAGCTCGAGAATGACCACGAAATCGTGGCGCACACGGCCGGCAAGATGCGGAAGAACCGCATCCGCGTCATGAACGGCGACCGCGTGCTCGTTGAGATGACGCCGTATGATCTGACCAAGGGTCGGATTACGTATCGCTTCAAGTGAGCGAAGCATCATGAGTTTGGACGCAGGGTCTTACGAGCGCGCCGTCGTCGTTACGGGCGCATCGACGGGTATTGGTCGCGCGATCGCGGCGAAGGCCGCGGCCGGCGGAGCACACGTCTTTGCTAGCGTGCGCAAGCCGGCGGATGCGGAGAGCTTGCGCGCCGAGCTGGGCGCGCGCGTGACGCCTCTGCTGTTCGACGTTGCGGATGAAGCGGCGGTCAACGCGGGCGCGGCGCAAGTCGCGGCGGCTCTCGGAAGCAAGCGCCTGTTCGGGCTCGTCAACAACGCGGGCATCGCTGTCGCGGGCCCGTTGCTGCATCTGGAAACCGAAGAACTCGCGCGGCAGATGGATATCAACCTGCTGGGCGTGCACCGCGTGACGCGCGCATTTGCGCCGCTGCTTGGCGCCGATCCCGATCGCACCGGCAAGCCGGGGCGCATCGTGATGATCTCCAGCGTCGGCGGCCGGAACGGCAGCCCGATGGTTGGGCCGTACTCGGCTTCGAAATTCGCGCTCGAAGGCTACTCGCAGAGCTTGCGGCGCGAACTGATGCTGCACGGGATTGATGTGATTGTCGTTGGCCCCGGCGCGATCGCGACGCCGATTTGGGAAAAGTCCGACGAAGAGATCGACGTGACGCGTTTCTCCAACACGCCATATCGCGAAATGGTCGAGAAGACGCGCGATTACATGCTGAAGATCGGCAAGGCCGGGCTGCCGCCACAAGATGTCGGCGCGCTGGTGTGGCGCATCCTCAACGATCCTTCGCCGAAGGTGCGGTACGCGATCTTGCGCAACCCGCTGATGGATTCGGTGCTGCCGCGCGTGCTGCCGCCGCGCTTCGTGGACCGCATGGTCGCGAGCCGTCTCGGGATTTCGAAAAGCTGAGCGCGATGACCGCGCCGCACTTTATCCTCGCCAGCGAAAGCCCGCGCCGGCGCGACCTGCTCGCGCAGATTGGCTTTACGCCAGATGAGATCGCGCCGGCCGATATCGACGAAACACCGCTCCCGCAAGAGCCGCCGCACCTGCTTGCCGTGCGCCTCGCAACGGCGAAGGCGCAAAAGCTCGCGCGGGCAGGCGCTGTCGTCCTGGCGGCGGACACTGTGGTGGCGATTGGGCGGCGCTTGCTCGGCAAAGCCGAAGACGAAGCAGAGGCGCGCGCGTTTCTGGCGCTGCTCTCCGGCCGCGGGCATCGCGTTCTGACGGCTGTCGCGCTTGCGCATGAGAGCACGGTGCGCACGCGGCTTGTTGAGGCGCGCGTGCGGATGAAGCGGCTCGATAGCGCCGAGATCACTGCGTATGTCGCGAGCGGCGAATGGCGCGGCAAGGCGGGCGGCTATGGAATCCAGGGCCGGGCAGGACGCTTCGTGATCGACATCAGCGGCTCATACACCGCGATCGTCGGGCTGCCGCTTTATGAAACCGCGAACTTGCTCGTTGGCGCGGGGCTTGCGCCGCGATGAGCACGGAACGCTGGATCGACGGCGCCATTGGCGAAACGCGCGAAGCGCTCGTGGTGGACGGGCGTGTCGTCGCGCTACGCGTGCGGCGTGCGAGCGAGGAGGGGCGGCGCGCGCGCTGGGGCGAGACCTATGCGGGGCGCGTGACGCGCATCGATCGGCGCATTCGCGGCGCGTTCGTCGATCTCGGCGTCAAGGAAGGGCACGGTTTTCTGCCGCTCGAGCCGGACGGGCGCGCGCGCCAAGGGCGCGAGCGCGTGAAGCTGACGGAGGGCGCGGCCGTTGTCGTCGCGGTCACGCGCGAAGCGGCGCGCGCCAAGGGCGCGGTGCTGCAAATGCTGCCAGAAGCGCACCCGGGCGGTGCGCCAGTGCGGCTTGAACGCCATGACAGCGACGAAGGGCTCGACAATGCGCCCGCCGCGGATTCCGCGACGCGCGCGAAGATCGATGCGGCGATCGAGGACGCGCTCGCGATTCACGCGCCGATCCCAGGCGGCGGCGCGCTCACGATAGAGCCCACCGCTGCGCTCGTGGCGATCGATGTCGATGCAGGCGCACGCCCCGCGAAGGGCGATGGCGAAGCGTTCGCGTTCGAGCTCAACAAGGCGGCGGCTCTGGAAGCCGCGCGCCAAGTGCGGCTGCGCGCGCTCGGCGGGATTGTTGCGATCGATTTCGTCTCGATGCGCCAAACCGCGCATAAGCGCGCCATTGAGGCCGCGACGCGCGCAGCGTTCGCGGGCGATCCGTGGAGCGTGCAGATGGGGCAGATGTCGCGCTTTGGCGTGCTGGAGCTGGCGCGCGCGCAATTGCAGACGCCGCTGCACGAAATTTTCCGCGATGCGGACGGGCGCATGAGCACGGAGACGGTGGCGCTGACGGCGCTCCGGACGATCGAACGCGAAGCGCGCGCGCAGGCCGGCCGCAAGATCGCCGCAAGCGTAGCGCCCGACGTGTTCGCGTGGCTGGAAGAGAGCGCCATCGGTTGGCGCGCAGCGCTCACGGCGCGCATCGGCATGCGGTTTACGGTGGACGCAGCGCCTGGCGCGCCGCGCGAGCGTCTCGACGTGCGCGCGCTATGAGCACGTGCCCGATCTGCCGCAAGCCAACGGATCCGGCATACAAGCCGTTCTGCTCGAAACGCTGCGCGGATGTCGATCTGCATCGCTGGCTGAGCGGCGGCTACGCGATCGAGGGCGGCGAAGACGCGAGCGAAGACGAACCGCCGGGCGAAGAAGACGAGCGGGAGTAATTCCCCCTCCCCTCGCGGGGAGGGGAGCGCTACGCAACCCGCAAAATACGCACGTCTTTGCCCGCGACGCGGGCGCGATCGCCTTCGCTCTTGCCCATCAGCGCTTGCGCCATCGGCGAGACGTAGGAGATCGTGCCGCGCGCGGGATCGGCTTCGTCTTCACCGACAATGCGGTAGGTTTCTTCCGCGCCATCGGCGCGCGCGATCGTCACCGATGCGCCGAACTGCACGTCGCCGCTGTCTTCAGGCGCGGGTTGAAGCTGCGCGCTGGCATGGCGCTGCGACCAATAGCGAAGATCGCGCGCAAGGCGCGCGAGCGCGTCATTGTCGTTTGCGGCGCGGGCGCGCGTTTGCGCAGCGCGCAGCTGTGCGATCTCAGCGTCCATCGCGGCAAGGCCGCTGGCCGTAACGAGGTTGCGGTGCGGCGAAATTGGCCGCTCCGGAAGGGGTTCATACGCCGTTTCATCGGCTTCTTTGACGAATGCTCTGCTCATGGTCGTGCTTGGGATTGAGCGCAGCGCAAAGGGCGCGCGCGTGCTCAAGATATTGGGTCGCTCTGCCGCAACGGCAAGAGCGCGCACGTTTATGTGAGCGTTAGCGCGGCGCGCGTTTGGCGAGGATGCGCTGCAACGTGCGGCGGTGCATGTTGAGGCGGCGTGCGGTTTCCGAGACGTTGTGGCCGCACAATTCGTAGACGCGCTGAATGTGCTCCCAACGCACGCGATCGGCGCTCATCGGATTTTCCGGCGGCGCGGGCTTGTCGTTCGGCTGCGCGAGCAGGGCTTTGACGATGTCGTCTGCGTCCGCAGGCTTTGCGAGATAATCGAGCGCGCCGGCTTTGACGGCGGCGACGGCGGTGGCGATAGCGCCATAGCCGGTGAGGATCACGACGCGGCAGTCTTTGCGCTTACGGTGCAGCGCTTCGACGACTTGCAGGCCCGAGCCGTCTTCGAGCCGCAGATCGAGCACGGCGTAGGCCGGCGGATTGGCGCCCGCGATCTCGCTCGCTTCCGCGACCGAGCCGACCATCGTCACGTCGAAGCCGCGCCCTTGCAGCGCGCGCCCGAGGCGCGTGCGGAAGGCGGCGTCGTCATCGAGGATCATCAGCGTGCGATCGCCTTCCGGGAGATCGGCGGGCGCGGCGTCGGTTTGCGTGGTCTGGGTCATGACGTTTCTTTGCCGTGCTTCTTATTCTTGGTTCGGATGATTTTACAGGGGAGGCGCTTCGATGGCGAACCTGGGCCAGATCGCCCGGATCGTGGCGCCGCGCGCGGGGGGCGTGCGGTTCCGGATGATAAAGCGCGCGCCGGTTCGCTCGATAAGCGTTTTTGCGATGAAGAACCCAAGCCCCAGGCCGCCGCCGCCGTCGCCTTCGGCGCGCTCGGTCACGTAGGGCTCGCCGAGGCGCGCGAGGATGGAAGGCGAAAAGCCGGGGCCATCGTCACGCACGGCGATTTCGATTTCCGCCGCGCTCCAGCGCGCGGTGACTTCGACGCGGCTGTGGGCAAACCCAACCGCGTTTTCGATGAACGCGCCGAGGCCGTGGATGATTTCCGGCAGGCGGCGCACTTCTGGCGCCGCGCCAACGTCGCCGGCCTCGACGGTGATGACGATTTCCGTGCCGAGATCACGGTGGGGCGCGGCGGCTTCTTCGAGTAGTGAGGCGATCGGCGCGCGGTCGTGCATCGCATCGCCCGTTTCGCGGCGCGATGAGAGCTGCGTGAGGATCGCGCGGCAGCGCTCGCTTTGGCTGACGAGCAATTGCGCGTCTTCATGGAGCGTGGAATCGGCCGGCAGGTCGCGCGCCATTTCCTTGGCGACGAGGTGGATGGTGGCGAGCGGCGTGCCGAGTTCGTGCGCGGCGGCGGCGGCGAGCCCGCCGAGCGCCGAGAGCTTTTGTTCGCGCGCAAGTACGGCCTCAGCGGCGGCGAGCGCGAGGTTGAGGCGCTCTTCTTCTGCCGCCACGCGCCACGCATAGACGCTGGTGAAGCCAAGGCAGATCATCACAGCCGTCGTCATGCCGACCTGATAGAGCTGGGGCAGGTGCAGCTCTTCGCCCGCCGGCCACGGCACCGGCAGATGCCAGAGCGCGAGCGCCCCGATCGCGAGATAGCAAAGCGCCGCAAGCCCCGCCGTCACTGAGGGGCGCAGCACGGCGGCGCTGACCGCGACTGGCGCGACGAAGAGGAAAATGAACGGGTTCTGCACGCCGCCGGTGAGCGCCAGCAGCACCGCGAGTTGCAGCACGTCATAGCCAAGCTGCGTGGCGGCTTCCCAGTCAGCGACGATGGTTTGCGAGGTGCGCGTCATCATCAGCGCGACATTCACGGCCGCGCTGACGGCGATCGCGAATAGGCACCAGATGAACGGGAACATGAAACCGAGCACGTAGTGCACGAAGAGGATCGAGGCGGTTTGCCCGGCCACCGCCAGCCAGCGCAGCAGGATGAGCGTGCGCAGGCGCACGCGGCTTGCGCCGATCAGCGGCGGTTCGCCGCGGACGGCGGCTGCGGGGAGAGCGATGTCTGTCATGCGATGCGGGCTTTCGCCTTGGTTCGCTTAGCTCTTTGGCGCCGCGCGGGCGAGGGGCATGCTTAAGGGTGCGGCGCCGCGTTGCGTTGACCGTGCGTGGGCGCGCGGCCTCAGATCGCGCCATGAGCTTGCCGCCCACCTCGCGCCGCCGTCTGACGCGCGCCGTCGTGCCAGGGCTCGCGGCGGCCGGCCTTGCCGTGCTGGCGACGCTGCTGGTGGTAACGCACGCTGAGCGCACGGCTGAGAATGCTGCGGCAGGGCCGCCGCAGGGCTGCGTAATCCCGCCGCCGCCCGGGCTGGGCGGGCCGATCGCGCTGACGGGCGGGCAGGGCCAGGCGGTGACGGAGGCGGCGTTCGCGGGGCGTCCGACGCTGGTCTATTTCGGGTTCACGCACTGCCCGGACATCTGCCCGACCACGATGTACCTCGTGAAGGACGCGCTGACGGCGATGGGGCCGGAGGCGGCGGGCCTGCAGACGGCGCTGATCACGCTCGACCCCGAGCGGGACGATCCGGTGACGATTTCGGCCTATGCGGCGAGCGAGGGCTTTCCGGCCGGTCTCGTCGGCCTTTCGGGGACTCCGGAGGCGGTGAACGCGGCGATCGCGGCGTTCGGCGTGGTGGCGCAGCGCGCCCCGCTCGAGGACGGGGACTACAACGTGAATCACACCTCGTTCCTCTATGTGATGGACGCTGGCTGGCGGATGCGGGGCCTGGTGACGACGATCGGCAAGACTCCGCAGGAAATCGCGTCTTGCGTGCAACAGGCGCTCAGCGGCGCTGCCGCGCAGTAAGCGCCTGACTTCGAACGAAAAAACAGACATCGCCGGCGCGGCGCCTGGTTTCGCGGCGCCGCAGCGTCATAGGTCGTGAGGGTTAACTTAAACGCTTGGAAAGCGCTGATGCGCTTTTATAATTTTACATGTTGCGACGCAAAATGGTTGTCGCGCTGTAGGCGGGCGAGATGCTCTATTCGCTCTATGAGATGAGCCATTGGTCTGTCGGCCCGATGCGGCTGGCGGCGCAGATGCAGTCCATGCTGCTGCGAAGCCCGCTCAACCCGATCAAGGAAAGCGAGCTTTCCAAGACCGCGGCCGCCGCTTCCGACCTCTTCGAGAGCGTGACCCGCCGCTACACCAAGCCAGGCTGGAAGCTGCCGGAGACGGTGGTCAATGGCGTGCACGTGCCGCTGACGCCTGAGGTCGCGTGGCGCAGCCCGTGGTGCAATCTCGTGCACTTCCGCCGCGACGAAGACATGCTCCAACGCGCCCGCGGCAAGCGCAACGACCCGGCGGTACTGATCGTGGCGCCGCTCTCGGGGCACTACGCGACGCTGCTGCGCGGCACGGTCGAGGCGTTTCTGCCCGAGCACGAAGTTTACATCACCGACTGGGCCGACGCGCGCATGGCGCCGATCATCCAGGGCCGGTTCGATCTCAACGATTACATCGATCACATCATGTCGATCCTCCGGTACCTCGGACCGGAAGTGCATGTCGTCGCCGTGTGTCAGCCGGGGCCGCCGGTGCTGGCCGCGATCTCGCTGCTCGCCGAGCACGAAGACGACGCGATCCCGGCGACGATGACGTTCATGGGCTCGCCGATCGATGCGCGCCGCTCACCGACGCAGCCGAACTTGCTCGCGCAAGAGCGGCCGTTCGAGTGGTTCGTGAACAACATGATCCACACGGTGCCGGTGAATTATCCGGGCGCGTTGCGGCGCGTTTATCCGGGCTTCGTGCAGCTGGCCAGCTTCATGGGCATGAACTGGTCAAGCCACGTCGATGCGCATCACGGCTTCTACAAGCACCTCGTCGAAGGCGATGGCGACAGCGCGCAAAAGCACCGCGCGTTCTACGACGAATACCTCTCCGTGCTCGATCTGACGGAAGAATTCTATCTGCAGACGATCAGCGATGTGTTCCAGGAATACAAACTGGCGCGCGGCGTGTTCAAGCATCGCGGCGAAACCGTGCATCCCGGCGCGATCCGCCACACCGCTTTGATGACGGTGGAAGGCGAGAACGACGACATTTCCGGCATCGGCCAAACGCAAGCCGCGCATGACCTGTGTCTGCACATCCCGCATCACATGCAGATGGACTACGTGCAGCCGGGCGTGGGGCACTACGGCGTGTTCAACGGCAGCCGCTTCCGCACGGAAATTTTCCCGCGCATGCGCGAATTCCAGCGCGCCTTCCAAGCGCCCGCCAAGCGTGGCCTCAGCGCGCCCGTGAAGCGCCGCCGCGCCGTCTAACGCGGCTCACGCGGGCCGGGGTAAATCGCCGGCGCATCTTTAGCGACGGTCATGCCGAGGCCCACGGCGCGCCGCAGCGGCAGCGACTCGGCGTGAAATCCATCAAGGCAGAATAGGTTGATCCCGTAATGATCGGGCATCGAGCGCTTGCGGTGGAACGTGTAGATCCCGCACTGCGTGCAGAAATGGTGGCGCGCCACGCGCGTGTTCCACTGATAGAGCCCGAGCTTGTCCTCGCCCGTCAGCAGCCTGAACCGGCTTTCGTGCACCGCGATCATCTGCGCGTTCTTCTTGCGGCAGAGCGAGCAGTCGCAGGTCGTGCGCTCGGTGACGTCAGAGACGTCCACCTCGAACGTGACCGCGGCGCAGTGGCAGGAGCCTTTGATGCGGGTCATGGAAGCAGCCTTGCGCCTCAATATGAGAGCGGGGCGCGTTATGGCATGTTTATCCCCATGCCGCACGATTCTGCGAAGCCGGACGAGATCGTCACCGAGGTCGAGCTGATCGACGGGCGGCGCGTGCCGATAACGCTCGCAGTGAATGCGCGCGCGCGGCGTGTTTCAGTGCGGATCGATCCGTTGCGCGGGATCGCGATCGCGACCGCGCCCTCCAAGCGCCAGCTGAAGCGCGCGGCGCAGTTCGCGGCCGAACGCGCGGGCTGGATCGCGCGGGAGCTCTCCGCGCTGCCGCAGCGCGCCGTGCTTGCGCCGCATGCGCTCGCGCCGCTGCGGGGCGTGATGCACGAGCTGATTTTCGAGCAGGGCAGGGGCGCGGGGCGCGTGGAGCCGCCTGCAGAACCAGGCGCGCCGCCGCGCATCGTCGCGCCCGCGCCGGACGTTGAGATGTTCGAAGCGCGCGTTAAGCGGTTTTTGAAGGCCGAGGCGCTAGCCGATCTCGGCGCGCGCGTTGCGGTGCATGCGCAGGCGCTGGGCGTGCGGCCCCAACGCATCACCGTGAAAGAGACGCGCTCGCGCTGGGGTTCGTGCTCAACCGATGGGGCGCTGGCGTTCTCGTGGCGCGTGGTGCTCGCGCCGCCATTCGTGCTCGACTATCTCGCCGCGCATGAGGTCGCGCATCTGCGCGAGATGAACCATTCGAGCCGGTTCTGGACGCTCGTGGCGCGCATCTGCCCTGAACATGAGCGTGGCCGCGCTTGGCTGCGCGATCACGGCTTGGCGCTGCATGCGATCGGGGCTTAGCCCCGCTTAGCCTTCCGGGCCGAAATCCAGCGAGCGATCGACATTGGGATCGGGCGGCGGGTTCGGCAGGCTTGCGGCGGCCGAACCGATTGGAGCGCCGACGATTTGCGGCGTCGTATCGCTCACCATCTCGGCCGGCGGGCCGAGGGCGTAATCGTCCGCCGTCGGCATTTCGAGCGGGCGGGCGGGCACGCTGCGCAGCGCAACGGTCATGAACGTGCGCCAGATTTCCGCCGGCAATTGCCCGCCTGTGACGCGCGCGGTGGCGATGCGGTGATCGTCATTGCCGATCCACACGCCGGCGACGAGGCCAGGCGTGAAGCCGACGAACCAAGCGTCGCGATAATCGTTTGTGGTGCCGGTTTTGCCGCCGATTTCGCGGCCGGGAATGCGCGCGGCGGTGCTGGTGCCGCTTTGCACGGAGCGGGCCATCATCAGGTTCATGTAGCGGCGCGGCTGATCTTCGATCACGCGCTCACGATTGCGCGGGCGCCAGGTCCAGACGACTTCGCCGTTCGAGCGCCGCACGCGCACCACGCCATGCGCTTCCAGACGATAGCCGTTCGACGCCATCGCGCCATAGGCCTGCGTCATCTCCAGCAGCGTGACTTCCTGCGCGCCGAGCGCGAGCGAGCGGTAATTGTGCAGCGGGGAGCGCACGCCGAGGCGGCGCGCGACTTCGATGACGCGTTGGCCGCCGATCTCGTTGGCGATCACGATGGCGACCATGTTGAGCGAGCGCGCGAACGCGCCGCCAAGCTCGATCGGGCCGTAGAATTCATCGTTGTAATTGCCGGGTGACCAATCGCCGATCGTGACGGGCGCATCGACGCGCACAGTCCACGGCGTGAGGCCCGCTTCCATCGCCGCGAGGTAGATAAAGAACTTGAACGAAGAGCCCGGCTGGCGGCGCGCTTGCGTGACGCGGTTGAACTCGCTCTGGCCGGCTTCTTTGCCGTAGCCGCGCCCGCCGACCATCGTGCGCACGCCGCCATTATCGTCCATCGCGACGATCGCGGCTTGGCTCACGCGGCGCGCTTCGCCGTCACGCGCGAGGATGGTTTCGACCGCCGCTTCGCCGGCGCGCTGTGCTTGTATGTCGAGCGTGGTTTCAACGATGAAATCGTCATTCGCTTGGCCGATCACCTGATTGAGCAGGGGATCGATCCAGTCGCGGAAATAGCCGAGGTTGCCGGCCGGGCTGGTGCGGCTGATGTTGAGGTCTTCGCGCAAAGCCGCTTGCCGCTCTGCGTCGCTGATGAAGCCCTCGGCCACCATCTCGTTGAGCACGACTTCGGCGCGTTCGCGCGCGCTCGCTTCCTGCTGCGCGGGATTGAGGCGCGAGGGCGCTTTCACGAGGCCTGCGAGCAGCGCTGATTGCAGCAGCGTGAGTTCGCGCGCGGGCCGGTCGAAATAGCGCTCGCTCGCGGCTTCGATGCCCCACGCGCCGGCGCCGAAATAAACGCGGCTGAGATAGAGCGCGAGCAGCTGATCCTTGGTGAAGCGGCTCTCGAGCCAAACGGCGAGCGCGACTTCCTGGAATTTGCGGCGGAACGTGCGGCTGTTGTTGAGGAAGAGGTTCTTGGCCAGCTGCTGCGTGATCGTCGAGCCGCCTTGGACGACGCGGCCGGAGCGCAAGTTCTCGACCATCGCGCGGGAAAGCCCGCCAACGTCGATCCCGAAGTGATGGTAGAAACGCCGGTCTTCGATGGCGATGAACGCTTGCGCCACATAGGGCGGCAGCGTGCGCAGATCGACGGGTGGGCCGTTCTGCGCGCCTTCGCGCAAAATCACCGTGTTGTTGATATCGACGAACGTGATCGAAGGCGCGTTTGACGCTTCCCAGAGATCGTCCGTCGAGGGCATGTCCCAAGTGAGGAAGACGAAGAGCGCGGCGAGCACGGCGAACAGCCCGCCGACGGACCAGCCGGCCCAGATCGCGTATTCGCGCGGCGTGCGCGGGCGCTGGATGTTGCGGATGCGCGTCCAGGCGGTTTCAGTCCAGGTGCGCGCGCGCGTGGCGCCGGTTGCGATCAGCCCGACGATGCGGGCGCGCATCTGCGTGAGCTCGTCCGGCTCGCTGCGCGGATAATCGGGTTCGACGACGGGCGGGGGGCGTTCGGGCTCGGCCGCGCGCGGAGACGCAGTCTCGGCCCCCTCGGACGGCGGCGGCCGTTGAGGTTCTTCCGGCGTGCCGGACGAAGGCGGATCGCCTTCAGGCGGTTCGTTTTGGTCAGCCAACCCCGGTCAAACCTCTGCCCGCGCCTCTAGCGCGATTCGCGCTGGCTCGACGCGACATGGTTACCGCGGCTACACCCCGGGCGCGAACAAAACAAGACTTCACAGCAGGGTGATCTCCTTGCCCGCCAAGGGCCGCGCGGCCATATTCTGCGTTGAAGCGCGGGTAGATTCCCGCGCGTTGGAGGCATTGCATGAACCAGTATCTCGGCCAGACCCGGACGGCTCCCGCCGGCCGCGCGGACATGGCCGTCGACGCCGGCCTGCGCAGCTTCATGCTCGGCGTCTACAACAAGATGGCGCTTGGGCTTCTGCTGTCCGGCGTGCTGGCCTTTATCGCGGGCACGGTGCCCGAAGTCGCGCAGCTCGTGTTCGGCACGCCGCTCCGCTGGGTGGTGATGTTCGGCCCGCTGGCGATCCTGCTGATCTCGAGTTTCGCCATGAAGAACCCGTCTCCGGCGGGCGCGAACCTCGTCTACTGGTCCGTGGTGGCGCTGATCGGCGTCGGCATGGGCGCGCTGCTCATCGTCTATGGCGGCCGCCCGGGCGGCATGATGGACATCACCAAGGCGTTCCTGGTGACCTCGCTCACCTTCGGCGCGCTCTCGCTGTGGGGCTACACCACCAAGCGTGACCTGACGGGCATGGGCACGTTCCTGATGATGGGCCTGTTCGGCCTCATCATCGCGAGCCTGGTGAACTTCGGTTTCGCCGCCTTCACGGGCGCGCCGATCGAGGGCCTCTCGGTCATCATCTCGGTGCTGGGCGTGCTGATCTTCGCGGGCCTCACGGCCTACGACACGCAGCGCCTGAAGTTCATGTACTACGACCTCGGGGGCGACCAGCGCTCGATGGCGGTGGCGACCACGTACGGGGCGCTCAACCTCTACCTGAACTTCATCAACCTCTTCCAGTTCATCCTCTCGCTGATGTCCTCGCGAGACTAAACCGGAAGCTGCGAATCACTTCGCACATTGCGGGCGCCCGGCTTCGGCCGGGCGCTTTGCGTTTGGGCCTTGCCCAGAACGGGTCATTCCGCGACCAGGCGGATCAACTTTTGATCGAAGATCTTGAGCACGGCGCCGAGCTCGTGGCCGCGCCGGAGGATCAACCCATTGGAAGCATGGACGGAATAGGCGCCCTGGCGGCGCGCGTCGGCGGGTTTTTTCTGAATTTGGTACAGCGGCGCTTCGCTCGTGCGCCGGAAAATCGAGAACAGGGCGCGGTCTGAAAGCGCGTCCATCGCGTAGTCCCGCCAAAGACCGGCGGAAACGAAGCGGCCGTAAACTGTGAGTAACTGATCAAGCTCCCGCCGCTCGAAGAAAATAGTCCGGACCGGCTGCGCTGTTGTGGAGATCATCCTGGCCCCTTTGATTTCAGCATATTGCAGTCATTCCCAAACGAGCATCGCCGTAAACAGGCGCAAATCATAAGAAAAATTCACGGGAGAAGGCGCGATTGCGGCCAAAGCCGCCTTGATTGTGCCGCGATAGGGAGCGAGGTTCCTTACCAGCGATCGGCTGGAGATCAGTCGGTTCCGGTATCCATCAGCCCCCCCAGCCCCCCGGGGCCGTGCTACAGCCGATCGCACCCGATCTCTCCCTCTCGCCAACAAGGCCCGCATGCCCGGCATGCGGGCCTTGACCATTCTAGGCGCCTGATCGCGCCGCACGCGAGCCACACCAGCGGCTTGCGCTTCCGAGGCGTCGAGGTGTCATCCTCCCGCAACAACGGCCGGTGGACCGGTGAGGGAGCGCGAGATGGCAGGACGGCTAGAGGGCAAACGGGCGATCGTCACGGGTGCGGGCTCGGGCATGGGAGCGGCGAGCCTGCGGCTCTTCACGGCGGAGGGCGCGGCGGTCCTCGGCGTCGATCTGCCCGGTAAGGCGCTGGAGGGCGCCCAGCACTTCCTTGAAGCCGACCTGACGGCGGAAGACGCGCCCGGCCGCATCATCGCCGCGGCGCAGGACAAGCTCGGCGGGGTGGACATCCTGTTCAACAACGCCGGCGTCGGCGCTGGCGGGCCGGTCGCGGAGATGACCGACGCTGCGTGGGACCGCGTCGTCGATGTGAACCTGCGGAGCATGTTCCGCCTGACGCGTGCGGCGATCCCGCTCCTGAAGCAGAGCAGCGCCGGACGCATCATCAACACGGCCTCTGTGATGGCCGAGGGGACCGATTATGGCCTCGGCGCATACTGCGCCTCCAAAGCCGGCGTCGCCGGCCTCACACGCACGCTGGCGCTGGAGCTTGGGCGCGCGGGCATCACCGCGAACTACATTCTACCGGGCGCGATCCGCACCGGCATGACGAGCGCGCTCTGGGACGCGCGGCCGGACGTCGCCGAGATATGGGCGAAGAAATCGGTGCTGAAACGTTTGGGCGCGCCGGAGGACATCGCGCGCGTTGCGTTGTTCCTGGCGTCAGACGATTCCGCGTTCGTCACGGGGCAGGGCATTTCCGTCGATGGCGGCATGCGGCTGCGCATTTAACGGCGCTGGCGTTTCACAAACCGGCGCCCTAAACAGCGCCGCTGTCCGGCCCCCTGGGTCGCGAAGGATTCGTCTTCATGTTGCTGCAGGTCGAGGGCTTGCGGAAAACGTTCGGAGCGCGCGCCGCGGTCGATGGCGTCAGCTTCGAACTCGATGCAGGCGAGATCGTCGGCTTTCTCGGGCCGAACGGCGCGGGCAAGACGACGACCATGCGCATGATCGCGGGCTATCTCGAGCCTGACGACGGCTACGCGAAAGTTTTCAACATCGATGTCGCGCAAGATCGCCGCCGCGCGCAGGAGCGCGTCGGGTATCTGCCCGAAGGCGCGCCGCTCTATGGCGAGATGACGCCGTGGATGTTCCTGCGCTTCGTTGCAGAAACGCGTGGCATGAAGAAAGAACTCGCGCGCAATTCCGTGCGCCGCGCTGCGCAAGACGCGCGCTTGGGCGACACCATCGACCGGCCGATCGAAACGCTTTCCAAGGGCTATCGCCGCCGTGTGGGCTTAGCCGCTGCACTTCTGCACGATCCGCTGCTGCTGATCCTCGACGAACCGACGGACGGGCTCGATCCGAACCAGCGCGGCGCCGTGCGCGACCTCATCAAGCGCCTTGGCGAAGAGCGCGGCATCATCTTATCGACGCACTCGCTCGAAGAAGTCGACGCCGTCTGCACGCGCGCGATCGTGATCAACAACGGCAAGATCGTCGCGGACGCGACGCCCGCTGCGCTCGCCGAGCAGCATGGCGGGCTCGACGCCGCGTTCCGTGCGCTGACGGGCGGGGAGGAGCGGGCATGAACGTGCCAGCTGTCTTGAAACCCGGCCCCGGCGTGAAGAGCCTGCGCGCCGTCTATCGCCGCGAAGTGCTTTCCTATTTGACCACGCCCACGGCTTACGTGTTCGTTGCCGTGTTTCTGTTCGCGATTGGGCTCTTCACATTTCAAGTCGGCGGCCTGTTCGAAAGCGGCCGCGCGGACCTGACGCCCTTCTTCGCGTTCCATCCGTGGATCTTCATGGTGTTCCTGCCAGCGGTCGCGATGCGGTTGTGGGCGGAAGAAGCGCGCTCGGGCGCGATCGAATTGCTGCTGACGCTGCCGGCGCCGACATGGTCGCTCGTGCTCGGCAAATATCTCGCGGCGTGGACGGTCGCGGCGGTCGCGCTCGCGCTGACGTTCCCGCTCTGGATCACGATCAACATTCTAGGGCACGCCGATAACGCCGCGATCCTCACGGCCTATCTCGCAAGCTTCCTGATGGCGGGCGCCTATATCGCGATCGGCTCGGTGATGTCGGCGCTGACGGGCGCGCAGGTCGTTGCGTTCGTGCTCTCGGTGCTCGCGGCGTTCATTCTCACGGCGCTTGGCCTGCCGATGGTGGGCGATTTCTTCTCCGGCTTTGTCGGCGGCGGCGTCGCTGAAGCGATCACGCGGTTCTCGATCATCCACCACTTCGATGCGGCGCAGCGCGGCGTCGTGGAGTTCCGTTCGATCTTCTACTTCGTCTCGCTGATCGGGCTTTGCCTGACCTGGACCGCGCTTGCGGTCGACGCGCGGCGGGGAGGCTAGGACATGAGCTCACGCCGCTTCGCGCTTTTGGCTGCGCTCGCGTTCTTCGCGATGTTCGTGGCCGGCAATCTGATCGCCAATTCGTGGTTCCGAGGCTGGCGCCTCGATTTGACGGCGAACCACCTCTATTCGCTCTCGCCCGGCACCCGCCAGGTGATCAGCGCCGAGGAGCTGTCCGAGCCGATCGAACTGACGCTGTTCTACTCGCGGGATGCTGGCGCGCGTTACCCGGAGCTGCAGGCCTACGCCGCGCGCGTGCGGGAGATGCTGCAAACCTATGAGGCGACGGCGCGCGGGCGCATCCGCTTCGTCGAGATCGACCCCAAGCCGTTCAGCGAAGAGGAAGATCGCGCCGTCGAAGCTGGCGTGCAGCCGGTCACAGTGCAGCAGGGCGCGGACCCGATCTATTTCGGGCTTTCCGGCGCCAACGCGATCGATGATCGCCGCTCGATCCCGTTCTTCGACAACGCGCGCGAGCCGTTCCTCGAATACGAGATCACGCGCGTCATCTACGAATTGCAAAATCCCGATCCGTCGAAGGTTGCGCTGATCACGTCGCTGCCGCTCGATCCGGCGGCCGCCGCCAACCCGCAATTTCCCGGCATGGAGCGCCAGTCCGCGTTCGCGCAGGAACTTGGGCGCTTCATGAGCGTCGAGAAGCTCGCGCCAGACTTCACCGAGATCCCGGCCGATGCGCGCGTGCTCGCGATCATCCATCCGGGCCCGATGACGCCGGCGCAGATGTACGCGATAGATCAGTTCATCATGCGCACGGGGCGCGCCTTCATCGCGCTCGATCCCGCATCGATGACGTCCGCGCAAATGGCCGGCGATCCGATGACGGCGATGATGGGCGGGGCGCAGACGTCCTCGAACCTCGCGCCGCTCTTCACCGCGTGGGGCCTTTCGATGACGCCGGAAGTCGTCGCGGATGGTGGGGCGGCGCTGCCGGTGCAAACGCAAAACCCGGCAGGCCAAACCGTACAGGCGCCGCAGCCGCTGTTCTTCCGCGTCGACGGCGACCGGCTCGCGCAAGGCGATCTGATGACGGCGCCGCTGCAGCGCGGCCTCAACTTCGGCATGGCAGGCGGGCTGACCTGGAGCGAGCGCGAAGGCCTCACCGTGACGCCGCTCGCGCGCACGACCGGCGAGACGATGCGCATGCCGCCCGAGCAGGCGCTGATGCGCCCATCGCCGTTCGATCTGATGCAATCATGGTCGCCGTCGGCGCGCGTCGAAACTGTTGCGCTGCGTCTCTCTGGCCCGCTGACGACGGCGTTCCCGAACGGGCCGCCCGAAGGCGCAGCGCCGCTGCCAGCTGGCCAGCAAACGCTCACGCGCACCACGCAGAACGCCGAGATCGTCGTCGTCGCAGACAGCGATTTCCTGGCGGATGATTTCTACGTCGATCCGCAACGCGGCGCGTCTTTCGCTGACAATGGCGCCTTCGCGCTGAACGCGATCGACATTCTTGGCGGTTCGCAGGCGTTGGTGAGTCTCCGGGCCCGCGCCCCGTCGCTGCGGCGTATGGAACTGGTCGAAAATCTCGCCAACGATGCGCAGCGCCGCATCGAGCAGCGTCAGCAGCAATTGCAGACCGAGTTGCAGCAAACCGAAACGCGCTTGCAGGAGCTGCGCGCGCGCGGGCAGGGCTCTGGCTACTTCGCCGGTGACCTCGGCGCCGAACTCTCGCCTGAAGAGCGCACTGAGATCGACCGGTTCACGACGCGCGTCACCGAAGTGCGCCGCGAATTGCGCAGTGTCGGGCGCGATCTGCGGGCCGATATCGATACGCTCAAAGCGCTCGTTGTGTTCGTGAACATGTGGCTGGCGCCGCTCGCGGTCGCGGGCGCGGGGCTCTTCCTCTTCTGGCGCCGCCAGCGCCGCGCGCGGAGGAGCCAGCCATGACGACCGAACGCGCAGAACGCCGGCGCCGGCGCCTGTTCACGCTCGCCGCCGTCGCCGCCGGGCTTGCCGCGGTGGCGTTCGTAACGGTCTCGCTCGACGTGCGCTCGGCGCAGCCGAACGTTGCGCAGGGCGCGGCCGTGCCGGGGCTCACCAACACGATCGCGCGCGCGCAGCGCATCACGGTGACGAGCGCGGAGGCGACCTATCGGATCGAGAAGACCGATCGCGGCTGGGCGATGCGCGACCGCGGCGATTATCCCGTCGATGCGGCGCGTCTTGCGCAGCTCACCGAAGGCCTCGCCAATCTTCAGATCACGCGGCGGATGACGGCCAACGCCGACCGCTTCGCGCGCCTCGGCGTTGACGATCCGGCGCAGGGCGGGCGCGGCGTGCTGGTGCAGATCGAAGATGCGCAGGGCGCGCGGCTCGTGAACCTCATTCTCGGCGTTGAGACGCAGGGGCTTTATGTGCGCCGGCCCGACGAGAGCCAGGTGTTCGCCGCGCGTGGAGAATTGCCGCCGCTGCGCAATCCCGCTGCGTGGCTGAGCCTAACGCCGCTCAACATCGAAGCCGCCAATCTCGCGCGCGTCGAGATCGTGCCGAACGAAGGCCGGCCGTACATTCTGGAGCGTGAGCGCACCGGAGAGGCGACGGATTTCGCCATCGTAGCGCCCGCGCGGCTTGCGCCGATCGCGCCGAGCGCGGTGACGAGCACGGCCGAGAAGGTGCTGAACCTTTCGCCGCTCGATGTGCAGACAGCGGCGGCGATCCAGGGCGCGGCGCAGGAACGCCTGCGGCTGCACACGTTCGACGGCGTGCTGATCGATGCAGAGTTGATCGTGGTCGAGGGCCGCGTCTGGCTGAAGATGAGCGCGCAAGCCGAACGTCCCGATGCGGAAGCGGCCGCGCTCGCGGTGAACAATGCAAGCGCGGGCTGGGCCTATCAGCTCTCGCCGCAAGACGCCGAAGCGCTCGCGCCCCCGCTCACCGCGCTGCTGCCCGCACCGCCAGCGCCGCCGCCAAGCGCCGCGCCTGCGGAAACGCAAACGCCTTAGGTGATGTTGCGCTCGCCTCCCCCTCGATGGGGGAGGCAAGCCGCGAAGCGGCTGGAGGGGGTGCATGCGCCTCTCTCGCCGATCTCGCCCAAGCGGCGCGCCAGCCAGCATTTCAAGTGAACGCGTTGAGCGCGCACCCCCAACCAGCGTCGCTCTGCGACGCAGCCTCCCCCATCGAGGGGGAGGCGCGGCCAGCGTCGCGTCAGCTGCGATCAATCGTGCGTCGCGTCAGCTGCGATCAATCGCCGTCGTCGTCTTCATCATCGTCGTGACGCGCGGGGCCGCGCGCGGCGGCGAGGACCGGGCCGCCGTTATGGGCTTGCACGATGACGGCGCAGGCGGGGCGGCAGGCGGTGCGGTTGAACGTGACGGGGGCGCCCGACCATTCGCCGAGCCGCGCAATGCGGCGCACGAGATTGTAGTGCGGCACGCGAAGGCCCGCGTTCTCGCCGCCATTGATATCGGCCCATACCGGCCCGGGTTCGTAGGATGCGACCCACACGTCGGCCGGTTCGCTCTGATGCGCGCCGCGTCCGACATGAACGCGCATGCCGCGCGCGTTTTCGATGACCGTCACCGCGGGCGCGTGCGCTGCATGCTCGCCGCGCAGTTCAAGGATAACATCGCGAATGCGATCGGGCCGCGCGCCCGCTTCGCCGCGCGCGCCGTTGAAGATGAGTTGCGGCGTGAAGATCGAGCGCACGTCCATCGCGCGCGAATAGGCGCGCTGGCGCTGTGAAAATTCCGGGCGCGCAAAGGTGTCGCGCCAGCCGAGATAGTCCCACACGTCAACCGGATAGGTGAGCGCGATCACGTCCGGCTCGCGGTTGAGGCGGCCCATCAGCCTGTTTGCGCGCGGGCAGCTTTCGCAGCCCTGGCTGGTGAAGAGTTCAACAACGATCGGGCCGGACGCGCGCTCCTGCGCCAGCGCGGGCGGCGCGAGCGCAAGAAACAGGAGGGCCGGCAGGAGCCTCAGCATGGCCGGAGCTTGGTCCCCGGCGCGCCGCAGGGCCACTCACGTGGCCGTTACGGCGCGCCGGATGACGCAAGCGTGTGGTTGCGCAGCCCTAGGCGGCTTTGGCGAGGCTGCGCAGCACGAAGTGCAAGATCCCGCCGTGGTGGAAATATTCCACCTCGTTCTCGGTATCGATGCGGCAGAGCACGTCGAGCGTGAAGGTGGAGCCATCCGCGCGCGTGATGTTGAGCGTCACGGTTTGGCGCGGCTTGAACGACATGAGCTCGCTGAGCGAGACCTTCTCCGCGCCCGTGAGCCCGAGGCTCTTCCACGTATCGCCGGGCTTAAATTGGAGCGGCAGCACACCCATGCCGATGAGGTTCGAGCGGTGAATGCGCTCGAAGCTTTCGGCGATGACGGCGCGCACGCCGAGCAGCTTGGTGCCTTTTGCGGCCCAATCGCGTGACGAACCCGTCCCGTATTCCTTGCCGGCGAACACGACGAGCGGCACGCCTTCGGCCTGGTAACGCATCGCCGCGTCGTAGATCCACATCTTGTCGCCGCTCGGCTGGTGGATCGTTTCGCCGCCTTCGATGACGTTGCCTTGTGCGTCCTTCACCATCGCGTTCTTGATGCGGATGTTGGCGAACGTGCCGCGCATCATGATCTCATGATTGCCGCGCCGCGCGCCGTAGGAGTTGAAATCCGCAACGCCGACTTGGCGCTCGCTCAGATATTCGCCGGCTGGCGACGTCTTCTTGATCGAGCCGGCGGGGCTGATGTGATCGGTGGTGATGCTGTCGCCGAAGAGGGCGAGAACGCGCGCGTTGGCGATGTCCTCGACCGGTTCGGGCGTCATCGTCATGCCCTCGAAATAGGGCGGGTTCTGCACGTAGGTGGAGCCGGGCTGCCATTGGAATGTGCGCCCGCCTTCGACTTGGATGGCGCGCCAGTTCGCATCGCCATCGAACACGTTCGAATAGCGCGAGGCGAACATTTCCGGCGTCACCGCCATGCGCACCGCGTTTTCGACTTCCTCGTTCGTCGGCCACACGTGCATCAGATAGACGGGCTTGCCTTCCTTGTCCGTGCCGAGCGGTTCGGTTTCGAGGTCCATGTAGACCGAACCGGCGAGCGCGTAGGCGACGACGAGCGGCGGCGAGGCGAGATAGTTCGCGCGCACGTCCTGGTTCACGCGGCCTTCGAAGTTGCGGTTGCCCGAGAGCACCGACGCAACGACGAGATCGGAATCCGCCACGGCCTTCGAAATCGGCGCAGGCAGCGGACCGGAATTGCCGATGCAGGTGGTGCAGCCGTAGCCCACGAGGTTGAAGCCGAGCGCATCGAGCGCGGGCTGCACGCCAGCGC
>CAZMCA010000005.1:0-47111 GCA_964564595.1 uncultured Caulobacteraceae bacterium
CACCAATCGGCGGCGAAGACGGGCGTAAGCGCAACGGCGAAGCCCATGAACGTGTAGCTTTTGAACCGCATGAACGCGGCGAAGAGGCCGGCGGCTGCGGCGTGCGCCCCAAGCGCGCCGATGGCGAGCGGGGCGATCGCGCCGCCCTCATGCGCCGAGTCGCGTCCGCCGAGAGTCGCCAATGTATCGGGCGCTGCGAGCGCGACGGCGGCGAAAGAAAGAAACGCGGCCGCGATGGCGGCTTGGGCTGTGCGTGACGAGAGGGACATGACTTTGGTTCCTTGGTTGGGGTTGCGTTAGGCGGCGATGGCTTGCGCAGGCGCGAACAGCGCGGCGGCGAAATGTGCGCTGGTGTGCACGCCCTCGAATTTGCGCGTGACGGCGCCGTTCTCGATCAGCAGCGTCGTGGGCAGGACGCGCACGCCGTGGGCGCGGGCGGCGGCGATGTTTTCGAACGCATCGACGTAGCCGTAGGCCGCTTCACCCGCGTGATCGGCCCAGGACTCGGCGAATTCGAGTGCTTGGCGCATCGTGGTTTCACCTTCGGGCGAGCCGAACAGGATAAAGACGGGCTGCGTTTGCGCGCAGAAGGTGGGCAGCGTTTGCGTGGTGAGCTTTTTCATCTGTGAATCTCCGAGGTCTTGCGTGTGTGGTTCAGTGGCCGGCTTGGGTTGCGTCGATCGCGTGCTTGGGCTTGGGGGCAAGCCAGATCACGGCGGCGGCGATGAAGAAGGCGATCGCGACGAGCGCCATCACTTGGTTGGTGGCGATCATCACGCTCTGCTCATCAACGAGATTGTTGAGGGCGTAGAGCGCCTGGTCGTGGCTCATGCCTTGCGCTTCGAAGGCGCGCACGGCGTCTCCGCTGCGGTCGGCGACGCCGGCGAGTTCGGCGTGCGTCGCGCTCGTCTTGTCTTCCCACATCGTCTGCACGAGCGAGGTGGCGATCGCGCCAGACAGGGTGCGCAGGAAGTTCTGCAGACCCGCAGCGGACGCGGTCTCGTGCGGTTCGACGCTGCCGAGTGACAAAGCCGTGAGCGGCACGAAGAAGAACGGCAGACCAAAGCCCATCAGCATGAGCGGGATGGCGATCTGCCAGTACGTCACATCGTTGGTCACGTACGAGCGGACGGCGGTGACGACCGCGAGCCAGATGAGGCCGATGAAGATGAGCCGCCGCGGATCGACTTTCGCCATGCGGGCGCCGACGATGGGGGCTGCGACCACCGCGAGCACGCCGGACCAGGCCGTCGTCATGCCTGCCCAGGTCGAGGTGTAGCCCATGTAGGACTGCAGCCAGAGCGGCGTCAGCACGTTGGCGGCGAACATCGCGCCGAAGGCGAGCGTCAGCGTGATCACGCTCATCGTGAAGCCGCGATGGCGGAAAACGCGCAGATCGACGATCGGGTGTTTCTCGGTCAGCTCCCAGATCACGAAGAAGACGAAGCCGATCGCGGAGATAACGCCGAGCGCCACGATCATCGGCGATTCGAACCACGCATGCTCTTTGCCGAGATCGACCATGAGTTGGAGCGACCCGACGAAGAGGATGAGCAGCGAAAGACCAACGAGATCGATCGGCATGCGCACCGGCGATTGTTCGTAACGGCGCAGCATTTTGTAGGCGAGCGGCGCGCAGAAGAGGGCGAGCGGCACGTTGATGAAGAAGATCATCGGCCAGCCGGCGTTGTCGCAGATATACCCCCCAAGGATCGGGCCGAGCACGGGCGCGGTGAGCGTCGTCATCGCCCAGATCGCCATGGCGGCGTTGGCCTTCTCTTTTGGGAAGATGCGCAGCAGCAGCGTTTGCGAGAGCGGCATCAGGAGGCCCCCGGAGAGGCCCTGCATGATCCGTCCGAGCACAAGCATCTCAAGCGATTGCGCGATGCCGCAAAACGCAGAGAACGCGCCGAAGAGCAACATCGCGCTGGTGAAGACGCGCACGGCGCCGAAGCGCGCGGCGATCCAGCCGGTGAGCGGAACGATGATCGCTTCGGCGACCGCGTAAGAGGTGATGACCCAGGTGCCTTGGCTCGACGAGATGCCGAGGCTGCCGGCGATGTTTGGCACCGAGACGTTGGCGATCGTCATATCGAGCACGGCGATGAAGTTCGCGCTCGCAAGGACGATGGCCGCGAGGAAGAGCGCGCCGCCCGAGAGCGGCGCCTCCTTTTCGTGGCTGAGGTTGGACATGATCGTGATCCCCAAGATGCGGGCGTTTAGTCGGCGGACGCGGTGCGCGTGGCGCGCTCGCGGACGTCGATGGAGGCTTCCATGGAGAGGCCGACGCGGAGCGGGTGCTCCGCGAGTTCGGCCGGATCGAGCGCGACGCGCACCGGCACGCGTTGGACAACCTTGATCCAGTTGCCCGTGGCGTTTTGCGCGGGGATCACGGCGAACGCTGAGCCGGTGCCGCCGCCAATGCCCTCGACGCGGCCGTGGTACACGACGTCATGGCCGTAGAGATCGGACCTAAGCTCGACCTCTTGGCCGATGCGCACGCGGCCGAGTTGGCCTTCCTTGAAGTTCGCGTCGACGTACGCGTCTTGGATCGGCGCCACGATCATCAGCGGTTGACCAACTTCGATGCGCTGACCGATTTGCGCGCTGCGTTGCGTCACTACGCCATCGATCGGCGCACGGATGGTCGTGCGCGAAAGGGAAAGGCGGGCGCTTTCGAGCGCGGCGCGGGCCGCGAGCGCCTCCGGGTGGTTTTCCGCGTTGCCGCCGCGCGTGAGCATGCGCTGAGCTTCGAGGTTCTCCTGCGCCGCAACCATGTTGGCGCGCGCCGCCTCGTAGGCCGAGCGCGTCGCGGTGAGCTCTTCACCCGAGACTGCGCCGGTTTCCGCGAGTGCGCGGCGGCGGCCATACTCGATTTCCGCACGGGCGAGGTCGGCGCGGCGGGCGCTCAGTTGCGCGCCAGCGGCCGCCTCTTGCGCGTAGTACTGGCGCACACGCTGCAGCGTGCGTTGATAATCGGCTTCCGCGCGCGCCACGTTGAGCTGCGCATCTTCCGGATCGATCACCGCCAGAATGTCGCCGGCATGCACCATCTGCGTATCGGAGACCCGAACGTCGATGACGCGGCCAGAGACCTGTGAGTTCACTTGCGCGGTGGAGGCGCCGACATAGGCGTTATCGGTCGTCACCATATGCGCGCCGGTGAGCGCCCAGTGGATGCCGAAGCCGATCGCGATTTTCGCGATGAGGCCGGCCGTGCCGAGCAGCAGGAGCTTGCGCTTCTTGGAGTGCTTTTCGTCCTTCTTCGGCGGAGCCTCGTCTTCAACGGGCGCCGCGGTTTCTTCGTGGAAATAATCCGTCGTGACCGGTTCAGCGTCGACGGGGTGAAAGCGCATATCGTCAGCCATGATGTGTCTCCTTGAGTTCGGGTGTCAGAGTGAGGTGAAGCCGCCGCCGAGAGCGCGGACGAGCTGGATGTCGAGCGCGAAGACGCGCGCTTCTGCGTCCGCAACGGCGCGGCGTTGGGCGATGAGCGTGGATTCCGCGCTCAGCGTGTCGATGTAGCTGGCGAGGCCGCCCTGATACCGGAGGCTTGCGATGCGGTAGGATTCCGTGGCGGCCGCGAGGGCGGCGCGCTGCTGAACAAGTTGCTGCTCAAGTGCGCGGCGATCGCTCATCGCGTCGGCGACTTCACGAAGCGCGTCCGCAAGCGATTGGTTGTAGAGCGCGACCGCCTCGTCGTAGTCCGCGCGCGCGCCGCGATAGGCGCCTTCAATGCGTCCGCCCGAGAAGATAGGCAGCGAGATCGCCGGGCCTGCTTGCGCAAACCCAAGTTCGCCGCCGCCGAGACGATCAAGACCCAGCGTTTGCAGGCCGACAACCGCGACGAGATTGATGTTCGGGTAGAAGTCCGCGCGGGCGACATCGATGCGATGGCCTGCCGCTTCCGCCCCGAGGCGCGCCGCCACCAGATCAGGGCGGCGCCCGATCAGATCGAGATCGACACGTTCGGGGAGCCCGGCCGCATGCAAGCGCGGTGCGCTCGGCGCGGGGATCGCCAGACCGCGGTCGGGCCCTTTGCCGAGAAGCGCTGCGAGCTGATGGCGCGTGCGCGTGATAGAGGCGCGTACGCCGATCAGATCGGCGCGGGCTTGCGCAAACTCTGCGGCGGCTTGCGCGGCCTGGCCCTCGTTCTCGAGGCCCGCACGCACCCGCTCACGCACCAACATGTGGCTGCGTTGGCGAAGGCGCGCGGCGTCTTCCAGCGCGGCTTCGTCAGCATGGAAGCGGACGAAGTCGGCGTAGGCGAGGGCGACGGCAGTTGAGAGCTGGAGGCGCGCGGCGGCGGCTTCCGCTTCGGCGGCATCGGCGCGGGACGTCGCGGCGGCGAACGAAGCGCGGTTCCGGCCGAAGAAGTCGAGCTGATATTGCAGCGTGACGGCCGCGTTGGTCTGGGTCGACCAATCGCTTGGCACGGCGTTGCGGATGACGTCGGGCAGGTTGTCCGCCGAAAGATCCTGGCGAGACGTATCGGTCGCGCTTTGGCCGGTGATGCTCGGCAGGTGCGCGGCATAAGCTTGCTGGGCTTCGGCCTGCGCCCGGGCAAGGCGGGCGGCGGCTGCCGCAAGCGTCGGCGAATCCGCCAGCGCTTCATCGATGAGCGCAGTGAGCTCGGAATCGCCATAGCTTTCCCACCAACGGTCCGAGGGCCAATCCGCGACGGGCGCGGCAAAGCTCCGGATCGTTTCGTAGGAGTCCGGTGCGCGCAGCTGCGGCGCAGCGCCGAGATCGGGCGGCGTGGCGCAACTGGAGAGGAGTGTGGCGGCCGAGCAGACGAGCAGGAGCCGCCGCCGATTGGCGGAGTTTTTGAAGCATTTCGATCCCCGTGGTGGAGCGCGGCTCCGGCACTCGGGGCTCGCTCGATAAGACGGAAAGAAAGGCTTTCTTTTCGATAAGTCAACGCCCGTGGCTCTCCGAGGCGCGGATTTTCACGAGCGCATTGTTTTTAAAGCAAAATAAATTCAGGTGCGGCATCTGCTAATAAGGAAAGAAAGGTATTCCTTTCTGTGTCTTTCGCTGGTAAGCACGCTTATCCGCCCTCGAGAGGGGCGGGAAAAAGGATGCCAATGGCTAAGATGAAAACGGCCGCGAAGGCGAAGAAGCCGCAGATTGGGCCCGGAAGGCTCTCTGCTGAGCAGACCGCCGAATTGCCCGACCGGCTGATGGATGCGGCCCTTTCGCTCTTCGACGAGCATGGTTTTGCGGACACGACGATGGATGAGATCGCCAAGCGCGCGGGCGCTTCGACGAAGACGCTCTACAGCCGCTTCTCGAATAAGGGCGAGCTACTCGAAGCGGTGGTGCGCCGGGATGTGCAGCGCACGGTCGCTGATCATCTGCGCTCTTTCGCGCTTAACCCGGCCGAGAGCGCGCCGCGGGAGTTCCTCTACAAATTCGGCGTTCAGGTCTGCGCCGGCAACCTAGAGCGGGAATCGACGGCGATCGTGCGCGTGACGTTCGCTGAGGCGCACCGGTTTCCGGTGCTGATGCGCATGTACCGCGAGGTGACGGCGCGTGGAAAATTGGCGCTGGCGAATGCGCTGCGGATTTGGCGCGATGACGGGCGCATCTCGTTCACGGCGGATTCGGAAGTCGCGGGCGCTTTGTGTTTCGACATGATGACTGCGGAAATGCGCGCGCGCGCGGTGCTCGGGGATCCGCCGACCCGTGCGGAGGTCGAGCGTTATGTGAAGTTCGCGGTTGATGCGTTCATGGACGGCGTAATTACCGAGGCCAAGCCGAAGGCGAAGCGCGCAGAACGCAAGTGAGCCGGCGCCCTCATTGTGGGGCGCCGGCTCATCGTGTGCGGCTGCGCGAGGGGATCAGCGCGCGGCCGTGCGCACGATTCTGGGTTCGAGCGAGGCGGTGACGGCGCGTGCGTCATACGCGTTCGCCATCGCTACTGGGCGCTGGCCCTCGAACATCACGATGTCCATGCCCGCATTGTGGCTGGTAATTTCGCTGATCGAGAAACCGGCCAAGCGCGGGCGTCCGCCGATCGCTTGATAGCGGCGGTCGGCTTCCGCATCGTGCGCGACGATGAGGAAATAATCGTAACCACGCTGCAGTGTGGTTTCGGCGGCGCGGTAGAGTAGGTACGTTTCCACCGTTTCGCGCGAGGAGGTCGTGTCGCCGGCATAGGTCACGCGCACCCGGTTGGGCTCAAGTTGCATCTCGGCATAGCCGTAGCGGCTGGATTGGCCGCGTTCTTGGTAGGCGCCGGTGGTTGAGGCGCACGCGCCGAGGAGCGCCGCGGCGGCCGCGGCGAGCAGGAAGAGTCGCATTGTTGGATCCTTGGTGTGGGGCGGAGTTAGCGCGCGGCTTGGTTGACGTGCGCGAGGTACGCGAGATTGGCGCGCACGGTGCGGGCGTCGAACGCGTTGGTCATGCTTTCGGGGCGTTCGCCGCGCTGCATCAGAATGTCGGACACGGCTTGGTGACGGGAATCCTGGTGATACCGGCGCGCGGGAATGAACGGCGGCACGGGCGGGCCGGCGGCGTTGAAATCCGTCGTGGTCTCGACGTTGTGGTCGATCACGATGAAATAGTCGTACCCGCGCGCCAGCGTCGTCTCCGCCGCGCGGTAGAGTAGGTACATCTCAACGCGCTCCAGCGGCGTATCGTCATTGCCGCGGAAAGAGACGCGCACGCGGTTCGCATCGAGCTGGGTCTCTGTCCAGCCATACGAATTGCGCGGCGCGCCGGGCTGATATGGCGTGACGTCAGCATGCGCGCCGACAGCGAAGATCGCCGCGGCGGCAGCAAAAAGTAAGGAACGCATAGGAAATTGGCCTCCAATCCGCGGGGCAATCCCGCGTCACCGTAAAGAAAGGAAACGATATCCTTCCTTTCAAGGCAGCCCTCACGATTTTTTCTGGGGCCGCAGGGCGTGCGGTCGGCCAGTGGGGGGGCCTGCTCAAGGGGTCAATTTCAGCGATGGCGCCAGAGCGCACGCCGTCGTGCGCGGGTGCTCGTTCTGCCATGTTGACTTGCTTCAGCCGCGCGTGTGGTGCGGTCTGCTTGGTCTGCCATGGGCGAATAGCTGACGTTCAATGTCTGTTGTGCAGCGCGGAAGCGGGAAGGGCCGCTTCTGGGGTCAAGCGGCAAGATTCAGGTTCATCCGCGCCGTTCGCCATGTTTTCGTGATAGAGTAGAACTGGATCCTACCTTGTCGTTCAGTGCGATCCCTGGAGGCTCCCGATCATCCGCCGGCCGGTCTCGAAATCGAGTGTTAGGGATTGGCCAGCGAAGGCGAAGGTGATCTCATCGGCGTCACGATGCGCTCTGGCGTAGGGCGCATCAATCCGATCATACTGAACTTGCAGTGGCGCGCCGCCAATAGCGCAACCACGCGCAAAGCTCGCTGTAAACGCGCCCGCACGCGTCTCATAAGCGAGTGTCTCGCCGTCAAAGCGCGGCGTAGCGGCGCGGATGCGCATCACAAACGCCTCGAACGTTTCATCCCGCGTCGAACTCGCCTCCGTCACCCAAAACTGCGCGGGACCGCGCAAAATGTACTCATCCGCGCCGGTCCGTTCGAGCGGGCCGCCCGCCGTAACTGCCACAAGAGCATGATCCTTTTGTAGGAAGAGACGTGCGCCGTCTTCTTCGAGACGGTCAAATTGCGCCCGCGGCGCGTAGAGATGCGTGAAATCGAGTGTGTATGCACGGCCAAATCCAGGGCGCGCTGGTAAGCGATAAAGAGAGAGATTTACCGCGCCGTCCTGACATGAAAGCGGCAATCGGTCCGTTCCTGTCCAATAGCCTGGCGCATTGCCGTTGGGCGGCCGATCGCCGGGGCGCACGGCGGGGTGCGTGTGGAAGAGCGTAACGCCTTGGCCGAATGTGATGCCGAACACGTGCTGCTGATTGCCCCAATCGCCGGGGCGGTAGGCTTGCGCCGTCGACATTGCAAAGTCCGGCGTACGCAGGGTGTAGGTGTTGGCGCGCGCCAGCAGAGTACCGTTAGTGGGCAGGTCGAGGCCGCGGCTCACCCATGGCAGCGCTCCGATCTCACTCAGTGCGCGGTAGTTGAGTCGCATGAACGGCGCAAAGAACGAATTGGCGAAAAGGCCGTGCGCGCGAATGGTGCGAAGCGACGGGCCGATCGCCTCCGGATTTGTAAACGCCTGCATGCCCCATAACGCCATGATACGATGATCGCTCGCCCGTAGGCTTGCGTCTCGATCCAACTCGCTAAGGTCCCGGCCGTAGGACGCGCGGATCACAGCGTGGCCTGTGTCTTGCGCGATCGCGCGCAGCACCGGCGGAGCGCGATACGAACTCATGAGAAAGTTGATTTCCAGTCCGGTTGCAGGGCTTGTACGGTCGTGGCCGAACGCATGCGCAAGAATGCGCCGCATCCCCGCGTCGCCAGTCTTCCTGTTATTTTCGTAAAGCCGCCCGCTCGTTGCGATGAACTCACCGCGCACAGACTGGCTAGCGAGATCGTACATCAGCAGATCAAGGACAATCGTCGCCTTGGCCCGAAGCTCGGCATCTTCTGCAAAATCGATCAAGTTCGCTAACGCGGCGATATCCTCCGTGTAGTAGTGTGAGTTCCATTCCGAGAAGCCATGCCGCCAGCGTTGCTCCAACCAGAATATGATCCGAGCGCGCGCCGCGCTCTGGTGCGCGCGCCCTGTCCGTCCATCGGAGAAGACGTCGTCAGCCAGACGCTGCCCAGCCAGGAATTCCGCTGCGGCAAACAGCACTTGGTGGTTTTCACTCCAGAACACCATCGAGTCGGCGCCGGGTTGGTCCATCCAGTAGCGAAAGCCACGCAGCGCAGTGACAATCCCATCGCGCGCCTCCGGCGAGAGCGCGCCCTCATGCGCAAGCAGAAGCCTCAGCAGCGTTGTCACGCGAAAGTCGGCGCAGTCGTTGCGCGCCTCCACAAAGGCTATAGCGGTCGCGACATCGGAAACTTCGATCCTTCTGCCGGCAGCGGCCTGCGCGAGCGCGCGAGTTTCGCCTGTGTCCGTCGCATTGGACGTGGTGGATGCGTGCACTATGACCGCACGATTGAAGCGGACATCGGCGAGCGTCGTTACCATGGCGACGCCAATGACTGCGGCGACGACGCAAAGCGCTGCAATCAGCGCCAATTTCTTCGAACCAATGCCAGCCATGCCTCGCTACTATCGCACGCAGTGGTGCTCAGCGTCATCCCGGGCATGGGCCGCTTTTAGTCGACTTTACGCGTAAATGACGGTCTCCGGGGAATGGGTGATGTTCAACGTGTGGCGTGCGGCGCGAGCGCGGGAAGGGCCGCTTTGGGGAGGGTATCACGGGGGCATCGGCGCCGATCGTATCGATACCATCGGTCCATTTCTCCAGAAGCGCGTGCAATCGGACGGGTTCCCGGAATAGCCAGCCGATGCTCACGGCGAAAGCGAGAGATCGGAGCATGCAACTTCCCCCTGATCTGGATCGCCCGCGATGGCTGCGCCGCAGCAGGCGCGCGTGGCCAATGCGTCCAGAGATGATCTTCAGGGTCCGTCCGGCTAAAGTTGGCGCATTTTCTCACCACGATCGTTCTTCGTTGGCGTTTTTGAGGTAGCCGCTGCGCCGGTGAGACGCAGCGGCCGCGTCTCTCACGCCTTCTTCACCTCAATCTTCTTAGCCGCACTAGGCGCCATCTTCGGCAGTACGACCTTCAGTACGCCTTGATTGAAGGAAGCGTCGATCTTGTCCGCATCCACATTGTCTGGAAGCTTCACGCGACGTTCAAACGAGCCGTAGGAACGTTCGGAGACGTGATAGTCTTTATGTTTTTCTTCCTTTTCTTCGCGCTTCTCGCCCTTGATGCGCAGATCGCCATTCACGAGCTCGACGTGAACGTCCTTCTCGGACATGCCGGGCAGTTCTGCCGTGACTTCAAAAGTCAGATCGGTTTCGGTTAAGTCGATCGCTGGCAATGCAACGCGCGTGCGTTCCATCAGGCCGCCGCCAAAAAAAGCGCGCGGCGACGCCCAACGCGGCAAGCCAACTTCAAAGTCGTCGAACAGGCGATTAACTTCGTCGCGCAGCCGTTGGGGGCGCGGCGCCGGAATAGGCTCAGCGGCTTTCTTTACGGGGACATTCGTTGAAGTGTCGGCCATGAGTATGTCTCCATTACCCCGCCGTGGTCTAAGTGGCGCCGGTGTACGCGCGCGAAATTGATATGACGCAAATGCGGCCGACCGGTCGGACTCAGTGATGGGCACACGCGTCTTCCAGGTTCGGCGCCAATCTGACGATGCGGCCTGCGGAGTTCCCAAAGACGCCGAGGCTCGATGCGCGGCGCAACGCCCACACGATCGACTTTGCTTCATTCATACCTGGGCTTGATAAAACGCAACAATGATCGTGGCGTTGGCGAGAGAATGTTTGAGCCGGGTCAAAGACGTCTGGCGTGTCTCTGGCAATGCCAAAATTATGCATGTGCGGGCAATTTCCAAGGAGCGCGCCGAGGCGCAGTTTCCCGAGGTTGCGTCCGAGGTGTTCGCACGCCGCGTCTTTCGCAAGCTCCTCCTTGCAGCCATTGTGGCGGGCGCCTTCGCTTGGCTCTCGACGATGTCGACAAGTGTGAGCGACCTGCTGTTCGATGTAGACGCCAGTGGTGCTCTACGCTTAACGGGTTGGGGCGCTCTTGTGGCGGCTGCGCGTTGCCAGTGTGGGGACTGGTAAATCTTCTTATGGACCGCCCGCGTCCGGTGGCGGGCGCCGTTTTCTTTTGGACTCTCTCGATTGGGCTCGGACTCGCCGCCAATATCGTATTGTGTCTTTTGACCGGCGCTTCGGGACCGTCGGTCTTCTACATCTCGTCCGTTGCGTTCGCTGTCTTGGGCTTTGACGCGCGTGCCGCACGAGGGATGCCCGCGCCAGCGCGCGCCTTCGTCACCTTTGCGCTGGTGGCGCTGGCGTTGGCGTGCCTCTTCGATATCATTTTGACGCGCAGCGCGTATTACTTTTGTCTTGACCTAGCAGGTGGCCTGGCAATTGGACTTCTAACGGCTCGCGCCGCGCGCAGCTTTGCGAAACTGCTCTCCGATTTTGCGTTCTCGTACAAGGTGGCGGCGATCGTCGACCTAGCAGCGCTAGGACCTTTCTTGCTGCGTCCTCGACCGTCGCCGCGCGCCACACGCACGGCCCGAACGGTGAGCGAGCAGTAGGGCTTGCAGTGAAGCAGGTGCGTACGGCGCTGCCGCCCACGTGAACGGTTACGCCGCGGTCTTCGTAGGAGCGCGCGCGCGGCGTTGTACCCGCCAAGATTGATGTGGCGTCCTCTCAGCACACCCAAGCAGCGAGCGGCCGTGACGTTTTGCGCGGCAAATAGGAAGATCGGGAGCCAACCGGAAAGGGCGTGAATGGTCGCGAGCGGCGACAACGATACCGAACGCCCGAAAGTGGTCGTTTCAGGCGCGCCGCATGGCTTCAGCGTGGAGGAGTCACCGGCGCGTGTGCGCTTGTTCGGCGATTGGACGCTGGAGACGGCAGATTCCATTTGGTCTCAGGTCAGGCAATCGCAATCGTGGGGCCGGCGATCCATTGACGCTAGCGCTCTTCAGAGGATTGATCTCGCGGGCGCGCAGCTAATTCGCCGAGCAGCACGATGCGGGCTCGGTGAGGATATTGACGTGCAGGGCGCATCGGAGGCGTCCGCCCGGCTGCTACGTGTGGCGCGGGACTTCGAACGATTGCCCCCGGCGCCAAAGCCTGCGGCGCCTGCAGGCCGCGCGGCGCTCGAGCGCCTCGGCCGCAATGCATACGAGCTGTTTGATGGGGCAAAGCGCACGCTCGCGTTCCTCGGGCAGACCTTGGTCATCTTGGGGAGGCTCGCCCGCAATCCCAAGAAGATCAGATGGCTCTCGATCGTCGCAGTGATGGAGAGCGCTGGACTCGCGGCGATGCCGATCATCGCGCTGCTGAGCTTCTTCGTCGGCATCGTTGTCGCGTATCTCGGTGCGCGCACGCTTTCTGACTTTGGCGTGCAGGTGTTCACGGTCGAGTTGGTCGGTGTCTCCGTCTTTCGTGAATTCGCCGTTGTAATCACAGCCGTGCTGCTCGCCGGCCGGACAGATAGCGCATTTACCGCCGAAATTGGCGCGATGAAGATGCGTCAGGAAATAGACGCGATGCGCGTCATGGGCATCGATCCGATGGAAGCGCTCGTGGCGCCGCGCGTGGTGGCCATGTTGATTATGATGCCGATCCTCACCTTTGCGGCGATGATCGCTGGCTTGGCGGGCGGATTGATCGCTTGTTGGGGCTATTTGGACGTCAGCCCGGCGATGTTCTTTGCGCGTATCCAGGACGGGGTGCCCGCGCAGCACTTTTGGGTCGGCATGTCGAAGGCGCCGGTTTTCGCGTTGGTGCTGGCCGTGGTGGCCTGCAGGCACGGATTGGAAGTCGGGGGGGACGTCGGATCACTCGGCAAAAGGGTGACAGCAGCAGTCGTCGAAGCGATTTTCGTTGTGGTTGCGCTCGACGCGATTTTCGCACTCTGGTTCCTGGAGCTCGATCTGTGAGCGGCCAGATCGCCATTCGCGTTCGCGGTCTGACCACGCAGTTTGGCGCCAATCGCGTGCATGACGGCCTTGATCTGGATGTGCGGCGCGGCGAAATACTTGCGGTCATCGGGCCGTCGGGTTGCGGAAAAACCGTACTGCTGCGCGAAATCGTTGGCCTTCAGGAGTTCGCCTCCGGTCAGATCGAGGTGTTCGGCGCGCCAATTCGCGACCCGGGCGAGCGCGCGCGCCGCATTGGCGTCATGTTTCAGGACGGCGCTTTGTTCTCGCGTTTGACGCTCCTGGAAAATGTCGAGGCGCCCTTCAAGGAGTTCTTCCCTCTGGATGCTGAGTTCCGGCGCGATTTGGCAAGAACCAAACTTGTCATGGCTGGGCTTGAGCCAGACACGCACGATCTTTTGCCTGCGCAGATATCGGGCGGAATGCGCAAGCGCGCGGCGCTCGCGCGGGCGCTGGCCTTGGATCCTGAGCTTCTGTTGCTTGATGAGCCGACGAGCGGCCTAGATCCGGTGACCGCGGGACGTTTTGATGCGCTGATCACAGAACTCGCAAGAGCGCTGGATTTGACAATGTTCCTGGTGACGCATGACCTGGACACTCTGCACGCAACCGCAGACCGGATTGCGGTACTGCACGGCGGTGGCGTTGCAGCGATCGGCACGATCGATGAGATACTGGCCAGCGATCACCCGTGGATACGGGATTACTTTCATGGACCGCGCGGGCGCGCTGCTAACCGGTCGCGCGCTGGCGGGAGGACGTAATGGAGACGAAGGCGAATTTCCTGCTGCTGGGTAGCGTAACCGTCGCTGGCATCGCGTGCATCATGCTCTTTGCGGCATGGTTGGTTGGATCGGAGTGGCGCGGCGGATCGAACGTCTATGACATCGTGTTCCGTGGCCCCATTCGCGGACTGAGTGAAGGTGGCGAGGTGCGCTTCAACGGGATCAAGGTCGGTGAAGTGCGCACACTGCGAATCGATGAGGACAATCCATCGCAAGTGGTCGCACGTGTCCGCATCGCAGCGAGCACGCCGGTACGCACAGACAGCGAGGCGCAATTGGAAGCGGTCGGACTGACTGGCGTGACCTTGATTCAGTTGTCGGCAGGATCAGCCGGCGCGCGGCCCTTGCGGCCGCGACTAGGCGCGCCGCCGCCGCGAATTGTCGCGAAGGCGGGCACCATCGATGAGCTCCTAACCCAGGAGAACGCTGAACGGCTGACGGAGGTTCTGGCGAATTTGCGGACGATCACGCGTGAGCTCGCCCAAGAGGACTCTGTCATTTTCGAGTCCGCGCAAGCCGCGCGGCGATTGGCGGCGGCGGCCCGCTCCGTCGACGTTGCGGCGCAAGAGATGGGACCGGCCTTCGAACGCGCCGAGGCGGCATTGGACGAGGCGGAGAGCGCCTTTGCGCAACTGAATGACGCGGCGGCCGTGGCCTCAACAGACACGTTGCCGCGCGTCGCGCGCGCCGCAGAGGCGCTGGAACAAGCTTCCAACGCCTCTGGGCGTCTGGTCACGCACGTCGATCGAAGTCCGGCGACCTTCTTGAGCGGTGCGCGGCGACACACCGTTCAGGTCGCGCCGTGATGAGGCCGCTGATGATCGCATCGTGCGCCCTGGCGCTGACCGGTTGCGTGCAGCTGTTGCCCGATCCGCCCGAGCCGCCACGCCTTTATCCGCTTGAGCCTGCGGCCATCATCACGACGCGTGCTGGCGAGCAGACCTTGGCGGTAATTGTGCCGGCTGGCGAAGCCCTCGCTCTGGGTGAAGATATCGTTTGGAGGAGTGACGGGGTCTTGGGCGTTATGTCTGGCGCCAGCTGGCCAGATCGCGCGGACCTGCTCCTGCAGCGTATCTTCGCGCACGCATATGCCGAAGCAGATAGGACGAGCACCGTTGTCCTGAGCACGGCGGCGATCCGCGCGGACCATGAACTACACACAGATGTGGCGCGGTTCGAGATCGTGGAGGAGCACGGCAGCTTGGCGGCGGTGTTGGCTGCGCGTGGGATGCTCGTCGATGGTTCGACGCGCCGCGTGATTAGGGCAGCGTCGGTTGAGGTCCGGTCGCCCGTCGCGGCTAGGTCAGCTTCAGTGGCGGCGGCGGCGCTTCAGAGAAGCGCGCGCGAAGGCGCGGCGCTCTTGGCCAGCCGCCTCAGCGCCGGACAATAGGCGGGTGCTGGCCGTTGAGAGTGAAGGATTGCCGTCCGACTCAACTTGAGCACGATCAAGGCGTGGCTCACTCGCGCGGCGCTCTTCTTGCGCAAATAGCGCGAGAGCACCGATGGCATACGAAGACGTTCTTTCCGTAATTCTCAACCCGGAGCGCGATCGCCCGGCGCTGCAGGCTGCAGACGCTATTGCGCGCCCGCAAGGCCACATCACCGCGCTGCATTTCGAAGTGCAGCCAGACCCTGTCTACACGGCGGATGGCGTGATCGTCGCCGCTGTCTGGGCGGAAGTACTCAAGCATGCGCACGAAGATTTTCAAGAAGACCACAAGAGGTTGGAGCGGATCGCAGCCGAAGGCGCACGCACGATCGCCATGCGAACGGCGATGGTGACGCCAGGCACGCTCGGCCCCGTTGCGGCGGTTCATGCGCGACATGCCGACATCACCGTGCTGGTGCGCCCCGAGGAAGGCCATGCCGATCTGCGCAATGTCCTTCTTGATGGCGTGCTTTTCGGATCGGGCCGTCCAGTGCTGCTCGTTCCGCCTGGCTGGAAGAAGCAGACGATCGGACGCAACGTCTGTATCGGCTGGAATGGAAAACGCGAGGCCTCCCGCGCCGTGTCGGATGCGGCGAGGTTGCTGACTGCCGCAGAACGCGTCGCGGTCGTCACTGTGGATGCGCAGCCGACCTTTGAAGGTTATGGCGAGGCGCCTGGTGCGGACATTGCCGCGCATCTTGCGCGCCAAGGCCTGGACGTCACCGTTCGCAACGTGGATTCGATGGGACGAACCGATGCGAAGTCGCTGCTCGATGAAGCGAACGCGATCGCAGCCGATTTGATCGTTGTCGGCGGCTATGGCCGCATGCGCCTGAGCGAGTACATCTTCGGCGGCGTGACCAGAGAATTGTCGCGCAGTTCTCCGATCCCAGTTTTGATGTCGCACTAGGTCATCTGTACTTAGAACTGAGTGGACGCTGGGCGAGCCATGCTGCGCCAATTGCGCTGTGATCTTGCCGGCGCGCGCGTGGGGGTTGCCGCCAGATGGTTGGCCTCGGGAGGCGCGCGTTCGGTGACGGTCAGCGGCCTTGATCCCGCGCAAAGCAAGGAACTCGGTGAGGCTTCTGGTGATACCGCACACCTCGCTTTGGGAGGCGTCGGAATGCGGCAAGAAAAGACCTGGGTAGCGACCTTCGATGAGGCGAACTGCCGTGTCTTCACGTTCAATGGCGTGCCTCGGCAACTTGTTGAATTGGAGCATGAACGGCGCGCCGGGCGGCATAAGCCGGATTTTCCGGATCGGGCCGGCCGCGTTTATGAATCGTCCGGCGCGCGGCGAAGCGGCACGCAGCCCCACACCGATCCAGAGCGTAGACTGGAGACCGCGTTTGTTCAGGGGGTTGTCGAACGCCTCTCTACCGCAGCTGAACAAGGAGCTTTCGATTCACTGATCGTCGCGGCCAGTCCGCGTGCGCTTGGCGCGTTTCGCGCCGCGGCGCCGAAAGCGCTCTCTGCAAAAGTGAAGCGCGAGGTGCACGGCGCCTTCGTGAACGGAAGCTCCGACGATCTCCTTGCGGCCCTGAATCGATAGGTTTCGACCTGTGCGGGCGATGAGATTGGATCGTGTCGGCGAGCCCTTGAGACTTGTGGAGCTGCCAGATGCGCCACCGGGCATAGGGGAAGTGCGTATCCGCGTAAATGCGTGCGGCGTGTGCCGGACGGACCTGCATGTTGTCGACGGAGAGTTGCCGGCGCGCGCGGGCCCGATCGTGCCCGGCCATGAAGTCGTAGGACATATTGAGATGCTGGGTGCGGGGGTTGAGCATTTGCGCGTTGGGCAGCGCGTTGGCGTCGGCTGGCTTGGGCGCTCTTGCGGTGCATGCCGGTATTGCTCTGCCCAACAGGAAAATCTGTGCGATGCGCCGGAGTTCACGGGCTATACGCGCTATGGAGGGTTCGCCTCAAATGTGGTCGCCGATGCGCGGTTTGCGTACCCGTTGCCCGAAACGCTCGGCGACGACGCTGCCGTCGCACCGCTCTTGTGTGCTGGTCTCATTGGATGGCGCTCGCTTGTTGCGGCGGGCGAGGGACGTTCGCTTGGGCTCTACGGATTTGGCGCTGCGGCGCACATCATTCTTCAAGTCGCGAAATGGCAAGGCCGGCGCACATTTGTGTTCACTCGGCCTGGCGACAACGAGAGTCAGTCTTTTGCGCGTGAGCTGGGCGCAGATTGGGTTGGCGCCTCCGGCGAACTGCCTCCCGAATTGCTTGACGCCGCGATCATCTTCGCGCCGGCAGGTGAACTTGTACCCGCAGCGCTGCGCGCCATCCGAAAGGGCGGGCGTGTGGTGTGCGCAGGGATCCACATGAGCGACGTTCCGTCCTTTCCGTACAGCATTCTTTGGGGCGAGCGCTCAATCGCTTCGGTCGCCAACCTTACCCGCGCAGACGCGCTGGACTTTTTGGCGCTCGCGCCACGCGTAGGGCTGCGCACGCACGTTTCCGAGTTTCCGTTGGAGAGGGCAAACGAGGCGCTCGATGCACTGCGGCATGGCCGCTTGAAGGGCGCCGCGGTGCTGCGGCCATAGCCGTGTGGGCACGATCACCTCAGCGCATCCAAAGCTCAGTCTGATGGATGGCCAAGCCACAGCTCGCTCAAATCGGCCGCAACAAGCGATGCGCGCGGCCTTTAAAGATCGATAGGTACTTGATCCTTTCTCGTGAGCGCCACCAAATCGGCGACCGCTTTCCGAAGCGCGTGCACATGCTCGACCAGACTCAATATGACGTCGACGCCTTCGGCGTTCACGTTGAGGTCCAACATTAAGTCAGCGATGAGTGCAGCGCGCGCAACATCGGCGTCGGTGAAGGATGCCTCGTCCATTGGACCGATGGGAACGATCCATTCTTCGCGGATGCACATTTCGAGCATATTTCGACTGAGCCGAGATTGAGCCAGAAGGTCATCTGCGCGCACCGTCATGGCAGCATATCCTTTCGAGGATTGTCGCCTGCGCCCGACCACGTTTCCAGGAACGCCTCAAGTTCTGGATCGGGCGTCTTTGGTAGGACGACCTTTAGTTTGATCAGCTGATCGCCGGAGCCTCCCGCGTGCTTGACCCCTTTGCCTTTTAGACGAAGCACGGTGTCCTTGCTCGACCCTTTCGGAATCGTGACAAGCACAGGTCCGGAAATCGACGGCGCCTGAACGCGCGCGCCAAGAATCGCCTCCTTGAGCGTGACCGGTAGATCGAGTTCGATGTCATCGCCAACTCGGCGAAAGTACCGATGCGGCTCGACGCTAATCTCAACATAGAGATCGCCGGCTGGTCCACCATTGCGGCCAGGCATGCCCTTGCCGCGAAGACGCAGCACTTGGCCATCATACGCGCCTGCCGGCACGGCGAGGTCTAGGCTTCCGCTTTGCAGCAACGCCAAGCGTTGTGTTGAGCCTTTGACGGCGTCGATAAACGAGAGACGCAACTGGTAGCGAAGATCACTGCCGCGTCCGCGCCCCCGCTGAGCGAATAAGTGGCTAAGAAGCTCATCGTCCTGCGCCAGGTCCGAAAAGTCGGCATAGTCAGAACCACCGGTCCGTGCGCCAGCATAGTCGCGATAGAAGCGCCGTTCAGCGCGCTCGGCGCCCATGGCGTCGATCTCGCCGCTGTCGAAGCGTCTGCGCTTCTCGCCATCGGAAAGCAGGTCGTAGGCGGCTGTGACTTCCTTGAACTTCTCTTCATTGTCTTTTGAGGCAGGGCTCAGATCAGGGTGAAGTATCTTCGCTAGTTTGCGGTACGCTGAGCGGATCTCGTCCTGCGTCGCGGTCCGTGGCACACCGAGCGCTTCGTAAGGATCCTTCACGGCTGCGCCCCAATGATGCTGGCAACTGAGGAACAACGCCTGAGCAGCCGGTTCGCCTCATTACCAAGTTCCATAGGGCGCTGGCCGATACATTGAGCTGCCTCAAGCTGCAGGCTCGAGCCAGAGCGATGTGAAAGCGGTCTCGCCAGACAAAGTGCGCTCCGTTTCCCGCGGCCTTGGTTGCGTGCCGACGCCGTAAGCGCGGCAACTTGATCGGCCTCAAATGGGGCTCGGCAGCAAATATCTAGATTGAAGGCTGGCCTAGAGCGAACCGTTAGTCCCCCGGGACAATGCGCATGGAAACGCGAACACATAAGCACGCGATCATTGTGGCGCACCCAAGCGAGGATAGCTTCACGATGTCCGTGGCCGGAGCGTATCGCACGTCAGTGGAAACGCTTGGCCATGAAGTCGTCGTACGCGATCTCTACAGAATGGCGTTCGATCCGCGGCTGCTGAGCTCCGAAATACCGCGACCGGGTGGTTTTTCCCCGGCGCCGGATATCATCGCTGAGCGTGCCGCAATCGCCGAAGCCAGAACGTTTTGTTTCGTCTATCCAGTCTGGTTCTATGCGCCTCCCGCAATCGTGGTAGGCTACATCCAACGTGTGTTCGGTATGGGATTTGGCTATGGCGGCCAGCGCGGAGGTGAGAACCAAAGGCTGTTGATGGGGCGGAGCCTCATCACATTCACGTCCTCTGGTTCGCCCGCTGAATGGATGCACAAAGACGGGGGCGGCGAAGCGATGCGGAATATCTTCGATGAGCACGTCGCCGAGGTTTGCGGCCTGACAGTCATTGAACATCGTCACTACGGCCGAGTGCTAAACGCGACGCCCAAGACCCAGATTGATGCGCACTTGCGTGATGTTCGTGCGACTGTTGAACGTTGCTTTGCACCCCATGGACAGGCCTAGATCCACGCCAAACCCTTCGGCGAGTTGCGCGGCGGCCGGGGAAACAGTGTCACCAGTCGCGTGAATAATAGGCAGGGGAGGTCGCTGTGAGGCTTGTCGGGCTCGGCGTGGTGCTTGTGTCGCTTGCGGGCTGCGTTACTGAGGAGCCGGACGTAATCGCGTCCCCGCGTGCGGCTGAGATTGCAGCAGGGCGTCAGATCGCCGAGGCGCATTGCGCCTCGTGCCATGCCATTGGACTCACTGACGAGAGTAGGCATCCGCTCGCGCCGCCGTTTCGCGTGCTGGATGAACACTATCCGCTAGTCGCGCTCGAAGAGGCGCTGGCCGAGGGTATCCTCGTCGGTCACTCGGATATGCCGCCGTTCGAATTTGAACCAGCGGAAATCGATCAACTGATCGCGTACCTCACCAGCGTGCAACGCGCGCCCTGAGGAGCGCCACGCTGAATCTCTTTATCGGTGCGCCTGCCGAACGACGTTGTCGGCGCTGGCTTGCAGCTGCGCCAGCTCCAGCATCACCTCGTTGCGCCGTGACCACGGCAACGTCCAGGGAGGATCGTAGAAGGCGTAGCTTACCGGCCCCATCGCACGCTCGCCGCGTGCTGCAATGCGTTGTGTGAGAGCTTCTGCGTGCTCATCGAGATTGCGTTGAGTGGCAAGGCCGCTGAATCGCAGAACCGCTACGCGGCGCGACGGGATCTCGCGCAGGAGAACGGTGTCATCGAGCGGCCTAGGCATAGCTTCCAATGTCGACCCCGGCGGCATGTAAAACGTGACGACCCACGCATCCGAGGAACGCGACTGTGCGACCGGCGCAGTCATTGCGATACGCTCGCCATCCGGGCGCTGTGCGACCGGCGCCGTCATGGCGATGGATTGATTGGGCGCGTTGCCGCCGAAGATAAAACGCGCCAACCTGCGAAAGCCCCCGTTGATAGCCCGGCTTCGGTCCCCCGCTACTTTTGTCTCAGCTACGACGGTGGGTGCGTAGGCGCGAACCTCGAACGGTCCGTCGCGATAAACGAGTGTCCATTGCGGCTCTTCAACCGCGCGCGCAGAGGGGGCTGCCATAATCAATCCCAGGGTGAATAGGGTCAGAAGGATAGCTCTCATATTGCTGATACGCAGCGCGGCCACGTCGAGATCAGTCAATTGATGCAACTCAACGCCGTGGCAGTCGCTGCCGCGCGGGCGCTACACCCACGACTGCTCTGGCGCTCATCAACTCCTTCAGAATTGGGTTGGGAAATCTCCGCGTTGGCGTGATCGCGTAAAAGCTCTCCTTGAGACCGGGAAGCGGAGCGCATTCCTTGAGCAACCCTGCCGCCAATTCATCGCGAACGACAATGGGCGGGACGATAGCATAGCCAAGCCCCTCGCGGGCGAGCAGGCGCAATAGCGCCATGTCATCGACCTCCGCGACGATGCGTGGTGTGGCGCCTATGCGTTCCGCGTAAGCGTCAAACTCGCCTCGAATGTGATTCTCAAGTGTCGGCACAATGAGCGGGACGGTCGAAAGGAGCGCCATCGGCGTTTTTGTGCGTTTGGCGCTTGAAGGGCCGATGAGACTAATCGGCTGATCGGCAATGAGGTGCGAGATCCAGCTCGTGGTTTCATCACGTGGCGGCAGCATGTTGGAGAGGAGGACATCGATGTGATGCGAATCGAGCATCTGCATCAGTTCACGCATCGAGCCGGATCGGAGCACGATGCGCGCATCTTCGCGGCCCAAGATCGGTTGCAGAAACGCGATTTGGAAATTGCGTGAGAGCGTGGCGAGGGCGCCTACACGCACCGTCGTGCGCTTTGCACGGTCGAGACCCTTTAAGGTGCTTTCCAATTCATCGGCGGCGTCAAAGATCGCCTCGGCGCGTTCAAGCGTCATCCGCCCAGCTTCAGTCAGAACGAGCTGGCGTCCACGCCGCTCAAAGAGGTCATGGCCAACGTGGGCTTCAAGCGCCTGCAATTGCACGGACACCGCTGAGGGCGAAACGTTGAGTCGCTCAGCCGCCTTCACCAGACCGCCAGCTTGAGCAATGGCGTGGAAGTAACGCAAGTGGTGCAGATTGAGGCTCATGTGGGAGTTCTAATAAACAGAACAAAAACTTACAAGAATTGAATTGGATGCAACATCCGCCGCGCCCTAGCTTCCGCGAATATTTCTATCTCGGAGGTTTAGCTTCATGGACTGGACGCCCTGGCTGGCGGCGCTCGCGCCGCTCGCGCTCATGCTGGCTGCCCTTTGGCCAAACCCCCGCCGTGCACCGCTTGTATTTGCTGACTGGGCGTTTGGCGCCACGCTTCTTGCGCTCGCCATCAGCGTGTGCGCCGGAGTCGCCGTCGCTTTATTGGGCGTCCAGTCGACAGAGACGTTTGGTGCAGGCGGGCTCGGCGTCAGCATCTATCTTGACGCCGTTAGCGCCACCATGCTCGCGCTGGTGACCTTTGTCGGCGCCGCCGTCGTCCGCTACAGCCGCAATTATCTCGATGGCGATCCCAATCAGGGCCGGTTTCTGCGCCAGCTCTGCTTCACGATTGCAGCGGTTCAGGCGCTCATCATCGTCGGCAATCTCGCAGCGCTGATTGTCAGCTCCATCGCAATGAGCATGTCTCTCAATCGGTTGCTTCTGTTCTATGGCGATCGTCGCGGCGCCGTCCTCGCCGCACGTAAGAAATTTGTCGCGAGCCGCCTGGCGGATGCGGCGCTCATCGGCGCGGGCGTGTGCCTCTATCTCGTGTTTGGCAGCCTCGACTACGCGACCGTGTTCGCCGGCGCTGCTGAGGACTCAGACGCGAACACGCTGGTCCTTGGCGCGACCCTTCTGATTGCGATTGCGGCGCTCCTCAAGTCAGCGCAGCTGCCGCTGCATGGCTGGATCTTAGAAGTTATGGAGACGCCGACACCGGTCTCGGCGTTGCTTCATGCTGGCATCATCAACGCCGGCGGCTTCCTGGTTATTCGCTTCGCCGATCTCATGACGCTGTCGCCGCCTGCTTTGCACGTGCTTTCTGTCATTGGATTGATTACCGCGCTCTTCGGCTCGCTCGTGATGCTCACCCAAACATCGGTCAAAGTGAGCCTCGCCTATTCGACCATCGCGCAGATGGGCTTCATGCTGCTGCAATGCGGCTTGGGGGCGTTCGGCGCGGCCTTGCTGCACATCGTTGCGCATTCTCTCTACAAAGCGCACGCGTTCCTGTCGTCGGGCAGCGTCATCGATCTCCTGCGTACGTCCTGGTCGCCAAGCCCTGGGGGCGCGCCGCACCCGGCCCGTTTTGCGATTGCGCTCGCGCTGGTGCTATCGGGGGCTGCCGCGGTCAGTGCGGCCTTTGGCGCTAGCTTTGCCGACAAGCCCGGCGTCTTTGCGCTCGGCGCAATTCTGATGATGAGCCTCACTTTACTTGTCGCCAATGGTCTCGACGAGCGTCCCAGCGCCTATGTCATTGCCCGCACGACCGCAGCGACCCTTGGCGTAGGCGCACTATACTTCGGTCTTCAAATCGGCGTTGAGCGCGTGCTTGCCGGCAGCGTGCCGGAGACCGCGCCGCTGACGGGTGCGTTCGATCTGGCGATCCTCCTGCTGGTGATCGCGTCGTTTGCTGGCGTCACCGTGCTGCAGAGCCAAATGGGACGCGTTGCGTCCACCCGCTGGGGCCAAGCGCTCTACGTGCACCTCAGCCAAGGTCTTTACCTCAACACCATCGCCAATCGTCTTGCGCTCCGCCTTTGGCCGGCGCGGGCAGCGATCTGAAGGAGACGCCAATGCTTGCCGAACTAGCCCGGGACGATGGGACGGCGCCAACGCCCCAAGCGTACGATGCGACGCCGCCGCATATCGGCGCCGCTGCACGTGCCGCATGCAATCGCATTGCGCCGCTTTGGCCGCTTAAGCACTTTGTCGCGGTCAACCCGTTCTTCGGACTTGCCGACAAGAGCTTCACCGAAGCGAGCGTCTGGCTTGAACGCGTCGCGCGCACGGACATGCTGATGCCGCGCTCGTTCTTCATCGAGAAATTCGCCTCAGGTGCAATCACGGAAGAGGACATTGCGGCCGCGCTGGCGACTGGGCCGCGTATCTCGGGCATTGGCGCCGTGTCCGACGTCCAGCAGGCGCTCGCACGCCCTGAGGTTTCGCATGATCGGCCGGTTGTGGCGACGGTGGCCGAGATTCTCGACTCGCTTGCGGATGGCGATCGCGAGGCGTCGCGTACGGCGTTCATGATCGAAGAGATTTCCAAGTTCTGCGCGACCTATTTCGATGAGGGGCAGGCGGCGTGGCGTTCGCCTTGGCGCTCCCTCCCGCCATACACGGCTTGGCGCGCCGCCATGCGGCATGACCGCAACGCCTCGGCCATGGGCCTTGAGCGCTTTTGCGCAACCATCGCGGCGTTGCCTGAGACGCCGCTCGACACAATTGCCTACATCGTCGCCAAGCTCGGCATCCCTGAGCGAGCGCATGAGGATTATCTCTTCCGCGCGCTCTTCGATATCGGCGGATGGGCTGCCTACGCCCGTTATCGCGTATGGGAATCCGGGCTCAACGGGCGTGAGGACGATACGCTTCTGGAGCTTTTGGCGATCCGCTTGGCTTGGGGCTTTGCCTTGTTCGAGGAGCGGAAGGACCGCGCGTTTCGCGACGCATGGCGAAACGCGATGTTCGAGGCTGCGATCCACCCCACCGACACCAAGCTTAGCGCGGGCGACGATCTCGCGCTGAGAGCGCTATTGCAGGAGGCTTTTGATCATGCGGCGCAGCGTGAACTCGTGACGAAGTTGTCCGGTACGTCTTCGAAAATGGACGTCTCAGTGCGGCCTGCGGTGCAAGCCGCTTTCTGTATCGATGTGCGCTCGGAAATACTCCGTCGCGCCCTGGAAGCCCAATCCTCGAATATCGAGACCATCGGTTTCGCTGGCTTCTTCGGTTTTCCGATCGAGTATGTGCCGATCGGGCGCTTGCGTGGCGGCGCGCAATGCCCCGTCTTGCTCAAGCCCAGCTTTATCGTCTGCGAGGCCGTGAGCGGCGCAAGCGATAAGGAGGAGGCCTCGATCCTCGACGCGCGCCTCTTGCGGCGGCGCGCGGCAAAGGCCTGGAAGGGGTTCAAGCACGCGGCCGTTTCCTCCTTTGCCTATGTCGAAACGATCGGGCTTTCCTTCGCCTTGAGGATTGTGAGCGACGCGCTTGGCTTCACCAGGCCTGCGCCTGATCCGAATGTCGATGGGATCGGGCCCGGCGACGCCGCACGGCTCGGGCCGCGCATTGACCCGCGCGAGGTTGATGGGCGCGCTACCGGCTTTGCGCCTGATACTCGCATCGCCATGGCTGAGGCCGTTCTGCGCGCCATGTCGATGACGGAAAATTTCGCTCGCATCGTGCTGCTGATCGGTCACGGCTCCACCACCGCGAACAACCCGCACGCCTCAGGGCTCGATTGCGGCGCATGTGGGGGACACACGGGCGAAGCCAACGCCCGTGTCGCTGCGGCCATCTTGAACGATCCGCGAGTTCGAGCAGGTCTGAAGACGCGCGGGATTGTCATCCCATACGACACGCACGTCATTGCAGGTCTGCACGACACGACCACCGACGAGGTGAAGTTGTTCGATCGCGATGAAGCGCCAACGACGCATTGGCGTGAACTGGATAATTTGACCCTTCAATTGAGGTCCGCCGCGCGTATTGCCAGAGGCGAGCGCGCCGAACTCCTCGGGCTGGGGCGTACACCGAATGTCGATGACGCCATCAAGCGCCGTAGCCGCGACTGGTCGCAGGTCCGCCCGGAATGGGGGCTCGCTGGCAATAAAGCGTTCATTGCCGCGCCGCGTGCGCGCACCAAGCACCTGGCGCTCAACGGCCGCGCGTTCCTGCACAATTACGATTGGCGGACGGACAAGGGCTTCGCGACGCTTGAACTCATCATGAGCGCGCCCATGGTCGTCGCAAGCTGGATCAATCTCCAATACTACGGCTCCAGCGTGAACAACCGCGCCTTCGGCGCCGGCAACAAGACCTTGCACAATGTCGTCGCCGCCCTCGGCGTGCTCGAAGGCAATGGCGGCGATCTGCGCACCGGTCTGCCGTGGCAATCGGTTCATGACGGCGAAAAGCTTGTGCACGAACCATTGCGGCTCAGCGTCGTCGTCGAAGCGCCTATCGACGCCATCAACGCCGTGATTACCAAGCACACGATGGTGCGCGATCTCGTGGATCACAAATGGCTGCAGCTCTTCGCCATCGACCCTGATCAAGGCCTACAGCGCTACTGGGGTCACGGGACGTGGACGCAAGCGCGCTTGCCCGTGCAGGAGGCGGCATGATTCGTAGCCATCTGGCGGCGCTCGAAAGCGAGGCTATTTACGTCCTGAGGGATGGCCTCGCAGTATGCGGATACCTGTGGAAGCAGGAGGGCGTCATAGAGCGCGACATTGGCCCTTTCCGCATCGAAGGCGCGTTCGCACAGCGAGCCAAAGCGCGCAATCGCGGCCTGCTATGTGGCGAGGGCTTGGCGCTCATCGGCGAGCGCTTCGTCGCGCGCCACGGCCGCCTCCGCTGACAGCCTGCGCGCTGGTGGGCTTATCGTCGTTGGCGTCCTTGCGTCGCGGCGCCTGGTTGGCCATGTCTGCGGCGATGCCGACGAAGCGGATTCAAATTTCTCGTCTCCCTTCCGGCTCACCGTCCCGAGGACGAGTCTCCTCTATCGCCTTCGTCCGAGTACTGAAACTCGTGCCAGATGCCATTGAGAATGGCGAAGAGGCAGACAAGAAGAACGCCGAGGATCCAAGCGAAGTACCACATTGCTGCCTCTCTCCTCAGTAGACGGCGTGCGGGTCGCGTTTGATGTCATCGGCCGATACGCGGCCCCACATCACCTTGAAGGCCCAAGCGGTGTAGGCGAGCACGATCGGCAAGAAGACGACCGTCACGACGAGCATGATGAAAAGCGTGAGGTGGCTCGATGAGGCGCTCCACGCGGTGAGGCTCGAGCCCGGATCGAGCGAACTCGGCAAGATGAACGGATACATGGATGCGCCGACAGAGGCGATGATGCCGGCCGCGCTCAAGGTCGAGCCGGTGAAGGCGAGCGGTTCGTTTCGGATCATCAGGCCGGCGAAGGCTGCGCTTGCGCCGAGCAAGCCGATCGCCGGCGCCGCCATCATCCAGGGATAGGCGCTATAGTTTGCAAGCCATCCGCCCGCTTTCAGCGACACGTCATAGAGATGCGGGTTGGACGGCGTGTCAGGCGCGATCGCGCCATTGATGGCGTAGCCCATGCCGCTTTGCATGATCCAGACGCCGCCGATGGCAAAGAGAAAGAGCGAAAGGACCGCGGCAACCATGCCGATGCCGCGCGCACGCGACCGCACGGGGTCATCGGCCTTGAGGCCAAGCCACGCGGCGCCGTGCAGGACGAGCATCGCAACGGATGTCAGCCCGCAGAGCAGCGCGAACGGATTGAGCAGCCCCCAGAAATCGCCCTCATAGGTCATGCGCAGCGTCTCGTCGAAGCGGAAGGGGACGCCCTGAAGCGCATTGCCGACAGCCACGCCGAAGATCAGTGCCGGCACGAAGCCGCCGATGAAGAGGCCCCAATCCCACATGGCGCGCCAACGCGGGTCGTCTCGTTTCGAGCGATACTTGAAGGAAACAGGCCGAAGGATGAGCGCGAACAGGGTCGCGAACATTGCGAGATAGAAGCCTGAGAAGCTCACGGCATAGACAAGCGGGAAGGCTGCAAAAATAGCGCCGCCGCCCAGCACCAGCCAAACCTGATTGCCCTCCCACACCGGGCCGATTGTGTTGATAACGACGCGGCGCTCGGAATCTGTACGCGCTACAAAAGGGAGAAGCGCGCCGACGCCCATGTCGAAGCCGTCCGTGACCGCAAAGCCGATCAGGATGACGCCGAGCAGACCCCACCAAATGATGCGGAGCGTTTCATAGTCGAGCGGGAGTTCCATGATCATCGCTCCTTATTCGGCGGGGACCGCGACGCCGGGCGGCGTCGGCGCGGGACGTTCAGCGCCTTCGTCGTCGTGCGCATAAGGGCCAGCTTTGATGAGCTTCAGCATGAGCCCCATTTCGATGACGAAGAGGGTTGAATAGATCAGGACGAAGCCGACAAGGCTGACGAGCACGGTGTTCCGGTCGAGACTGGAGACGCCAAGGAATGTCGGAAGCACGCCGTCAATGATCCAGGGTTGGCGGCCCATCTCAGCGAGCACCCATCCAAATTCCGCGGCGATCCAAGGCAATGGAATGCTCGCCACGGCCGCGAAGAGCAGCGGCTTGAAGCTGCAATTGCGCAGGCTCGCCATCAGGAAGGCGCCAGCGAAAAGAGCGACAAAGTAGAAGCCGAGGCCCGCCATGAAGCGGAAGGCCCAGAACATGAGCGGCACGTTCGGCACCGTGTCCCAGGCGGCTTGCTGGATTTGTTGCGGCGTCGCCTGAGTGGGATCTTCGACGTAGCGTCGCAGCAAATGCGCGTAGCCCAGGTCGCGCTTGTGCAGTTCGAACGCTTCTCGCGCATCGACATTGCCTGGGTCGGTTCGCAGCGTTCGCAGGGCCGTGTCAGCGAGAACGCCGCTCTCGATGCGGTCCTCGGCCACGGCGACGAGTTCGAGAATCCCCGAGACTTGACCATCGAAACTGCGCGTCGAAATCAAACCCAAGACCCAGGGTATCTTGATTTCGAAGCGGTTGACGCGGTTCTCGACGTCCGGGATCGCGAACAAGGCAAGGCCGGCGGGCGCGGGCTCGGTCTCCCACATCGCCTCAAGCGCCGCGAGCTTCATCTTTTGGTTGTCGGTCAGCGTGTAGCCGCTTTCATCGCCGAGAACCACGACGGAGAGGGCCGAGGCCAAGCCGAAGGCGGCGGCGACCGCCATCGAGCGGCGGGCGAATCCGACGTTCTTCTTTCGCAACAAATAATAGGCTGAGACGCCGAGAACGAAGACGGCGGCGGTGACGTAGCCCGCGCTCACCGTGTGAACGAACTTGGCTTGCGCGACGGGATTGAAGAGCACCGCGCCGAAATCGACGATCTCCATGCGTTGTGTTGCAGGATTGAATTCGGCGCCGACCGGATTTTGCATCCAGCCGTTTGCAATGAGGATCCAGAGCGCTGAGAGATTGGAGCCGAGTGCGACGAGCCAGGTGACCGCAAGGTGGCCAAGCTTCGACATCCGGTCCCAGCCGAAGAAGAAGAGGCCCACCAATGTCGCTTCAAGGAAGAACGCCATCAGGCCTTCGATGGCGAGCGGCGCGCCGAAGATGTCGCCGACATAGTGACTGTAATAGGCCCAGTTCATCCCGAACTGGAATTCCATGACGATGCCGGTGGCGACGCCCATGGCGAAATTGACGCCGAACAGCGTGCCCCAGAACTTGGTCATATCGCGCCAGATCTGGCGCCCGGTCATGACATAGACGCTCTCCATGACGGCGAGCATGAATGAAAGACCAAGCGTGAGCGGCACGAACAGGAAGTGATACATCGCGGTCAGCGCGAACTGCCACCGCGAAAGCTCTACGACGGACATGTCAATCATGGGCGCCCCAAGTCACCGACCCGAATCACATCGGCCGCAGCGTCCGCGTGGCAGGTTTGGCTTTTATATAAGAGAAAACGCATATATACGCAAACCCTATTTGGTTGCGTCGTGGGGCTGCAGATGCAGGGAGCTCAGTCGAATCTGATCCGAATGAAAATGCCGGTCCGGCGTGAGGCTATGGCCGCAGCCCTGGCGCAGGCGGCGGCTTTCGTCCTTGCGGTGGCTCAAGCGGGCACGCTTGGTTTTGTGCTCGCGACATTTGTCAGTGCGGGCCGGCTGGACTTTGTTCTGCTGGGGGCATGGCTTGGCTTGTCGGCGTTGCGCTTCGTCGCCGCTCTCATGGCCGACACGGCGGGAACGAGAGCGGCGTCAAAGCTGAAGCGGGTGCTGCGCGGGCGGATCGCGGAAAACTTCTTGCGCGGCGACATGGCGTCGGACGCCGCTCTGGTCACAGCGATGAATGACGATGTCGATGCGCTTGGGCCCTTTATCGCACGCTACGAGCCGGTCCGCGTCGCTATGGCCGCCGGCATGCTTGCGGCGCTCGCCTTTGCGTTCAGCCAGTCATGGGTCGTGGGCGTCATCCTCACGGTCACGGGTCCGTTAACGCCGCTCTTCATGGCCCTGGTCGGCTATAGGGCGCAGGATGAATCGCGCCGCAAACTCGATGCGCTGCAGGACATGTCGCGCTATTTCATGGGCCGCCTGCGGGTTCTCGACATCATCGCCGCCTATGGGGCCGAGGAGATGGAGGCCGAGCGCCTGCGCCGGCGCGCCGAACAGCACCGCGCAGCCAGCGTTGGCGTGTTGCGCATTGCGTTTCTGTCCTCTGCGACCATCGATTTTTTCGCCACCTTGTCGATCGCGCTCGTCGCGACCTATGTCGGTCTTTCACTTCTCGGCATCATGCCGTTTTCGACCGGCGAAACGATCAGTGCTGCGGAGGGGTTCGCCGCGCTGATGGTCGCGCCGGAATTCTTTGCCCCATTGCGGCGCTTTGCGGCGGCGTATCACGACCGCGCGGACGCCGCGGCTGCGGTTGAGCGCCTGAAATCGTGCCTTGGCGAGCGTGCTGCCGTCAGCGCCAGGGGCGGGGACGTTGCGAGCGCTGACGACGAAATTGTAGCGACGGCGCTCAAGGCCGCCTTTCCCGGCGGCGCGATCACAAAGCCTGTCGATGCTGTGTTTCGTCGGGGCGAGCTGGCCGTTCTCACTGGCGAGTCCGGGGCGGGAAAGTCGGCGCTTCTGCATACGATCGCGGGCCTGATCGCGCCTGCAGGAGGAAGTCTGCAGCGCCATGATGGCGCGGGCCCGGTGCTCGTTGCGCAGACACCATTCTTGTTTGCGGGCTCGGTGCGCGAAAATCTCACGCTCGCCGCGCCTTATGCAGATGAGCGACTGATCCAGGCGATGCTTGATGTCGGCCTTGCGTCTGACACTAACGGCGCACGTTCGCTGCTCGATCGGCCGCTGGGCGAGATTGCGCTTGGCGTGTCCGGTGGGGAAGGGCGGCGTTTGGCGGTTGCGCGTGCGATCTTGTCCGGCGCTCCAATCGTGTTGCTCGACGAACCGACCGCGCATCTCGACGCAGACTCCGAGCGCGAGGTGATCGCGATGCTGGGGCGACTCGCGAGGGATCGCGGCATCGTGGCTGCGACCCACTCGCCTGCACTGAAAAGCGCAGCCGATCAGATCATCGAACTGGCGCCCACGTGACGGCCAATATGATGTCCCTCCGCCGTTTGACGCTGGCGCTTGCCGCGCTCGCTGGCGGCGCGTCGGTTGCGTTGTCCGGCGTGGCGGGCTGGTTTTTGGCCTCGGCCGCGATCATGGGAGCAGCCGGACCGGCAATTGCGCATGCGTTCAACTTTCTGGCGCCGAGCGCTGGCGTACGCTTCTTCGCGCTGACCCGGACACTCAGCCGATATACAGAGCGTGTTGTGGGGCACGATGCGGTGCTGGCTGAAAGCGCGCGGCTGCGGCCGCGGCTCTTTCTCGCCCTGGCGCGCAATCACGCACGCGCCGCGCAGCTTGACGCCGTTGGCGACATTGATGCGCGCGTCATGCGCGATGTGGAGGCGCTTGAAGCGGACCTCGTGCAGGTCAAGGCGCCTGCCGCCGCGGCCTGGGGCGGATTGGCCGCCGCTATGGCGGCGCTACTCTTTGCCGGCGTGCGCGAAAGCGCGATTGTTCTGGCGGCGTTTGTTGTCAGCTATTGGGCGGCGCCCTTTCTTGCCCATGTGCGTGCTGGCGCATCTGGCGCGCGTCTTGTTGAGCAGCGGGCGCGTTTGCGCGCCTTGTCTGCTGCAATGGAGAAAGGCGGCGCGGAAATCCGCACGCTAGGGGCGGCGTCGCATGTGCTTGAGATGATCGAAACCCTGACCGGGAACATCGAAGCAGACGAAACCAGGATCGCTCGATCGGGAGCATGGATTTCAGCTGCGGCTGGCATGATCTGGGCGGTAGCGATTGCAATGGCGTTAGTGACCGCGCCCGCGCATAACGCAGATCCCGCGGCTGTGATTGCTGGCGTGCTCGCAAGTCTCGCCCTCAGCGACCAGGCGTTGACCCAAGTGGAGATTGGCGCGCGAAAGCAGGAGCGCGCCGCCGCGCGCGTCCGGGTCGATGCAATGCTTGCGCTTGGCGCGCCAGGTGTAAAGCCTGCGCCGGCGCGCTTGCCTTGGATGGTGGCGGCCCGTGACTATGCGGCATTGGCAGACAACGGACGGCCGCTGCGCCCGGGCGTCACGTTTGCTGTGAATGCCGGAGACATTGCCGTCATCACCGGCCGAAGCGGGGCGGGAAAGTCGACGCTCCTGCGCAGTCTTCTCGGCTGGCGCGCGCCACATGCGGGCGCCGTGACAATTGGCGGCGCGGCGCCGGCGGAACGCTGCGATCTCACTGCGTTGATTGCCTATGCGCCTCAAGCGGCCGAGTTGGCGCCGGGCAGCGTGCGCGAGAACTTGCGATGGGGCGCACCCGAGGCCAACGACGCTGGTATGTGGACGGCGTTGCGCCGCGCAGGCGTGGACAAGGTCGTCGCAGACGCTGGCGGGCTGGACGCAGAGGTTAGCGCGCTCGGCGCGGGCTTCTCGGGCGGGGAAGCGCGCCGGATTGGCTTGGCGCGCGCTTTCATATCGGAGCGGCCGCTGCTCTTGCTCGACGAGCCAAGCGAAGGACTGGACGCGGAAACAGAGGAGGCGGTCGCCCGTTCTATCCGCGCTTATGTCGATGAGGCGCCGAATCGGCTCGCCATCATCGTCACCCATCGGCCGGCGCTCAAATGCATCGCCAACCTTTGTATCGACCTGGATTTGGGCGCCGCAGCTGCGGTTCATTGAAGATTTATTCGGATTTGCTAAATTAGGTTCGAAAGAGAGGCGTTTATGGGTTCAGCAGCAAAACGAGCGGTTCGGAGATCGGTGGCGGCAAAGCCAGCTGCGGCGCGGCGCAGACCCGCGGCCGCGAGCGTGCGCCCCGTGGAGCATCTCGAACCGCGCGCGGTCGAGGCGGCCCGCTTGCTCAAGCTTCTCGCCAATGAGCAGCGTCTGACCGTGCTTTGCCGCCTGAGCGGGTCGGAACTCTCGGTCACCGAACTCGGCGAATACGTGAATCTAAGCCAGTCGGCCCTGTCGCAGCATCTCGCCAAGCTGCGCGCTGACGGACTTGTCGCAACCCGGCGCGACGCCCAGACGATCTATTATCGTCTCTCGGACCCGATCGCCGAGCGATTGATCGGCGTGCTCTGCGAAGTGTATGGCGGGCCTTCTCACGGCTGAGCTTCTTAAGGCCCGCGAGCCGGTGTGTCGTGCGTGCGCAACGGCGCGCATTTCAAGTCATCCCTGCAAGCGCGCGCAAGCGATAGGCTGATACGACCAGTGTAGCGCGTGCGTGATCTAGGTCGAGTTCGGCCTGCAGGAGATCGCGTTCCGCGTCGAGCACATCGATCGTCGGCCGTTGCCCGACAGAGGCCTCGTCCCGCATGCTTTGCAGTGCGGTCCGCGAGGCTTCGACCTGAAGGCGGGCGGCGGCTTCCGCTTCCCGCGCCGCCTGGTTGTTTTCAAACGCGCTTGTGACGTCATCTGTCACGCCGCGTTCGGCGGCTAGGCGCACGGCGCGCGCTTCGTCGAGCACAGCACGCGCTTCACGCACCTCGCCGCTAATGCGTCCGCCTGTGAAGAGCGGAATGGAGGCGCGAGCGATGAAAGACGTGCCATCGGCGCGATAGCCGGGCAGAAATTCGTCGCGCACCGAGCTTGCCTCGACGCTGAGCGAGACCGTTGGCGCATGTTGCGATGCTGCGCGCCAAATGCCGGCGGACGCCGCTGTTTCGGCTTCGCGAAGAGCTATGAGTTGGGCACTGGCGCGCTGCGCACGTGCAATCGCGTCCTCGCGCGTTGGCGGCGTCTCAGGCGCCGCGTCAACAGGCGCGAGCACGCCTGGTTCAACGCCGATCACGCGCCGAAAGCGTGCAACGGCGCTCGCCTCATCTGCGCGCGCCTGGGCGAGCGCGGCCTGCGCGCCTGCCCGCCGCGCGAGCGCTTGGGCAAGCTCGCTGCGGGCGATCTCGCCCGCGTCGAAGCGCGCCTGCGATTGATCGGCGAGTGTGGTGAGGCTAGCGAGCGTGGAGGTGCGCAAAGCAAGCGCCCGGCGGCTCGTGGTCAAACCGAGATAGGCCTCAGCGACATCTGCGATAAGCGCTGCGCGCATGCCATCGCGTTCGGCTTCGCTGGCTTCCCGGCCTGCACGGGCTTGGCGCACGCTGGCCCAGACGCGCCCGCCTGCGAACAGCAATTGTTCAGCCGAGACCATGCCAGAGCGCGGATTTATGTCTTGGCGTCCGCCGCCGAAATCAGTCTCCGCCTCAGCGTATTGTCCTCGCGCAGTGATCTGCGGATAGCGCGCGGATCGCGCCTGTGTCAGGCGTGCATCCGCGCCATCGACACGGGCGTCCGCCGCTGACAGAACAGGGCTGTTGGCGAGCGCGGCGGCGGTGGCGTCATCGAGTGATTGCGCATGCGCATTGCATGGCGCCAGCAACACGAGGACTGCGCCAGCAGCGGCAAGCGTGATCCGCTTCATTTGAAGGCGCAGCCTTGTTTGACGCCCAAGGCCTTGAAGACCATGGCGGCGGGGCAAAAGCCGGTAAAAGCCGCCTGGAACATGTTGGCGCCCGCGAAGACGGTGAGCCAGATCCAGGCGGGATGCACAAAATGCGCGAGCGCCAGGCTGGTTAGAACAACCAAGCCGGCGAAAGCGAGAACGGCGCGATCCAGGGTCATGCGATGCTCCTTGCGTTTTCGATCCAGTGTGTGAGCGCGTCTGCTGTCATCAGGCCAGCCTGGTTCGCCACGGGCTTGCCGTTCTCGAACAAGAAGAGCGCCGGGATGCCGCGCACGCCAAGGCGCGCGGGCGTTTGGCATTGGTCGGCGTTCATTTTCAGAAACACGGCCTGACCGTTCAGACGTTTGGCGGCCTCGGCAAAATGCGGCGCCATCATGCGGCAAGGGCCGCACCAGGGCGCCCAGACATCGAGGACGATGGGGCCTTTGGTGTGCTGCAGATGCTTGGCGAAGGCCGCGTCATCGACATCGACGGGCGCGCCGGAAAAAAGCGGCTTGCCGCATTGTCCGCATTTGGCGTTGGCGAGATCGCGATCTGGGGCGATGCGATTGCCTGTGCCGCAGGCGGGGCAGGCGATTTGTCTGAGCGCGGACATGGGCCTTTAGTCCTTCACCTTCTTGATGCCGAGGAGATCCATGACGAAGCCTTCGTAGAAGGGCTCGCTCTGGCCTTTGCGCACCTTGCCGAGGAAGTATTTTTCGAACGCTTCCTTGGCGAGGTGGACCCATTTGCCTTCTGCGGACCAGTTCACGTTGCGCGGCGGAATCTGTGGCTGCGCGACGAATGCGACGCCGCCATCGCCGAAATCCGCAAGGCAGATCGCATTCCATGTGGCCTCGGCGGCCGCGGCCTTGCCGCGCACCAGCGCGCCGATGTTGTCGGCCGTCGCCGTCACCATGGATTCGATCATGAAGCCGGTCTTCGGCACGCCGACCGGTACCGCGGTCTTGCCCATGGGCGGAATGGCGACGGTCACACCGATGCTGAAGATATTGGGGAAGGCAGGATTGCGCTGGTTCTTGTCGATCAGCACGAACCCGCGCGGATTTGTCAGTCCTTCGGCGCCCTTGAGCGCTGGCACGCCGCGAAACGCGGGCAGCATCATGGAAAAACCGAACGGCAGATCGTGTGCGGCCTTCACCGAGCCGTCTTCATTGATCTCTTCGACGTGCATTAGGCCGGGATCGACGGACGTGACGCGCGCATTGGTGATCCACTTGATGTGGCGATTGCGCATTTCGCTTTCGAGCAGCCCCTTGGTGTCGCCGACGCCGTCAAGGCCGAGATGGCCGACATAGGGCTCGGAGGTGACAAACGTCATCGGCACGCGATCGCGAATGCGGCGCTTGCGCAATTCGGTGTCGAGAATCATGGCGAATTCATAGGCCGGCCCAAAGCAGCTTGCGCCTTGCACGGCTCCGACCACGATCGGCCCAGGCTTCTTGCAGAACGCATCGAAGGCGGCCGCTGCCTGTTCGGCGTGATCGACGTGACAGATCGATTGGGTGTTGGCGTTGGGTCCAAGTCCGCTGATCTCGTCAAAGGCAAGATCAGGGCCGGTGGCGATCACGAGATAGTCGTAAGGCACGGAACGCCCGTCATCCAGGACAAGGCGATTTTCGCTTGGCAGCACCTGTTTGGCCGGCACGTCAATGAAGGCGATGCCGCGCTTCTTCATCACTGCGGGCAGCTTCACCTCAATGGATTTGCGATCGCGCCAACTCACCGCCACCCAGGGATTGGATGGGACGAAGTGGTAGACATCGCCTTTCGAGACGAGCGTTACCCGGTCTTCCGCGCGGACCTTGTCCTTGATCTCATAGGCGGCGATGACCCCGCCAAGTCCTGCGCCCAGCACCACGATCTCGGCCATCTGACATTTCCTCCTGGGAGACCGGCGCCCGCACGAGCCGGGCTGGCGCCGTTGTCTGCTTGACTATATATAAGTAAAACCGTATATACGCAAGTATGAAAGAACAGGGCGTTTCTCCTGGTGCTGAGGCCGAGGCCGCGAGCGAATTGCTTAAGGCCTTGGCCAGTCCCCACAGGCTCATGATCGCTTGCCGGCTGGCTGGCGGCGAAGAGACGGTTGGCGCCCTCGCGGCCTGCCTCGGGGTGCGCGAATCGGTTGTGTCGCAGCACCTCGCGGTGATGCGGCGCGAACGGCTCGTGAGCGCGCGGCGCGAGGGCCAGCAGATGCCGTACGCCCTGCGGAGCCAGGCGGCGCGCGACATCATCAAAGTGCTGGAGAAGCGAGTCTGCGGCCTTGAGCCAGCGCAAGGGCAAGGGAGTTGAGCATGTTTAATAATCCGCCGACCATGTCTCCGGAGCAGATCGCCGCTGCGCTGAAGAAGCGAGAGATCGTGCTCATCGATGTGCGTGAGCCGATGGAGTTCGCGGCTGAGCGGATTCACGGCGCCTTGCTCTATCCGTTGTCGACGTTCGACGCCGGGCTTTTGCCGAAGGATGAGGCGCAGCCGATCGTGCTGCATTGTGGATCGGGCAAGCGCTCGGCGACCGCCTTCGCCGCGTGCGCCCAAGCAGGCGTGCCGGTGCGCGCGCACATGCAGGGCGGCATCGGCGCGTGGGAGGCGGCAGGTTTGCCGACCGTCACCATCGATCCGGCAAGCGGCGCCGTCCGAGACAAAAGATAGGGAGCGCGCGATGCGGGGTTGGCGCAAATTGGGCTTGGCGGCGGCGCTGGCTGCGGTCGCAGCGCTTGCGAGTTGCGGGCGCAATGAACATGACGCGCCGGCTGCGCGGCCGGCGCCGCCGGCTGGTCTTCTGACCGTCGAAGAAGTCACTGCGCCCGATTACAAGTCCGTGGCCGCCGTACTGACCAATCGCGACATTGGCGATGCGCGGGCGCGTATTGGCGGCACATTGCAGCAAGTGCATGTGCGTGAGGGCGCAGAGGTGCGGCGGGGCCAATTGTTGGCGGTCATTGTCGATCAAAGGCTGTCGCTGGAAGCGCAGGCTGGAAGCGCCGGCGTCGGCGCGGCCGAAGCGTTGGCCGAACAGGCGCGCGGCGATCTCCGGCGCGCGCAGTATCTTTTCGAACGCGGCGTCTATGCGCAGGCGCGGATGGATGCTGTGCAAGCGCAAGCCCGCGCCGCCGAGGCCCAACTGCGCGCGGCGCGCGCGCAGGCTGGCGCTGCGGGCGCGATGGCGGGGCAGGGGCGGGTCTATGCGCCCGCCGATGGGCGCGTGACGCGCCTGCCCATCCCGCAAGGCGCGGTCGTCATGCCAGGCGATATCGTTGTCGCTATCTCGACGGGCGCGCGCGTTTTGCGCATTGAATTGCCCGAGGGCGAATCCAGTCTGTTGCGCGAAGGCCAGGACATCCGAATCCTTGGCGATGACAATGCGCCGGTGCGCACCGCGCGCGTGCGGCAAGTCTATCCCGCTATCGACAATGGCATGGTGACCGCCGATCTCGACGCATCAAGCTTTGAGGGCGAATTCATTGGCGCGCGCGTGCGCGTGCTTGCGCCAGCGGGAGAGCGCCGCGCATTCGTCATTCCCGGACGGTACATCGTCACGCGCTATGGCGTGGACTATGTGCGGCTCTGGCGCGACGGCGCGGCGATCGAAGCGCCGGTGCAGCGCGGCGCGCGCACGCCGCTGGAGAACATGAATGACGGCATCGAGATATTGTCGGGTCTCCAGGCCGGCGATCAGATCGTTCCGGCGGAGACGGGCGCATGAAACTGGGCGTCTCCGGGGCCATCACCAAGGCGACCATCCGATCGCCGCTGACGCCGCTTTTTCTTCTGACGGCGCTGGCCTTGGGGCTGCTCGCGCTTTTCAGCATTCCACGAGAAGAAGAACCGCAGATCAGCGTGCCTCTGGTCGATATCATGGTCCGCGCCGACGGCTTGCGCGCGCCAGACGCCGTTGAACTCATCACCAAGCCTCTGGAAACGATCGTCAAAGGCATAGACGGCGTCGAGCACGTTTACAGTCAGACCAATGATGACGGCGTTCTGGTGACAGCGCGCTTTGTGGTCGGCACCGATCCCGATGCGGCGATCACGCGCATTCAGTCCGAAGTGCGCGCCAATATGAGCCGCATACCCGTCGGTATTCCCGAGCCGCAGATTGTCGCGCGCGGCATCAGCGACGTGCCGATCGCGGTGATCACGCTATCTCCGGACGCGCGTGTCGCCGATCGTTGGCACGACCAGGCGCTCTATCTCCTGGCCGACGAGCTGCAAAGCGAGCTCATGAAGATCCAGGACGTGGGTCTTACCTTCATCGTTGGCGGACGGCCCCAGGAAATTCGCGTGGCGCCCGATCCTGGCCGTCTTGCACTCTATGGCGTGCCGCTCGGTTCCGTGATCGACGCGGTGCGCAACGCCAACCGCTCGTTCCCCGGCGGCGATCTGCGCGGATTGAGCGAAACCTCATCCGCTGTGGTCGGTCGCACGCTCGATGAGCCCGCCGACATCGGGTTGCTGACTGTCAGCGCGGCGGACGGGCGCACCGTCTATTTGCGCGATGTCGCCGAAGTGACGCTTGGCCCACGCGAGGATCAGGCGCGCGTGTGGCGCTTCACGCGGGATGGCGCTGAAGGCGAAAGCCGCATGGCGCCGGCTGTGAGCCTTGCCATCGCCAAGCGCGACGGCGCCAATGCGGTGGTTGTTTCACAGGCGATTGAACGGCGCCTCCATCAGCTTGAAGGCCGGCTCATTCCTGAAGGCGTGAGCGCGGTGATGACGCGCAATTACGGCGAAACCGCCAATGAGAAGGCCAATGAGCTTCTCTACCATTTAGGCCTCGCGACGATTTCCATCGTTGTTTTGATCGGGTTCACGATCGGCTGGCGCGAGGCGCTGGTGACGGCGTTCGTCATCCCAACGACGATCTTGCTGACGCTCTTCGCGTCCAACCTGATGGGTTACACCATCAACCGCGTCAGCCTGTTCGCGCTGATCTTCTCCATCGGCATTCTCGTCGATGACGCGATCGTGGTGATCGAGAATATTGCCCGCCATTGGGCAAAGCGTGACGGGCGCGGCCGCTATGAAGCGGCTGTGGAGGCGGTGGCCGAAGTCGGCAATCCCACCATCATCGCGACGCTCACCGTGATCGCAGCGCTGCTGCCGATGATGTTCGTGTCGGGTCTGATGGGCCCCTATATGGCGCCCATCCCGGCCAATGCGTCAGCGGCGATGGTGTTCTCCTTCTTCGTCGCCATGGTGCTGGCGCCCTGGCTGATGGTCCGGTTTGCGCGCAAGACGCTTGAAGCCTCGCACGGCGTTCACGGTCACGGCGAAGGTGTTCTCGGCCGGCTCTATCGCCGTGTGGCGGCGCCCATTATTCGCTCGCGCAAATCGGCGCGCAATTTCTTGATCGGCGTCGGCGTAGCGACGGTGGTCGCATGTTCGTTGTTCGGATTTGGCATCGTCCGGGTGAAGCTGCTGCCCTTCGACAATAAGTCGGAAGTGCAGGTGGTCGTCGATCTGCCTGAAGGCGCATCGCTGGAGGAAACGGAACGGGTCCTGATTGAAGCGGCGCGCGTTGTGGAGCGCATTCCTGAGGTGCAGTCAGTCGACGCCTATGCCGGCACGGCGGCGCCGTTCAATTTCAACGGCCTCGTCCGCCATTATTATCTGCGCAACCGGCCGGAGCAGGGCGATCTGCAAGTGACATTGGCGCCGCGGCACGATCGCGAGCGCGCCAGCCATGCGATCGCCCTCGATATGCGCGAACGCTTGCGCGCGGTGGCGACGCCCGAAGGCACGGCTGTCCGCGTGGTCGAGGTGCCGCCTGGACCGCCGGTGATCTCTACTTTGCTGGCCGAGATATACGGTCCCGACGCGGAAACACGCCGCGCGGTGGCGACCGAAGTGCGCGGCATCTTTCAGAGCGTGCCCTATATTGTCGACATCGACGATAGCTTCGGCGAGCAACGGCCCCGACTGCGTCTGACGCCAGACCGTGCGCAACTTGAACATTTCGGCGTGTCCGAGCAGCACGTGCTGGATTCGGTTGCGGCGACGCTCGGCGGACAAGTTGTTGGCTATTCGCATCGCGGCGAGGGGCGCAACCCGATCGAGATCGCGGTGCGCTTGCCGCAATCGGCGCGGAGCTGGTCGGAGAACCTTGCTTCCATGCCCGTAGCGATGGCCGCGAATGGATCGCGCCTGGTGCAATTGGGAGAGGTCGTCCAGGCGCAATCAGAACAAGGGTCTTACCCAATATTCCGGCGCGACGGCCGTTACGCCGAGATGGTGATGGCCGAATTGGCCGGCGCCTATGAAGCGCCAATTTATGGCATGCTGGCGGTCGATTCAGCGATTGAGCGCCATGATTGGGGCGCGCTGCCGCGCCCGGCAATCAGTCTCTATGGCCAGCCGGAAGACGAGGCCACGCCGACTCTGCTTTGGGACGGCGAATGGGAGATCACCTATGTGACGTTCCGCGATATGGGCGCGGCGTTCGCGGTGGCGATCTTCGGCATCTACATTCTTGTCGTGGCGCAATTCAAAAGCTTCAAGCTGCCGCTGGTGATCCTCACGCCGATACCGCTCACGCTGATCGGGATTGTCGTCGGGCATCTTTTATTCAACGCGCCGTTCACCGCGACATCGATGATCGGGTTTATCGCGCTTGCCGGCATCATCGTGCGCAATTCGATCCTGCTGGTGGACTTCATCCGCCACGCCAAGACCGAAGGTAAGTCGTTGCGGAACGTGTTGCTTGAGGCCGGCGCCATCCGCTTCAAGCCGATCCTGCTGACTGCGCTTGCGGCGATGATCGGAGCGGCTGTGATCCTCACTGACCCCATCTTCCAGGGGCTCGCGATCTCGCTCCTGTTCGGGCTTGCGTCGTCCACCTTGCTCACCGTGCTCGTGATCCCTGCGATTTACATCGTCATGCGCGACGATGAGCGCCTATCGCAGGAGCCCGAGGTGGAGAACCCGCACATCACCCCACAATTGACAGCGGCTGAGTAGAAGAGAGGAAGAGACTCATGACCATCAATGAAGGAGGCCTGGATCGCGTCGTGCGCGTCATCGTCGGGCTGGCGATCATTTCGCTCGTGTTCGTCGGCCCGAAAACGCCGTGGGCGTGGCTTGGGCTCGTGCCATTGCTGACGGGGATCGTCGGATTCTGCCCCGCTTACGCACTCTTCGGCATCCGTACCTGTAAGCTGCGCTGAGGCGCTTCAGAGAAAAGGCCCGCCCCGATCCGGAGGATCGAGGCGGGCTTGCGCTGTGCGAGGCCGCTCAGGCGATTTCCGTCACAGGAATACGGAAACGGATGACGCCATCCTTGTCGGGCGGCGGCAAACGTCCGCCGCGAATATTCACTTGCAATGACGGCAAGAGGAGGCGCGGGGCCGCGAGCGTCGCATCGCGCGCGCGACGGGCTTCGACAAAGTGGGCTTCATCCACGCCCTCGTTGATTTGAACATTCTTTGCGCGCTGCTCGGCGACGCTGGTTTCCCATGCGTAGGCGTTCCGTCCCTCGGGTTTGTAATCGTGTCCGACAAAAATCCGCGTCTCAGACGGCAGCGCCAGGATCTTGCGGATGGAATGGTAGAGCGCCTTGGCGTCGCCGCCGGGAAAATCAGCGCGTGCCGTGCCGTAATCGGGCATGAACAGGGTGTCGCCAACGAAGGCGGCGTCGCCGATCACATAGGTCACGCAGGCTGGCGTGTGCCCCGGCGTGTGCAGCACGCGAATCTCAAGAGCGCCAAGCGCAAGCACGTCGCCCTCCTTCACCAGCCGGTCAAAGGCCTCGTAGTCATCGGTCACATCCTCGGCGAGGAAGCGCGGCGCGAATGTGTGTTGAACCGTGCGGATGTGGTCGCCGATCACGATCGGCGCACCGGTCTCTGCGTGCGCGACTTGCGCGCCGGAGAGGTGATCGGCGTGCGCATGGGTTTCGAGGATCCATTTGATCGCGACGCCCAAGCTCTTGGCTGCGGTGAGAACCTCCGTGATCGATGCGCGCCAGACCCGGCCCGATGCCGGATCGAAGTCCAAAACAGGGTCAATGAGCGCGGCATTCTTCGTCGCCGGATCGACGACAACATAGGTCACGGTGTTGGTAGGCTCATGGAAGAAGGCGTGAACATCGGGGCGGCCCATCGTCTGGCTCCTTGCAATCTCTTCGATTTTACGCATATAAGAAAAAGCTAATAAAAAGCAAGCCGCACGAGAGGGTGTGACGCATGGATTGGCAGTCAATCGCGGCGATGCTGTCGGGGTCGGGGGTCGGTTTCCTGCTCGGGCTCTTGGGCGGAGGCGGCTCTGTTCTGGCTGTCCCGCTGCTTCTCTATTTCGTCGGCGTGCCGAATGCGCACTTCGCGATCGGTACGAGCGCGCTTGGCGTCTCGGTGAACGCGGCCGCCAATCTTCTTGGTCACGCCCAGCGCGGCACAGTGAAATGGCCATGTGCGATCACGTTCGCGCTTGCCGGCATTGCCGGCGCGGCGATCGGGTCAAGCATTGGAAAATTGATCGATCCGCAGCCGCTCACGCTGATCTTCGCGGTGGCCATGGCGGCGGTCGCCATATCGATGTGGCGCCCGAATGCGGGTGAGGGTGTTGCGGATGTGGCGCTTAACCCAACGATTGCAGTGCGGCTCATCCCGATTGGGCTGGCGGTTGGCGCGGCGTCCGGGTTCTTCGGCATTGGCGGCGGCTTCCTGATTGTGCCTGGCCTCATGCTTGGCTCTCGCATGCCGATGCTGAACGCTGTCGGCTCATCATTGTTGGCGGTGGCGCTGTTCGGCGCGACCACGGCAATCAATTACGCCGTGTCTGGATATGTGCTTTGGCCGATCGCGGGGTGGATGATCGTCGGCGGCGTCGCCGGGGGCGCGTTGGGCGTGTGGGCCAGTCGTAAGCTCGCCGCGCGCCGCGCTCTGCTGCAGCGGATTTTTGCGGTCTTCGTGTTGGTTGTCGCGGCTTATGTTGCGTATCGCTCGATCGTCGGCGTCTGAAGCGCGCCGAGGATGGCCAAATCGGATGCAAAGCAGATCGACAGAGGCATTGCCGAAGAGGATCGCGCGAAAATCGCCGCCGAACTCTCAAAGCTGCTGGCGGACACCTCAGCTCGGTGAAGGACGCACCGGCCAAGCCGCCGAAGGCGCCGGAACTGGTTCGCGTTCTTGTCAAAGGACACGAAGCAGTCGCGCGCACTGCACGCAGTATCTTTCCCATCGTCGAAAGCGCCAAGGACCAGCCAACCGCGGATTTGCTGACCCAGCGCCTCAATGTACATGAGAAGACCGCGTGGATCTTGCGTTCGCTTTTAGACGAGCAAGATTGATCGCTTGCCGGAGACGATATTTACACCGCTAAGCGGTGGTTCGCCCCAACGCACTGACAAGCGCGGCGAGCAACGTAAACCCTGCGCCGATGGCAAGGCCGATCTGTGGCGCGTTCTCCGCCGCGATCAGCGCAAAGATCAGCGTCATGATCACAGCGCCCGACGTCTGACCGAGCAGGCGCGCCGTGCCCTGCATGGCGCCTGCAGCGCCGCTACGTGCGGCGGGGGCGGCCATGAACATGGTGCGGTTGTTGGGCGTTTGAAACAGGCCAAAGCCGGCGCCGCACAGAATGAAGCTAATCACCAGGGGCGACAGATCACTGTGCAGAGGCCAGAGCGCCGCCATGGCGAGTCCCAGCGTGAGGCCTGCGGCGCCAGCGACGCACAAGGCCCAAGCCGGGATGCGATTGACCAGGCGCCCGACGACGAGGGCCGTGGCGGCGACCGCAAGCGGCCAGGGCGTCATGTAAAGTCCTGTGGCTGCCGCCGATTGGTGCAGATTGTGTTGCAGATAGAAAGGCAGCGCCACCAGCGCGATAGTTTGACCGGTGAAGCAGCAAACAGACGCGATCACGGCAATGCGGAATGTGCCCAGGCGCAACAGATCGATTGGCAGCAAAGGCGCGGTCGCAATCGACGCGCGCCGCACCAGCGCGATCAGCGCGGCGGCGGCTGCGCTCATCAGTCCGATGGCGAGCAGCGGGCGCGCCAGAATGGTCTCCACACTCAGCACGACGAGTCCGAACATGGCGGCGTTCAACGCCATGCTGACGAAATCGAGTGGCGCGTGGTTCTTGAGACCGCGCGGCAGCGCCTGCGCGGCGGCGATCACCAGCGCGCCGAGCGGCAGATTGACGACATAGATCCAGCGCCAATCGAGATGCGAGAGTAGAAGTGCGCCGATCACCGGACCCGCTGCAGTCGCCAAAGCCACGGTCAGCGCGTTCCAACTGATCGCCGCGCCCAGACGTTCGTCTGAAACCGACAGCCGTAACAATGCGACGCCCAACGCTAGAACCGCAGCGCCGCCCAGCCCTTCGGCAAAGCGCGCCGTGATCAGAACCGGTAAGGATGGCGCAAGCGCACAGACGCCCGATGCGAGGGCAAAGAGCGCAACACCCCAGGCGAAAACGCGCGCATGACCGAAGCGTGCGCCAAGCGCGCTGCACGGCAGCAGCGCCATGATCAAAGCGGTCTGATAGGCGGTGACGACAAGGATGGCGGTGTTGGGCGGGATCGCCAGCGTAGCGGCGATGGTCGGCAGAGCGAGATTGGAGACGCCCGCATCCAGCACCACCATGGTCATCGCCGCCAGCACCGCTGCGATCGCGACGGCCCGCCGTGGCAAAGGCAAGGCGGGTTCTGCAGCCGCCGCGGCAATATCGGCGCTCATGGCGCGGTCCAGACACTGTCGGCATCGACATAGCGCGTGATGCGGTGATCGCGCTTGTCTTCGAGTTTCAGATCGCGCTCGGTGAAGCGAAACAAGAGCGTCGTATCGGCGACGCAGCGCGTGTCGTGGATGTCGCCCGGCAGATAGAGTTGCGCCATGCCTGCGCGCACGATTGTCGCGTCGCGTTTGACCAGATGCGCTGCACGTCCTTCATCTGCGATGCGGGCATAACCGCCCATGTCGATGGCGCCGTGCTGGACCGCATAGATCACCCAGGAGCGGCCGTGATCGTGCGGCGCGCGATAAAGCCCGTTCTGTTCGGTGTGAGCCAGCAGCACGAAGCCGTGGTCGGGATCGCGATAGAGTTCTTGATTGGCGGGTTGCTCTTCGATTAGCGCTTTGAGCCAAGGCTCGTCGGATGAAGCCGACGCCAGCTTTTGCATATGAGCGCGGGTCTTAGCCGCGAGATCGCTGGTGAGCGGCCCCCAATCGTTGCGGACGGATGCGATGAAGTGTTCAAGGGCATTGGCCATGACGGACCTCCTGTGCGTGGGCTAAGGCAAAGCTAGGTCCACATCTGGCATGGCGGAACGTGCAATGATTGCATTCTATTGTTGCGTCTAACGCCATGTCATAGACTGCGCGCATGGCGACGCCCGATCTCAATCTGCTTTTCACGCTCGACGTTCTCTTGGCCGAAGGCAGCGTCACCAAAGCCGCTGCGCGGCTTCATCTCAGCGCTTCGGCGATGAGCCGGGCGCTGGCGCGTCTCCGGGAGGCGACGGGCGATCCGCTGCTGGTCCGCGCCGGCCGTCGTCTCGTGCCGACGCCGCGGGCGCTGGCATTGCGCGAACGGGTCGAGGCCTTAGTTCAGGAAGCGAGCGCAGTTCTCAGTCCGGACGAACATCTCGATCTTTCAAAGTTGGCGCGGACCTACACGCTGCGCACCAGCGACGGGATTGTTGAAAGCTTCGGCGCCAAGCTCATTGGTGCGGTCGCTGCCGAGGCTCCGCTGGTGCGACTCCACTTCATGCAGAAAGCCGACAAGGACAGCAGCCCGTTGCGCGAAGGGCGCGTCGATCTGGAAACGGGCGTGATCGAACGATCGCTTGGCCCTGAAGTGCGCACCCAGGCGCTCTTCCGCGACAAGCTGGTCGGGGTGGTGCGGCGCGGCCATCCGCTCACGTCCGGCAAGCTCACCGCCGCGCGCTATCGAGAGTGCCAGCACGTGGTGGTGTCGCGCAGCGGTCTGGAGGAGGAGGCTGTCGATCTGCCGTTTCTGTCGAAAGGATTGCAGCGCAGAACGGGCTCAGTGGTCAGCGGGTTTTCTGCGGCGCTGTCGCTGGCCCGGACCACGGATTTGGTCGCCACCGTGCCAGAGCGCCATACCGCGACCTTGCGGGGCGGCATGGTCACATTTGCTCTGCCGATGGCCGCGCAAGGCTTCACGGTTTCGATGTTGTGGCACCCGCGCATGGATGCCGATCCGGCGCACCGCTGGCTGCGCGGCTGCGTCCGCAAGGTTTGCGGACGCGACAAAGCCGGCTAGGCGGCGTCATCAGCGATCTGCCCCGAGCCGCAGCGAGCGTGAGGGCAACCAATCGCAATCGACCCGCGGCGCGTGCGCAGGGTGGACAGGTGGGATCTTTCGTAGAACACATATATGCTATTGAAACGAACAGGAAAGAACAGGCGCGAACGCCTCGCCATGGAAATCCTCGCCGGCGATCCACGCCGCTTATGGGACGGCGCATGAGCGATGATCCGCTGTTCGATGGCGATGACGAAGCCAATACGCCTTTGGCGCCCGAGGAGCGTGATGGGCTCATTCCGAGCTACATCACGTTCCGGCGCGAACTGAACGAAGCCGAGCAGGTCAATATCGACAAGGGCGACCGCTGGGCCATCAAACCGCGCGCCCGACACGACGTGCTCACCGAGGATTTCATCCGCGCGCTGCACAAGCGCATGTATGGCGATGCTTGGCGCTGGGCCGGGAGTTCCGCACCACGGCGCGCAATATCGGCGTCGACGCCTGGAAGATCGGCACGCCGCCGATCTGCTCATCCAGAAGCTCGGACAGCCTCGCTTCACCTGGGGCAGCGCCAACCTCGTTGCCATCGCGCCTACGTCGCTCGCTTCAGGCGGCCGACCGCGGAGACATTGGGCCACCTAGTGCGCACAGAGTGCACACGTTCGTGCTTTGACCCATGACTCATAACGAAAAACGTAAAATTATCAGATGCATAGATTTTGTATAGCACCCATGAT